>DATCDC010000089.1:0-34739 GCA_036510915.1 Solirubrobacteraceae bacterium | reverse complement strand
CGCGCGCGTAGACGAACCGGTCGTGCAGGCGGAACTCCCCGGCCTGCCAGAACTCGATCGCCTCGGGTGTCAGGCGGTAGCCGCCCCAGTGCGCCGGACGCGGGACGTCCTCCCCGGGGTGCTGGGCGTCGGCTGCGGCGACGGCGTCGAGCAGATCCTGGCGCCCTGCGATGACGCGGCCCTGGCGGGAGGCGATCGCCCCCAGGCGCGACACGCGCGGACGGCCGGCGAAGTAGTCGTCGGAGTCCGCGTCGCTCGTGGGGGCGACGGTGCCGTGCACGAGGATCTGGCGCCCGAGCTCGCGCCAGAAGAAGAGCAGCTGGGCGCGCGGGTTCTCGGCGAGCTGGCGGCCCTTTAAGCTGTCGCGGTTCGTGTAGAAGCGAAAGCCGGCGGCGTCCGCTCCGCGCAGCAGGACCGTGCGTGCGGAGGGACGGCCGTCGGAGCCCGCGGTCGCGACGGTCATCGCGTTCGGGTCGACCATGCCGGTCGCCTCGGCGTCCGCGAGCCAGCGCCGGAACTGCTCGATCGGGTCGTCGGCGAGCGCGTCGCGCGTCAGTGCGGTGGGGGGCATCGGCGTCGAAGCGTACGCCCCGGCCCAGCGCGCAGGATGGTGCCACCCCCCGTATGCGGTCGGGGGACCCCCGCATGGTCACCGGCCGTGGCCGCCGTTACCGTCGTGCCATGCTCCGCAACCTGCTCGCGGTCGCCCTCGCGGCGAGCGCCGTCGCGCCCGCCGGCGCCCAGGCCTCGAACCTCGACGTGCACGTGCACATCGGGCAGCCCGGCGACCAGCTCGTCCTGCGCGGCCAGGTCGACCTCAAGCCGGGCCAGACCGCGCGCACGATCGGCATCGTCGACGGCGACGTGAACGTCCCGCGCGGGGCGACCGTGACCGGCGACGTCGTCGCGGTCGACGGGATCGTGCACGTCGCGGGCGTCGTGCGCGGCCACCTGGTCACCGTCGGCGGGCAGGCCTTCGTCGCGCGCACCGGCGTCGTCGGGAAGGGCATCACCTACGGCAGCGACGCGCCGGTGATCGCGCCCGGAGCGCGTGTGGGCGGCGACGTCAAGAAGATCGACACGCACGTCGGGCACCTTGCGCCGTTCATCTCCGCCGCGGTGCTGTGGATCGCGATGAGCGTCTCGACGCTCGTGCTCGGCCTGCTGGCGCTGCTGCTCGCGCCGCGCGCGGCCGACGCGGCGTTCGTGCGCATGCGCACCGGCTGGGGCCCGGCGATCGGCGTCGGCTGCGTCGCCTTCATCGGCCTGCCGCTGCTGGCGCTGATCGCGATGGTCACGCTCGTCGGCATCCCGCTGGCGATCGGCCTGCTGCTCGCCCTCGTGCCGCTCGCCGGCCTCGGGTACGTGACGAGCGCCTGGCTGCTCGGACGCCGGCTCCACGCGGGCGGACGTCTCGCGGCGTTCTTCATCGGCTGGGGGATCCTGCGCGGGCTCGCGCTGATCCCGGTCCTCGGCGCGCTGGCCTTCCTGTGCGCCGTCGTGTTCGGCATCGGCGCCCTCGGCTGGACGCTGCTGCAGGCGCGCGACGGAGGGTCGCCCCCGCTGCCCGGTGCGGGCGGTGCGACGGCCGCCGGGCCCGTGGCCCCGACGGCCTAGTGGATCTGTCCGGAAGTCCCGTGGGTTATCCGGCGGATGCATCGTCGTTCGTGGCAAGGACGCAGGGAGCGGGCAATGCCGGCGGCATTGCCCCGACCGAGGACGACGCCACGGCGGCGATGCGCCGCCGGGAACCCGCCGGACTTGCGGATGGGTCCACCAGCGACGACCGGCGTCCGGCCGTCAGCCGAACAGCGTCTGGACGATCAGGAAGACGTTCAGCGCGATGATCGCCGCGGCGACGATCGCGGCGGCGATCGTCGTCCGGCGGGCGTTGACGAGCACGCCCATCACGTCGCGGCGCCGCGTCAGGATCACGAGCGGGACGAGTGCGAACGGGATGCCGAACGACAGGATCACCTGGCTGATCACGAGCGCCCGCGAGGGGTTCACCCCGATCGCGAGCACCAGCAGCGCCGGCGCCATCGTGATCGCACGCCGCAGGGCGAGCGGGATCGTGCGCGCGATGAACCCCTGCATCACGACCTGGCCCGCGTACGTCCCGACGCTGGAGGAGGCGAAGCCCGAGGCGAGCAGCGCGAGGCCGAAGGCGGTCGCCGCCTGTGGCCCGACGAGCGACTTGAAGCCGTCGTAGGCGCCCTGGATCGTGTCGAGGCTCTGCAGCGGGCTGCCGTGGAACAGCGAGGCGGCGATCAGCAGCATCGACATGTTCACGAGGCCCGCCAGCGTCATCGCAATCGTCACGTCGACGCGCTGGAAGCGCAGCAGGGTGCGCTTCTCCTCGTCCCCGCGTGGACGCACGCGGTCCTGGGTCAGCGCCGAGTGCAGGTAGATGACGTGCGGCATCACCGTCGCCCCGAGGATGCCGGCGGCCAGCAGCACGCTGTCCGAGCCGTCGAACGACGGGACGAACCCCTTCGCGGCCGCGCCGGCGTCGAAGCCGATCCGCAGCGTGTCGTAGAGGAACCCGAGCAGGATGATCGCCAGGAAGAACGCGATCGCGACCTCGAAGCGCCGGTGGCCGCGGCGCTGCAGCGCGAGGATGCCGAACGACGCGATCGCGGTCAGCACGCCCGCGGCGAACAGCGGGACCCCGAAGAGGATGTTCAGCGCGATCGCGGCGCCGACGAACTCGGCGAGATCGGTCGCCATCGCGATGACCTCGGCCTGCGCCCACAGCAGGAACGACGTGCGGCGCGAGAAGTGCTCGCGGCACAGCTCCGGCAGGTTGCGGCCCGTCGCGATCCCGACCTTCGCCGAGAGGTTCTGGATCAGCATCGCCATGAGGTTCGCCGCCAGCAGGACCCAGAGCAGGAGGTAGCCGAACTTCGCGCCGCCGGCGATGTTCGTGGCGAAGTTGCCCGGGTCGACGTAGGCGATGCACGCCACGAACGCGGGGCCGAGCATCGCCAGCATCGTCCGCGCGCGCCCGCGGCCGCGCAGCCGCTGGAGGTCGCTGAGCCCCGGGAGCGTCGCGGTCTCGGCGTCGACGCCGGCAGGGACCGGCGCGGGCGCGGCGGCGGGCACGGGCAGGACGTCGCGCGCCGACGGCGGCGGCGGCGCCGGCGTCACGCGTCGACCTCGACGCGCATCGCCCGGGCCAGCGCGCCGCCGAGGGCGTGGGTGGTCGTGTCGAATCGCACGAACGTCGGCCCCTCGAACGGCTGCTTGTCGACGACCTCGAGCGTGTCGCCCGGCGCGATCCCCCGCTCGCCGAGGTAGCGCAGCATGTCGGGGTCGGCGTCGGACACGCGGACGAAGCGCCCGCGCGCGCCGGGCTCGAGCGCATCCAGCGCGACCGTCACGCCCTCGTCGATGGTCAGGTCGGCGGTCGGGATCGGGTCGCCGTGCGGGTCGTGGGTCGGATGGCCCAGCCGCGCCGCGATGAGCTGCTCGAGGTCCTCGGAGATGTGGTGCTCGAGCACCTCGGCCTCGTCGTGCACGCGGTCCCACGGCAGCCCCAGGTCGGTCAGCAGCAGCTCGAGCAGGCGGTGGTGGCGCAGAACCTCGAGCGCCACCCGCCGCCCGGCGTCGGTCAGGACCACGCCCCGGTAGGGCTCGTGGGCGACGAGTCCGAGCTCGCTGAGCCGGCGCACCATTCCCGACGCCGACGCCGGGGTGACCCCGAGGCGCTCGGCCAGCGCGGTCGTGGTCACCGCGCCGTCGCCGCGGTGCTCCAGCGCGTAGATGGCCTTCGCGTAGTCCTCGACGGCCGCCGAGGGGCGCTGGGTCTGCTCGTCCACAACCATGATTATGGCACGGCTAAACGAGAATCGACGGAGGTTCGAACTTCGGCGCGCGGGCGCCGCGTATCCTCGGGTGCCAGGCATGGCGATCAGCGGACAGACGAGGACCCGGGACGCGCTGCGCAGCGGCGCCGGGCTGCTCGACCGCTCCGAGCGCGGGAAGCTCGCGCTCAGCGGCTCCGAGGCGAAGGCGGCGCTCAACGCGCTCGTCACCAACGAGATCGAGACCCTGCAGGCCGGCAGCGGGCTCTACGCCGCGGTGCTGACCCCCAAGGGCAGGATGCTCGGCGATCTGCGCGTCCTCGACACCGGCGACGAGCTGCTGCTGGACACCGAGCGCGCCGCCCTGCAGGGCGTGTTCGACGCGCTGCGCCACGGGCTCGTCGGCTTCGACGCGCACCTGCACAAGCGCACGCTCCAGCGCGGGCTGCTCTCGCTGATCGGGCCCCACAGCCGGACCGTCGCGGGTGCGGCGGGGCTGGCGAGCGCCGAGTACGCCAACGCGGCGGCGCGGATCGACGACGTCGACGTCGTGCTCGCCGCCACGGACATCGGCGTCGACGTCATCTGCCGCAGCGAGGACACCGAGCGCGTCCGCGCAGCGCTGCTGGCCGCCGGCGCAGTCGCGGCGCAGGAGGACGACGCTGACGTCCTGCGCGTCGAGGCCGGGCGCCCGCGCTACGGCATCGACCTCGACGACGCGACGATCCCCCAGGAGGGGGGGCTCAACGAGCGCGCCGTGAGCTTCACGAAGGGGTGCTACCCGGGCCAGGAGACCGTCGCGCGTCTCTTCTACAAGGGCAGGCCCAACCGGCGGCTGTGCGGATTGCGCCTCTCGGCGCCGGTCGCCGCGGGCGCGCCGCTGCTGCTCGGCGAGCGCGCGGTCGGCACCCTGACGAGCAGCGTCGTCTCACCGGTGTTCGGGCCGATCGGGCTGGCGCTGGTGCGACGGGAGGCCGAGGTGGGTGCGACCCTCGTGGCGGGCTCGGAGGGCGTGACCGCGGTCGTCGTCGATCTGCCGTTCGCAGTCGCGTAACTCGTCGTCCGCCGGCGTACCCGTGCTGCGGGGCGCCTCAAGCCGCCAGCGCGACCCCGCACGCCCCGAGGAACCCCGCCAGCCGATCGCGCTCCACCCCACCGGCCAGGTCCAGCGTGTACGGCTCGTTCGCCGCGATCCACGTCTCCGCGGTGCGCGCCGCCGCGACGTCGGCCGGCGTCAGCGGCCGGCACGGCGACCGCAGCGCCTCGTCCGTCACCGCCACCATCTCCGCCAGGGCGCCCACCACGACGCCGCCGCTCACCCGTCCGCCGACCAGCCAGAAGGCCTCCCACGCCTCGCCGTCGGGCGCGTCGGCGAGCACGAGCCGTGGGCGGCTCTCGGTGGCCGCGAGGCCCGGGCCGAGACGCCGGACGAGGACGGCGATCCGCTCGCGGCGGCGCCGCAGCCATGCCGCGCGCTCGTAGCGGCGGTCCGCGGCCGCGTCGGCGACGAGACGATCGACGTGGCGCACGATCGCGCGCCCGGCGTCCGCGCCGTCGAACAGCGCGAGCGCCGCGTCGAGGCGGCGGCGGTAGAGGTTGGGATCGAGGTCGCCCAGACACGGTGAGAGGCAGCGCCCCATCTGCCCGTAGGCGGACGGGTGATCGCGACGCTGCAGGCGCCGCCCGCAGTGGCGCAGCCCGAACAGCGAGGTCAGCTGCTCGAGCAGCTCGCTCGCCGTCGCCCGCCCGCGCAGCGGGCCGACGTTGACCGCGAGTCCGGCCGCCGGCTCGCGCGCGACTTCGAGCACCGGGAAGCCGATGTCGAGCCGGCAGCGCAGCCACACCCAGTCGTCGACGGGCTTCAGGCGCGCGTTGCCGGGCGGGCGCAGCTCGTCGACGAGCCGCTGCTCGAGCAGCAGCGCGCCGAGCTCGGAGACCGTGACGTGGTGCTCGATCGTCTCGGCGCGCGCCGTCCAGGCGCCGGAGCGCGAGGAGGGCGCGAAGTGCGAGCGCACGCGCGTGCGGACCTGCATCGACTTGCCGACGTACAGCACCTGGCCGCTCGCATTGCGCGCGACGTAGACGCCCGGCGCGTCCGTGACGCCGGAGATGTCCGGCATCCGGCGCCGCGTCCCGTGCGGGAGGCCGCCGCCATCGGTCGCCCCGGCCCGCCGGCGCCGCGGGCGTTGCGGGCCGAGCAGCGCCTGCGCCTCGCCGACCGTGGCCGCGTTCGCGCAGAGCCGGGGGAACAGCGCGCAGAAGACGCGCGCGCACGTCTCCGCGTCGGCGAGCGCGCGATGGGTCACGTCGACCTCGATCCCGAGCGACTCGGCGAGCGGCTGGAGCTTGCGCTGGCGCGCGAGCGGATGCAGGCGCCGCGCGAGCGCGACGGTGCACACGACCGGCGGATCCGGCCACTCGACGCCGGCGCGCTGGAAGGCCTGCGCGAGCACGCGGCGGTCGAACGCGGCGCTGTGCGCGACGAGCACGCGGCCGTCGAGCAGGTCGGCGAGCTCGGGCAGGCTCGCCTGCGCGGGCGGCGCATCGTCGACCATCGACTGCGTGATCCCGGTGAAGCGCTGGATCTGCCGCGAGAGCGGGCGCTCGACGCGCACCAGGGTCTCCCAGCGCTCGTGGAGCTCCCCGCCGCCGACCAGCACGGCGGCCGCCTCGGTCAGCTCGCAGGCCTCGCCGGCCAGCCCGTTCGTCTCCGTGTCGACGACGAGGAACTCGGCGCTGCGCAGGGGCGTGGCGTCATCCATCGCCCCGACGGTCTACGCCGCGCGCCCGACGGCATGCACGTGCTCGTGCGCCAGTTCGTCCAGCGGCGGGTCGCGGGGCGGCGCGTGACGGCCGATGAGCGGGGTATGGTCCGCATACCGGACGAGGGAGGTACGTCGTGAGCATCATCGCCCCGCAGCAGGATCACGTGCTCGAACAGCGCACCCGCGACGCCTGGCAGAGGTACGCCGACGACCTCCGCGATCTCGGCGGCGCGCGGTACGAGGAGGCCGAGGACGCCGCCTGGGACCGCCTCCAGACGCAGCTCGCGGACATCGCCGCCGAGCACGCCGCGCAACTGGGCCACTGACGGCCGCGCACCCGCGCAGTTGCGCCCGCCGCGGGCTCGGGTAGTGTGCGCGCGGCGGTGATTGCGCCGCATGGGTTGGAGGGATGAGGACCGGGATGCGCACGACGCTTGCGATCGCGCTGACGGGCGTCGTGGCGCTCGCGGCTTCGGGGTGCGGAACACAGGAGCGCCAGGACAACCGGCTGCGGCCGCCGGCGCCGATCGTCATGAGCGCGACGATCACGCCCTCGCGCATCAACGTCTCGCCCAGCCGCGCCGGCGCGGGCCCCGTCACCGTGCTCGTCACGAACCTGACCGGGAACGCGCAGACCGTGACGTTCGAGACGGCCACGCTGCCGGGCTCGGGCAAAGTCGGCATTCGCCAGCAGACGGGCCCGATCAACCCGCAGGACACCGCGACGATCAAGGCCCAGGCCCTGCCGGGCACCTACCGCGTGAAGGTCGCCGGGGACACCGTCGCCCCCGCGATCGTGATGATCGGCCACAAGCGCATCTCCTCGCAGAACGACCTCATGCTGCCCTAGCCGGCAGCGCGCTCGCCCGGCAGGACCGCCCGAAAGACGGCTGCGGTTGACACAACCACTGTGCTCGTGAAACACTTTCGGTTGTGCAAGCAACTCCCAGCACCACCGCCGACACGTCGGTCAGCGGCGTTTCGGCCGCACTCCTCCGGCTCTGGCAGCAGCTCATGCACGCCAGCAACACGGAGTTCTTCGCGATCCTCGACGAGCTCGACGTCTCGATCATGCAGGTCAAGATGCTCGAGGCGCTCGGCAGCGCCGACGTCGAGCTCTCGGTGAAGGAGCTCAGCGAGCGCCTGAGCTGCTCGCTGCCCAGCTCCAGCCGCACGATCGAGACCCTGCTCCAGCGCGGCTGGCTCGCCCGCCGCGAGGACGAGCACGACCGGCGCGTCAAGCGCGTGCTCGTCACCGACGCCGGACGCGAGGTGATCGGGCGCGTCAACAACGTGCGCCTGCAGAACATCGAGCGCTTCGTCGCGACGCTCGACGACCGCCGCCGCGCCAGGCTCGCCGACGCGCTCGGCGACCTCCCCGCCCCAGCCTCCACGGACTGACCAGGAACCTCATGGCCTCACGCTCCCTCCCCACGATCCACGCCGACAACCGCCGCTGGTTCACCCTCGGCGCGATGTGCTTCGCGCTGTTCATGGTGATGCTCGACAACACCGTCGTGAACGTCGCGCTCCCGTCGATCCAGCGCGACCTGAACGTCTCGATCAGCAATCTCGAGTGGACCGTCAACGCGTACACCCTGACCTTCGCCGTGCTGCTGGTCACCGGCGGGCGCCTGGGCGACATCTTCGGCCGCCGGCGCATCTTCCTCTTCGGCGTGGCGATCTTCGGCCTCTCGAGCCTCTTCATCGCCTTCTCGCAGACCGACGTCTGGCTGATCGCCGGCCGCGCCGCGCAGGGCGTCGGCGCCGCGCTGATGATGCCCGCGACGCTGTCGATCATCACGAACACCTTCCCGCCCGAGGAGCGCGGCAAGGCGATCGGCACGTGGGCCGGCGCCAGCGCGATCGCCCTGGCGATCGGACCGGTCGTCGGCGGCTTCCTCGTCGAGAACGTCTCCTGGCAGTCGATCTTCCTCATCAACGTCCCCGTCGCGGCGATCGCCGTGGGCGTGACGCTGTGGGCCGCGCACGAGTCGCGCGACGAGTCCGCCGCGCGCTTCGTCGACGTCCCCGGCGTGCTGACGCTCACGGCCGGCCTCGGGGCGCTCGTGCTGTCGCTCGTCGAGGGCAACGACTGGGGCTGGGGCTCGCCGCAGATCATCGCGCTGTGGGTCGTCTCCGCGGTCGCGCTGACGGCGTTCGTCGTCGTCGAGCGCCGCAGCCCGGCGCCGATGCTCGACTTCTCCTACTTCCGCTCGCGGTCGTTCCTGGGCGCGAACCTCGTCGCGTTCATCGTGAGCTTCGCGATGCTCGCGATGTTCTTCTTCCTCGCGCTGTACATGCAGAACATCCACGGCTACACGCCGCTGCAGGCCGGCGTGCGCTTCCTGCCCTCGACCGTCGTGATCATCTTCATGGGCCCGATCTCCGGGCGCCTGGCGGACGGGATCGGCCCGCGGATCCCGATGGTCGGCGGCCTGGTGCTCGTCGCGATCTCGCTGTTCTGGCAGGGCCACCTGGCCGTCGACTCGAGCTACGCCTTCCTCGTCGGCGCGTTCGTGCTGATGGGCCTGGGCATGGGCCTCGTCATGTCGCCGATGAGCACCGCCGCGATGAACGCGGTCGACCAGGCGAAGGCGGGTGCCGCGTCCGGCGTGCTCTCGATGAGCCGCATGGTCGGCGGGACGTTCGGCGTGGCGATCGTCGGCGCGCTCATCAGCGGCCTGGGCCGTTCGAAGCTCACGAGCCTGCTGCCCGGCGCCTCCCCCGCCCGCATCGACCGCCTCACCTCCTCGCTTGCCAACGGCGGTGCGGGCATCCCCGGCCGCGCCGGCGCCGCCGTGCAGACGGCGTTCGTCGACGCGATGAACGTGAGCCTGCAGATCGGCGCCGCCGTCGCGCTAGCGGGCGCGGTGATCGCGTGGGTCCTGGTCGCCGATGCCCCCAGCGTCGTCGCCGAGACCTCGTCGCTGGAGGCGCGCATCGAGCTGGACCTGGCCGAGGCCGGCAGCGCGGGCGGATCGCCGCAGGGCGAGTTCGCCGAGCGCGACCTGCTGCGCACGTAGCCCCCGCGGGTCGGAAGCCGCCGGAGCAGCCGCTACGGTCGCGCGGCGTGGAGATCCTCGAGACGTTCGACGCCGACCGGATGCGCTCCCTGATGGACAACGGGGAGCGCTTCTGGCTGCGCCTGCACGCTCCCAAGCCCGAGGTCATGGAGCAGGTCGGCGCGCTGCTGCACCTCGACCACCTCGCCGTCGAGGACTCGATCGAGTTCGGCCAGCGCCCCAAGATCGACGACTACCCGGAGTCCGCGCTGCTCGTGTTCTACGGGGCGCGCACGGCCCACCATCCCGACGGCACGACGGGTCTGGTGCCGACCGAGTTCCACTTCCACATCACCGAGCACGCGATCGTCAGCGTGCGCCGGCACAACGCGGACTCCAGCCAGGACGTCCGCCGGCGCGTGAAGCTCGACGACATCGACACCGCCGAGGAGGTCCTCTACCGCGTCCTCGACGCGATCGCCTCGACGTTCGCACCCGGGCTGCAGGCGATCGACGACGAGGTCGACGCGCTCGAGGACCGGATCCTCGAGGACCCCGAGACCGAGCAGCGCATGCGCCTGCTGGCGATCAAGCACTCGCTGCTGGCCGTGCGCCAGGTGATCAGCGCCCAGCGCGACGTCCTCGCCGGGCGCCGCGAGGTGCTCGAGACGCTCCCGGGCTTCAGCGACTCCGACGGCCGTGAGTCGCTGCGCGACATCTACGACCGCATCGCGATCGTCTCCCAGCAGGTCGACAACGTCCGCGAGAGCGTCTCGAACGCGCTCGACCTCTACGTCTCCGCAGTCGCCAACGAGCTCAACCAGATCATCAAGGTCCTGACGATCGTCGCGACGTTCTTCCTGCCGCTGACCTTCGTCACAGGCTTCTTCGGGCAGAACTTCGGCTGGCTGGTGCGGCACGTCACCTCGCCCGGCGCCTTCGTCCTGCTCGGGCTCGGCATCAACGTGATGGTGGTCACGGGGCTCTGGACGTGGCTTTCGCGCGCGGGCTACGTCGACTGGCACGAGTTCCTCGGGCGCGGCGGGCGTCGGACGGCGAAGAGACCGTAGAATCCGGCGCCCGTCCCGTCGCCCGACCCCACGAGGTATTTCACGCACATGGCCGTCGACCTGACTCAGATCTCCCAGGTGTCCACCGAGCCGGGCGAGCTCCCGGCGACGATGGCCGCCTGGGTCATTCGCGAGGACCGCCTCGGCGAGCCCAACGACGCCTTCCAGCTCGAGGAGATCGAGGTGCCGGAGCCCGGCGCCTTCGAGGTCATCGTGCGGGTCATGGCCGCGGGCGTGAACTTCAACAACGTGTGGGCCGCGCTCGGCCAGCCCGTCTCGGTGTTCGGCTACGGCGACCACCCGCAGTACGGCCACCACATCGGTGGCTCCGACGCCTCGGGGATCGTCTGGAAGGTCGGCGAGGGCGTCACCCGCTGGAAGCCCGGCGACGAGGTGGTCGTGCACTGCAACCAGGCCTCCTACGAGGATCCCGAGGTCCACGGCCTCGATCCGATGGCCGCCCCGTCGCAGAAGATCTGGGGCTACGAGACGACCTGGGGCTCGTTCGCGCAGTTCACGAAGGTCCAGGCCCAGCAGCTGCTGCCCAAGCCGGCCGCGCTCGCCTGGGAGGAGGCCGCCTCCTACGGCCTGACGTACTTCACCGCCTACCGGATGCTCATGGACCGCGCCAGGATCCAGGCGGGCGACCGGGTGCTGATCTGGGGCGCCGCCGGCGGCCTGGGCGTGTTCGCCACACAGCTCGTCAAGGCGGCGGGCGGGGAGAGCGTCGGCGTCGTCTCCTCCGACGAGAAGGGCGAGCTCGTCATGAAGCTCGGCGCCAAGGGCTACATCAACCGCGCCGAGTTCGACGGGATGATGCGCAAGGGCGGCGAGACGCCGGCCGAGGAGAAGGAGCGCTTCGCCGTGACGCGCGCGTTCGCCAAGCGCGTCAAGGAGATCCTCGGCGAATCGCCCGACATCGTCTTCGAGCACGTCGGCAAGGCGACGTTCCCGACGTCGGTCTTCACCGTCAAGCCGTTCGGCAAGGTCGTCATCTGCGGCGCCACCTCGGGCTACAACCTCGACTTCGACGTGCGCTACCTGTGGATGCGCCAGAAGGAGATCCTCGGCTCGCACTTCGCGAACGCCTGGGAGTGCACGCTCGCCAACAAGCTCATCGACGACGGCCTGATCCGCCCCGTGCTGTGGCGCACGATGGGCTTCGACCAGGTCGCGGAGGCCCATCAGCTCATGCACGAGAACAAGCACGCCGGCAAGATCTCGGTGCTCGTCGGAGCCACCGAGGAGGGCCAGGGCCGGACCGCCGAGGGCCCCGGCGCGATTCACGCGGAAGTGGGTGCCTGATGGACACGTTTCACATCGCCTGGTACGCCACGGGCTTTCGTGGCGACAAGGTCGAGAACGCGCTGCGCGACGTCACGGCGACGTGCCTGCGCTACGGCGCGACCGAGTGGTCGCTGCACCGCAGCCTCGACGATCGCTACAAGCACCTGCAGATCGTCCACTTCGAGAACAAGCTCGACTTCGAGCGCTGGTGGGGCGGGCGCGAGATGATCGACTTCCGCGTCATCGCCTCGTCCTGGTACCAGGTGCCGCTGCTCTACGTGCCCCACGACCTCGTCGGCGAGGGGCGCATCACGGAGCACGGCGACGGCGCGGGGAACGGCGTCGCGGCCGCGGAGTCGTCGACCGCCGCCTGAGGCGCGGATGCCGCAGGCCTCCACGCTGGGCCTGTTCGCGCTGGCGAGCCTCGCGCTGATCGCGATCCCGGGGCCGTCGGTCATCTACATCGTCACGCGCAGCATCGAGCACGGGCGCGGCGCCGGCCTGATCTCGATGCTCGGCGTGCAGGCGGGGGCGCTCGTGCACGTGACCGCCGCGGCGGTCGGGCTGTCCGCCCTGCTCGCATCGTCGGCGACGGCCTTCTCGATCGTCACCTACGCGGGCGGCGCCTACCTCGTGTTCCTCGGGGTTCGGCGGCTGCGCGCCGGGACCGTGACGGACCTCGGCCAGAGCCCGCCCGCGGTCACGCGCTCGGCGCTCTTCCGGCAGGGCGCGCTGGTGAACATCCTCAACCCGAAGACGGCGATCTTCTTCCTGGCGTTCCTTCCCCAGTTCGTCGACCCCGCGCGCGGGGCGTTCGCGCTGCAGGTGTTCGCGCTCGGGCTGTGCTTCGTCGCGGTGGCGATCGTCAGCGACGGCACCTACGCGCTGCTCGCGGGCAGCATCGGCGACCGGCTGCGGCGCAACGCCGCAGCGGCGCTGCGCCTGGAGCGCCTCAGCGGCGTGCTGCTGATCCTGCTGGGCGCGGTCGCGGTGCTGACCGGCGCGCGGCGCACCGCGTAGCGCTCAAGCCCGCGGCGGGGCGGCGCTGCCGACCGCCGGGGCGCCCGTCTCGGCTGCGCGCCGGCGCAGCAGCGGCAGCACGTCGTCCGTGAACTGCTCCAGGAAGCGGACCTGGTCCTCGGCGGGCCCGTGGATCACGAGGTCCTGGAAGCCGAGGTCGAGGTAGGGGCCGATCCGGTCGACCACGTCCTGCGGGTCGTCGGAGACGATGAAGCGGGTGTGCGCCTGCTCGAGGTTGGCGTCGGCGACGCGCTCCATCTCGATCGGATCCTCGATGCCCTCCTTCTGCTCGGGCGTCAGCGCGAGCGCGGCCCACCAGTGGGTCGCCTTGTAGGCGTGGTCGAGGTCGCGGTCGTAGGAGACCTTGATCTCGATCTGACGGCGGATCTCGGCGCTCTCACGGCCGGCCTCGGCAGCACCCTCCTCGACCTTGCCCAGCAGCGTGCGGTAGAGCTCCGGGTCCTTGCCGCTGGTGCAGATGAAGCCGTCCCCGACGCGCCCCGCGAGCTTGGCCGCCAGCGGGCCGGAGGCCGCGACGAAGATCGGCACGGGGACCTCGGGCCGGTCGTAGATGGTGGCGCCGGAGGTCGTGTAGTACTCGCCCTCGAAGTCCACGCGCTCCTCGGTCCACAGGCGGCGGATCAGCGTGATCGACTCCGCCAGGCGCATGCGGCGCTCCTTGCGCCCGGGGAACTCCTCCCCGGTCGCGGGCGTCTCGTTGAGCGCCTCGCCGGAGCCGACGCCCAGGTAGACGCGGCCGGGGTTCAGCGCCCCGAGTGTTCCGAAGGCCTGCGCGACGATCGACGGGTGGTAGCGCAGCGTCGGCGTCAGCACGCTCGTGCCCAGCACGGCGGTGCTCGTCGCCTGCCCGACGGCACCGAGCCACGTCAGCGCCGACGGCGCATGGCCCCCGTTGTGGCGCCACGGCTGGAAGTGATCGGACACCGCGATGATGTCGAGCCCCCGCTGCTCGGCCTCGACCGAGAAGTCGAGCAGCGCACGAGGGGAGAACTGCTCAGCGGAGGCCTTGTAGCCGATGCGGACGCTCATGGGGTTGATCGTAGATGGGCGGGCGTGGGCGCACCTGACTCCGGGCGCATGTGAACGCGCCGAGACGTCGGTTGAGGTCGGGCAGGAGAGACGTCAGGCGAACCGGACGACCCAACGAGCCGGCCGCCACCAACCCGAGCGAGGAATCGTGGATGCATGGCGCCGCACGCCGGAGCGGGTGCTGTGCGAATGCACTGCCCCCGACCGCGGGTGGCGCCAGGCGCCGCGAGACCCGCGAGCAACCCTGAGTCAGCCTTGCTCCAGGGGCGCCATCGTCAGGCCGCAGTCGCGCAGTTGCTCCCAGTAGAGCTCCGCGATCTCCCGGTGCCCACTCCAGACGACCGCGAGCCCGGCAGTGTGGATCCGGTCGGCGATGGCGTACCCCATCTGCAGGGTGACCCCGGGGATGAACCGCGCGAGCGCCCCGGCGACCCCGTCGAAGGTGTTGTGATCGTCGTTGCGGACGATCACGCGCCAGTCGCCTCCGAGGCCCGATCCGGGGCCTTGAACGCGGGGAAGTTCGACGGTCTGCGACATCGCCGGAGAGGCTAGCCGATACGCGTGCGCCAGTACCGCTCGAGCCCGGGCCACAGCGTCTCAGGCGGCATCGCCTGGAGCATCGGCCCGAGCAGCTCCTCCCCGCCGCGTCGCCGCACCATGCCGCGGATCGCCTCGGCGAAGCCCGCGGTGTCGGTGAAACGCGCGAGCTCGCCCAGGACGCCGATGCTGTCGCGCAATTCGTCCAGGTGGGCCGCGACGTCGTCGTAGGTGCCGAAGTGCGTGACGGCGAGGCGCTGCGGCGCCCACGCCTCGAGGACGTCGAGCGACGCGCGCCAGCCCTCGAGGTCGATGTCCGGCGGGGGCGTCGGCGGCAGGACGGGGCCCCCGTCGATCCGCACGCCGGCGACGTCGCCGGCGAAGACGGTCCCGGTGTCCTCGTGCAGGTAGGAGACGTGATGCTGGGCGTGCCCGGGCGTGTAGGCGACGCGCCAGCCGTCCCGCCGCTCGCCGCCCTGCAGGATGCGCACGTTCTCGGCGGGGACGGGCACGATCTCCCCCCACAGCCGCGCCATGTCGTCGCCGTAGATCCGCCTCGCGCTGGCGACGAGCCTGGAGGGATCGATGATGTGCGCGGCGCCGCGCTCGTGGACCCAGACCTCGACGTCCGGCCAGCGGCGCACGATCGCGCCCGTCGCCCCGGCATGGTCGAGATGGATGTGCGTCAGCAGGACCGCTCGCGGCATCGCATCTCCGAGCGCCTCGAAGACGGCGGCGCTGCTGACCTCCGGGCCCGGATCGATCAGCACGTCGTCCTGGCGGTAGCAGCAGATGACCTGCTCGCGGCCGAGGTGCCGCACGTCGATGAGCTCGAGCATCGAGCGAGACTAGATGAGCCGCGCCACGACGATGTCCTGGAACGCGCGGCCGCTCTCGCGCGGGGTCCAGGTGCCGTGCCGGATGCCCGCCTTGCGGAACCCTGCCTGCGCGACGTGGTCCAGGAACCACTCCTCGTCGTAGGCGACGGCCTCCTCGGGCACCTCGGGGTCGACGACCGCGTAGCGCGCATCGACGCCGGCGAACGCGAGCGCGCCGGTGCCGGCCGCGACCGCCTCGCGCGCGGGGCCGTCGAGCAGGAACGCCGTCGCGAACAGGCGCCCGTCGGGAACGAGCACGCGCCGCGCCTCGCGCAGATAGTTCGCGAGCGTGTCCGGGAGCACGTGCGTGAGCACGGACACCATGACGACGATGTCGAAGCGCGCATCCTCGTAGGGGAAGCGCAGCGTCGCGGGGTCGACGGTGCCCGATGGGTTGTAGCGGCTGTTGTGGGCGTCGACGTGGGTGAACGTGAAGTCGGGGCGATCGCGGTAGGCGCGCTCGCACCACTCGATCCCGCGCGGGTCGGGATCGAAGCCGTCGTAGCTGGCGCCTGGGCCCAGGTAGTCCGACAGCGGGCGCGCGATCCGCCCGATGCCGCTCCCGACGTCGAGCACGCGCTCGTCGGGGCCGAGCTTGCCGAGCGTGATGAGGTGGCGCAGGTACTCGTCGCCGACGGCCGCGAAGTCCCCCTCGCCCACGAAGCGCAGCCGCCGCGGCGGGATCAGCGGGTCGCGGCGGCGCGAGAGGACGTCGACCGCGTCCTGCACGCGGAAGCGCAGCGACGTGGCCGCGCGGCTGGGTAGGGACTCTGGCACGGCGCAGGACCATACAATCCGGCCATGAGCCATCGCCTGCCGGAGCGCGACAAGCCCTGGATGATGCGGACCTACGCGGGGCACTCGACCGCGGCAAAGTCCAACGAGCTGTACCGCTCGAATCTCGCGAAGGGCCAGACCGGCCTGTCGATCGCGTTCGACCTGCCGACGCAGACCGGCTACGACCCCGACGACGAGCTCGCGCGCGGCGAGGTCGGCAAGGTCGGCGTCCCGGTCGCGCACGCGGGCGACATGGCCGCCCTGCTCGACGGCATCCCGCTCGACCGGATGAACACGTCGATGACGATCAACGCGACCGCCGCGTGGCTGCTCGCGCTGTACGTCGTCACGGCCGAAGCCCAGGGCGTCGAGCAGGCCCAGCTGTCGGGCACGACCCAGAACGACATCATCAAGGAGTTCCTCGCTCGCGGGACCTACGCGTTCCCGCCCGCGCCCTCGATGCGGCTGATCGCGGACATGATCGCCTACACGGTCGAGGAGATCCCGAAGTGGAACCCGATCAACATCTGCAGCTACCACCTGCAGGAGGCCGGCGCGACACCGGTGCAGGAGATCGCCTACGCGATGAGCAACGCGATCGCGGTGCTCGACGCCGCACGCGAGCGCGTCCCGGCGGAGCGCATGAGCGCCGTCTTCGCGCGCATCTCGTTCTTCGTGAACGCGGGCGTGCGCTTCGTCGAGGAACACGCGAAGCTGCGCGCGATGGCCATCCTCTGGGAGGAGCTCGGCCGTGAGCGCTACGGCGTGACGGACGAGAAGGCGCTGCGCTTCCGCTACGGGGTCCAGGTCAACTCGCTCGGGCTGACGGAGTCCCAGCCGGAGAACAACGTCCAGCGCATCGTTCTCGAGGCGCTCGCGGTGACGCTCGGCCGCGATGCCCGCGCCCGCGCGATCCAGCTGCCCGCGTGGAACGAGGCCCTCGGCCTGCCGCGCCCATGGGACCAGCAGTGGTCGCTGCGCATCCAGCAGGTGCTCGCGTTCGAGACCGACCTGCTCGAGTACCCGGACATCTTCGAGGGCTCGAAGGTCATGGAGGGCCTCGTCGGCGAGCTGCTGGAGGGCGCCCGCGCGGAGATGGCGGTCGTCGCCGAGCACGGCGGCGCCGTGAAGGGCGTGGACTACATGAAGAGCGCACTCGTCGACTCCCACCGCGAGCGCATCCGGCGCATCGAGGACGGCGAGCAGATCGTCGTCGGGCTCAACCGCTACACGGAGTCCGAGGCCTCGCCGCTCGTCGAGGGCGTCGACGGCGGGATCATGACGGTCGACCCCGCCGGCGAGGCGCAGCAGATCGAGGCCGTGCGCGCCTGGCGCTCAGGCCGCGACCAGGCGGCGGTCGACGCGACCCTGGCCGAGCTGGCGCGCGTCGCCGCGAGCGCGGGTGAGAACATCATGCCCGCGACGATCGCCGCCGCGCGCGCGGGGGTCACGACGGGCGAGTGGTCGCGCACGCTGCGCGAGGTCTTCGGGGAGTTCCGCGCGCCCACCGGGGTCGGCGACGCCGCGGCGTCGCTGAACGGCTCCGCCGACCTCGCCGCGCTGCGCGACGAGGTCGACCGTGTCAGCGAGGCGCTCGGGCGCCGCCTGAAGATCCTCGTCGGCAAGCCGGGCCTCGACGGGCACTCCAACGGCGCCGAGCAGATCGCCGTGCGCGCCCGCGACGTGGGCATGGACGTCGTCTACGAGGGCATCCGCCTGACGCCCGAGCAGATCGCGACGAGCGCCCACCAGGAGGGCGTCCACGTCGTCGGCCTGTCGATCCTCTCCGGCTCGCACCTCGAGCTGATCCCGGCGGTCGTCACGGAGCTGCGCGAGCGCGGCGTGGACGTGCCGGTGGTCGTCGGCGGGATCATCCCGGACGCGGACGTCGAGCCGCTGAAGGCCGCGGGCGTCGCGGCCGTCTACACGCCGAAGGACTTCGACATCACGCGGATCATGCAGGACATCGTCCGGCTCGTCGCCGAGCGGGCCGGCGTCGGCACCGCGGCGTGAGCGCGCTGACCGCGCGCGTCTTCGGCGAGCGCGGCCGCCGCCGCGCGGAGAAGCTCGGGATCGACCCGGCTCGCCTGCCGCCGGGGCAGTCGCCGACCGTGAAGTTCCCGGTGCTGACGATCGGCGCCGCGCCCGCGGTCCCGACCGCCACGCACGTGCTGGTCCACGCGCACGGGGGCTACACGACGAACCTCCCGCTCGCCGCGATCCTCGACGACGACGTCCTGAACAACGACGGCGACCCCTGGACCGACGAGCGCCACAACGCCGACCCACAGGCGTTCCGCACTCTGCGTCGCAGCGTGCGCGCGGTCGGCCGCCCGCCGACATGACCGGCGCGGACGGAAGCGCCCTCGCCGCCCGGCTGCGCGCCGGCGACCGCACGGCGGCGCCCGAGGTGCTGAACCTCGTCGAGAGCCGCATCCCGGCCGCGCGCGCACAGGCCGATGCGCTGCTGCGCGGTGTCTCCCCCGCGGCGCTCGGCACCGAGGCCGGTGGGCACGTCGTCGGTGTGACGGGCCCGCCCGGCGCGGGCAAGTCGACGCTGCTGAGCGAGCTCGTGCGCACCTGGCGCGCCGGCGGCCGCACCGTGGCCGTGCTCGCCGTCGACCCCTCCTCGCGGCGCACCGGCGGCGCGCTGCTGGGGGACCGCGCGCGGATCGCCCACGATCCGCGTGACGACGGCGTCTTCATCCGCTCGACGGCGGCCGCCGACCGCCTCGGCGGACTCGCCGCCTCGACGCGGGCGGCGGCGACGGCGCTCGCCGCGGCGTTCGACGTGGTCGTCGTCGAGACCGTCGGCGTCGGGCAGAGCGAGACGGAGATCGCCGAGCTCGCGGACACCGTCGCCGTCGTCGTCCAGCCGGGCTCGGGCGACACGCTCCAGTTCCTCAAGAGCGGGATCATGGAGATCCCCGACGTGCTGGTCGTCACGAAGGCCGACCTCGGCGACATCGCGCTGCGCGCCCGGCGCGACCTGAGCGCCGCGCTGCGCTCCGTGGGCGAGCGCGAGACGCCGGTGCTCGCCGTCTCCTCGGTGCCGCCCGCCGCGGGGATCGACGAGCTGATCGCCGCGCTCGACGCCCATCGCGGGCGCACGGACGTCGCCGAGCGGCGCCTGCGCGCGCGGCGCGCGACCGCACTGGCGGACTTCAGCGCCGAGCACGGGGAGCGCGGGCTGCGCGCGCTCGGCGGACGACGCGAGGCGCAGCGCTGGCTGGCGGCCCAGGACCCCGCCGCCGACGTCCCGTCGCTGGTGGCCGGGCTGGAAGCGCGTACGGTGTCCGCGTGAGCCGCCGCGCCGTCGACCTGGTCCTGATGCTGTCGGCGTTCGTGCTCGCGACGGCGCTGGCCGCCGCGCTCGGCGCCGCGAACTTCGGCACGGCGCTCGCCTTCGGCCAGATGGCCTTCGCGGCGACGCTCGTCTACGTGCTCCTGCGCCGCTGACCGCCCCACGCGGCGGTCACGTAGATTCCTGCGCATGGCCGTCGGCTGCTTCATCTCCACCGGGCGCTCGATCGACGACGCGGTGGCACGCGTCCGGCTCGCCGAGTCGCTCGGCTACGACACCGCGTACGTGACGCACATCAACGGCCGCGACGCGCTCACGGTGCTGACGATCTACGCCTGCAACACCGAGCGCATCCGCCTCGGCACCGGCGTCGTGCCGATCTACACGCGCACGCCGGCGACGATGGCCCAGGAGGCCGCCACGATCGACGAGATCTCGGGCGGGCGGCTGAACCTCGGGCTCGGCGTCTCGCATCGCCCGGTCGTCGAGGGCTGGCACGGCCAACGGATCGACAAGCCCGTCAGCGAGATGCGCGAGTACACCTCGATCGTGCGCGCGATCCTGCACGGCCAGCCGCCGCCGGACGGCGCGAAGTGGCACACGTCGTTCGCGCTCGGCGGCCTCGGGCCGTTCCCGGACCTGCCGATCTACGTCGCCGCGCTCTCGCAGAACATGCTGCGCCTCGCCGGCGAGATCGCCGACGGGGTGATCCTCTGGCTCTGCAACCCCGGCTACATCCGCGACGTCGTCGTCCCGGCGGTGCGCGAGGGACGCCAGAGGGCCGGGCGCCCGCTCGAGGGCTTCGACATCGTCGCCGCCGTGCCCAGCGCGCTGACCGACGACCCCGAGGCCGCCTACGCGACCCAGCGCCGTGACCTGATCCCGTACTTCGGCCTGCCGTTCTACCGGGCGATGATCGAGCGCTCAGGCTTCGAGGCCGACATCGCCGCGTTCGACGCCGCGGCGGCAACCGGCGACGGCGCCGCGATGGCGGGCGCCATCTCCGACGACTTCCTGCAGACCCTGACCGCGATCGGCGACGACGCGGCGGTGCGCACGGGCGTGCAGCGCTACATCGACGCAGGGGCGACGTCGCCGTGCATCGGCCCGATCGCCCGCACGGACGTCGAGGCCACCCTGCGCGCGGGCGCCCCGGTGGCGGCATGAGCACCGCCATCGACGGGACCCGCCTCGGCACGCTGCTCGAGCGCGAGCTCGAGCGCTTTCAGGTCGAGAACCCGCGCTCGCGCGAGCTGTTCGAGCGCGCCCGCGGCTCGCTGGTCGGCGGCGTCCCGATGCCCTGGATGATGCTCTGGGCCGGCGGGTTCCCGGTGTTCGCGGAGACGGCAGCGGGCGCGCGGATCACCGACGTCGACGGGCACGAGTACATCGACTTCGCGCTCGGGGACACCGGTGCGATGGCGGGCCACTCCCCCGGCCCGACGGCCGCGGCGGTCGCGCTGCAGGCGGCCCGGGGCATCACGACGATGCTGCCGAGTGAGGACGCGATCTGGGTCGCCGAGGAGCTCTCGCGGCGCTTCGGCATGGCGCGCTGGCTCTACACCCTCACCGCGACCGACGCCAACCGCGCGGCGCTGCGCCTGTGCCGCCAGATCACCGGCCGGCCCAAGGTCCTCGTCTACAGCTACTGCTACCACGGCTCGGTCGACGAGTCGTTCGCCGTCGGCGAGGGCGGGCGCACGGTCGCGCGGGCGGGCAATGTCGGCGCGCCGGTCGACGTGGCCGAGACGACGGTCGCCATCGAGTTCAACAACGTCGCGGCACTCGAGGCGGCGCTGGCGACCGGCGAGATCGCCGTCGTCCTCGCCGAGCCGGCGATGACGAACATGGGGATCATCCTGCCCGGCGAGGGCTACATGGACGCGCTGCGCGAGCTGACGCGCGCCGCCGGGACGCTGCTGATCATCGACGAGACGCACACCTTCTCCGCCGGCCCGGGCGGCTGCACGCAGGCCTGGCGGCTGGACCCGGACGTGCTCGTGATCGGCAAGGCGATCGGCGGCGGCGTCCCGTGCGGCGCGCTCGGCCTGTCCGAGGCGGTGCTCGAGCGGATGTTCGCCGATGCCGACGCCGACTACGAGGACACCGGCGGCATCGGCGGCACGCTCGCCGGCAACCCGCTCTCCAGCGCCGCGATGCGCGCCACGCTCGAGCACACGCTCCACGCCGACGCCTTCGCCCACACGATCCCGCTGGCGACGCGCTTCGCGACGGGCGTCCAGGGCGTCATCGACGAGCACCGCCTGCCCTGGAACATCACGCAGCTGGGCTGCCGCGCCGAGTACCAGTTCCTGCCCGAGCCGGCCCGCGACGGGACGACGGCTTTCCACTCGCACGACGAGGCGCTCGAGCGCTACCTGCACCTGCACGCGCAGAACCGCGGCGTGCTGCTGACGCCGTTCCACAACATGGCGCTGATGGCGCCGACGACGAGCGCGGCGGACGTGGACCGGCATACGGAGGTGTTCCAGGAAGCCGTTGCCGGCCTGGTGACGTCCCCCTGAAAGGGTCCGATCTGCGCGAGCAGATCGGAGATCGCGCCGGCCCGGTGACGTCCCCCTGAAAGGGTCCGATCTGCGCGAGCAGATCGGAGATCGCGCCGGCCTGGTGACGTCCCCCTGGAAGGGTCCGATCTGCGCGAGCAGATCGGAGATCGCGCCGGCGCAGCCGGCGCACTCCTCCCGCTCCCGTACCCTTCGTCTCGATGGCACGCGAGCCACTCATCGACGGGCACGGCCGGGCGATCGGCGATGTCCGCATCTCGGTCACGGACCGCTGCAACTTCCGCTGCCAGTACTGCATGCCCGCCGAGGGGCTGCCGTGGCTGGATCGCGACGACGTCCTGACCTTCGAGGAGATCACGCGGCTCGTCGGGCTGCTCGCCGACATGGGCGTGGCCGACGTGCGCCTGACCGGCGGCGAGCCGCTCGTGCGCCGCGACTTCCCGCAGCTGGCGGCGATGCTCGCCGCGCTTCCGGGCATCGAGGACCTGTCCGTCACGACGAACGGATTCCTGCTCGAGCGCGATGCCGAGGCGCTCGTCGCCGCCGGCATCGACCGCTTCAACGTGTCGATCGACTCGCTGCAGCAGGATCGCTTCTACGAGCTCACCCGCCGCGACGCGCTGCCCCGCGTGCTCGCCGGGCTGGCGGCCCTCGGGCGCTTCCCCGAGGCCCACCCGATCAAGGTCAACGCCGTCGGGATCCGCGGGTTCACCGAACAGGAGGTGCTGCCGTTCGCCCGCTTCGCGCGCGAGCATCCCTACGAGGTGCGCTTCATCGAGTTCATGCCACTGGACGCCGACCGTGCGTGGGAGCCCGGCAAGGTCCTGACCGGCGCCGAGATCCGTGCGGCGATCGAGGTGCACTTCGCGCTCGAGCCCGAGCCGCGCGAGCCGAGTGCCACCGCGCGCGTCTTCCGCTTCGCCGACGGCCGCGGGCGCGTCGGGTTCATCAATCCGGTCAGCGAGCCGTTCTGCGGGGACTGCAACCGGATCCGCCTGACCGCCGAGGGCCGGCTGCGCACGTGCCTGTTCTCGCTCGGCGAGACCGACCTGCGCGCGCCGCTGCGCAGCGGCGCGAGCGACGACGAGCTCGAGCGGATCATCCGCGACGCCGTCTGGCGCAAGGAGCTCAAGCACCACGTCAACGAGCCCGGGTTCATCCAGCCCGCCCGCTCGATGTCGGCCATCGGCGGCTGACGCCGGCGCCCGCGGGCGCGCCGGGTTCATCTCCCCGCAACATCCGGCGGCGATGATGTCGTCGTGGTCCTCGTCGTCTTCGCGTTCGTGGCCGGGATGGGCACGGCGCTCTCGCCGTGCGTCCTGCCCGTGCTGCCGGCGCTGCTGAGCGCCGGGGCGACGGGCGGGCGGCGACGGCCGCTGGGGATCGTGCTCGGCCTGACCGTCACGTTCGCGGTGACGATCATCGGGCTGTCGAGCGTCGTCCACGGTGTCGGCCTCGGAGCAGGCTTCACGCGCACGCTGGCGATCGTCGCGCTCGGCCTGTTCGGGGTCGTCGTCGCGTTCCCCGCGGTCGGCGACCGCATCGAGGCGCCGCTCTCACGGCTGGCGCGCTTCGGCCCACGGACGGGCGGCGACGGGTTCTGGTCGGGCGTCCTCGTCGGCGGCGCGCTCGGGTTCCTGTACGCCCCCTGTGCCGGTCCGATCCTCGCCGCGGTCATCTCGGTCGGCGCGGCGTCCGGGCGCTCGATCGCCGTCGGCGTCGCCTACGCACTCGGCTCGGCCGCCGTCCTGCTGCTGCTGGCACTGGGCGGCCGCGCCGTCGTCGAGCGCGTGCGCCGCGCGGGCCGCGGGCCACAGATCCGCCAGGCGCTCGGCGGCGTGATGATCCTCACGGCCGTTGCGATGGCGGCCAACCTCGACGTGCGCTTCCAGACGACGATCGCCGACCACCTTCCCGCCGCGCTCGTCGACCCCACGCGCGGCATCGAACAGTCCTCCGCCGCCAGGCGCCAGCTCGCGAGGCTGCGGGCGCCCTCGCGCTTCGAGACCGCCCAGGCGCACGCGACGGCGGCGACGCCGGCGGGCGCGGCGATCGACGCGTCCGTGCCGAAGCTGCCCCGGCTCGGCGCAGCGCCCGACTTCACCGGCACGCAGCGCTGGTTCAACACGCCGGGCGGGCGGCCGCTGACGCTCGCGAGCCTGCGCGGGCGCGTCGTGCTGATCGACTTCTGGACCTACACCTGCATCAACTGCATCCGCACGCTGCCCCATCTGAAGGCCTGGGACAGCGCCTACCGCAAGGACGGGCTGACGATCGTCGGCGTGCACACGCCCGAGTTCGGGTTCGAGCACGACGCCGGCAACGTGCAGCAGGCGATCCACCAGAACGGGCTGCGCTACCCGGTCGTCCAGGACAACGACATGGCGACCTGGAACGCCTGGGGCAACCAGTACTGGCCGGCCGAGTACCTGATCGACGCCCACGGCGAGGTCCGCTACGTGCACTTCGGCGAGGACGACGCGACGCAGGGCGAGGCCGCGATCCGCGCGCTGCTGCGCGAGCGCGGCGCCGGGCGTCTGGGGAACGGCGCGACGGTGACGACGACGTTCGACCCGGCCCCGCAGGCCACGCCGGAGACCTACCTCGGGACCGAGCGCTCGGAGCGCCTCGATCCGCCGCCCGTCAGCGGCACGCACGACTACGGGACGGCCCGGGCGACGCCGTCGCTCAGCCACTTCGCCTTCGGCGGGACCTGGACGATCGGGCCCCAGCAGGCGCTCGCCGGCGCGGGCGCGGCGCTCACCGCGCGCGTGCAGGGCAAGGACGTCTACCTCGTGCTCGCGCCGCGCGCCGGCGGCGGCGGGCGCGTCCGGGTCGCGCTCGACGGGCGGCCGATCGGCCCGGCGGCCGCCGGCTCGGACGTGCATCACGGCCTGATCGCGGTCGGCCGGCAGCGCCTCTACCACCTCGTCCACGTCCCCTCGGTGCAGACGCACACGCTGGCGCTGCGCTTCGACCCCGGCGTCTCGGGCTACGCGTTCACGTTCGGCTGAGCGCCGCACGCGCCGCAGCGAGGTCCTCGGGGCGGTTGACGTTGGCGAGCAGCTCGGGGTCGACGTCCAGTGCCAGCGGCGCGAGCGCGGCGACCTGCTCGATCGTGCGCCCGGCCGGGTCGAACCCCTGCAGCAGGCCGAGCGCCCGGGGCTCGTAGCGCGCCGCGAGCGGCTGGATGCGGCCCTCGGCGCGCGCGACGACGACCGGCGCGCGGGTCTCGGCGCCGGCGAGCGCGCGCACGAGGTCGGGAGTGACGAACGGCATGTCACACGCGAGCACGACGATCGCGCGGCCGCCGGCGGCGCCCAGCGCCGCGACGATCCCGGCGAGCGGGTGGCGCGGCTCGTCGGGCTCGCGCCAGATCAGCACGCCGTAGCCGACCGCCGGGAGCGGCGTATGGGCCTTGGCGATCACGGCGACCTCGGCGAGCGCCGCGCGCAGCGCCGCGAGCGGGTACGAGAGCAGTGGCCGGCCCGCCAGTTCCACGCCCGGCTTGGCGGCGCCCATGCGCCGTGAGGCGCCGCCGGCGAGGACGACGCCGATCGGCGCCGGCCCGGCGGCGCTCACACCGACCGCGGCCCTTCGCCGTAGTCGCCGAACGGCGCGTCGCGCTCGCTGACGGCGGCGCGCACGTCCTGCATCGCGGCGATCGTGAACGCGTTGCCCTCGGGCGTGTGCCGGGCGGCCCCGTCGAGCAGGGTGCCGAGCAGCTGCGTCGTCTGGAGCCCCATCTGCTCGAAGGTCGTGTTGATGAGCAGCTTCATCATCTGCAGCTGGTTCGCCGGGAGGCGGGCGACCCGCAGCGCGAGGTTCAGCGCGGCGTCGTCGAGGTCCGGCTCGGGGACGCACTCGCTCGCCAGCCCCCATTCGACCGCGCGGCGGCCGTCGAGCGCGTCGCCGGTGAGCAGCAGGCGCTTGGAGCGCTCCAGCCCGACGCGGTAGGCCCACATCGCCGTCGTCGGCGAGCCCCACACGCGCGCCGGCGGGTAGCCGATCCGGCAGTCCTCGGCGCAGACGATGAGGTCCGAGCAGAGCGCGAAGTCGCTGCCACCACCGACGCAGTAGCCGTGCACCTGCGTGATCACCGGCTTCGGCGAGCGCCACAGCGCCATGTAGGTGTCGACGAAGCCCGACATCATCCAGTGGTCGCGCATCGGGTCCCACGGCCGGCCGGCCTCCGTCTGCTCCATGATCTCCGCGCCCCAGCCGATGTCGTAGCCGGCGCAGAACGCACGGCCCGCGCCGCGCAGGCGGATCACCCGTACGGAGGCGTCGCGCTCGGCGAGCACGAGCTGCTCGCGCAGATCGCCGATCAGCTCCGGCGTGATCGCGTTGAGGCGGTCGGGCCGGTTGAGGGTGATCGTCGCGACGCCATCGGCCGCGGCGAGGAGCACGGTGCCTGACATGCGGAGAGGCTACCTGCGGTCGTCGCCGCCGGCCGCGGAAGGTCTTCTCATAGACTGGACGCGTGGAACGATCCGTCGAAGCGAAGTCCTGGTTGCGGTGCTACCGGTGCTGGTCGACCGACCTCGAGGTGCAGGTGCACTACGAGGGCATCCACCGGATCGACCCGCAGACCGGCGAGCGCGCCGAGGTCGTGGACGAGATCCAGGAGGCGGTCGTGCAGTGCCTGGACTGCATGCACGACCAGCCGCATC
The DNA here is from genome assembly GCA_036510915.1 of Solirubrobacteraceae bacterium. Classification (GTDB taxonomy): domain Bacteria; phylum Actinomycetota; class Thermoleophilia; order Solirubrobacterales; family Solirubrobacteraceae; genus F1-60-MAGs163. The sequence continues at coordinate 8,042 of DATCDC010000089.1, read as the reverse complement.
TCGGCTTCCGCGACGGCCGCGTGGAGCCGATCGAGGATCGCTGGGAGCGCATGATCGCCGGCACGCCGTGGGTGGCGTCGTGCACCGTCACGGTCGAGGCCGAGGACGTCGAGACGTGCTCGGGCCCCGAGGCGGGCGACGCGCTGTCCTTCGCCGCGTTCGGCGAGTACGGCACGCGCGAGTTCTTCACGCACGTGCGCTTCCACAAGCACGAGGACGACAAGATCGTCGTCCACCTGCTCGTGGAGCTCTACGCGCGCTCCCAGGACGAGGCGACCGAGGTGCTCGAGGAGGCCGCGCGCGGCGCGCTCGCCCTCACCTCGCTGGCCGAGGAGTCACGCCCTCCGGCATCGACGGCGGACGGGCCGAATCACTAGGTGCACACGCGCCGGCTTTGCCGGCGCGATCTCTGATCTGCGCTCGCAGATCAGACCCCTTCAGGGGGACGTCTCCTACCCCAGCCGCTGCTCCAGCGCCGTCAGCTCGTCGCGCAGCGTGTCCGGCAGGTCGTCCCCGAACTTCGCGAAGTGCTCGTGGACCTGCGGGAGCTCCGCGCGGGCGGCGTCGACGTCGACGTGCAGCAGCTCGTGGACGGCCTCCTTGGAGAGCCCGAGGCCTTCGACGTTCAGGGCATCCTCCGCGGGCACGAGGCCCATCGGCGTCTCGACCGCCTCCGCCGCGTCGTCGCAGCGGCGGAAGACCCACTCGAGGACGCGGCTGTTGTCCCCGAAGCCCGGCCACAGGAAGTTGCCCTCGTCGTCCTTGCGGAACCAGTTGACGTAGAAGATCCTCGGCAGCGTCGCGCCCGGCGTCGCGCCGATCTCCAGCCAGTGCTCGAAGTAGTCGGCCATGTTGTAGCCGCAGAAGGGGAGCATCGCGAACGGGTCGAAGCGCAGCGCGCCGATCGTTCCGGCGGCCGCGGCGGTCATCTCGGAGCTCATCGTCGCGCCGAGGAATACGCCGTGCTTCCAGTCGAACGCCTCACGCACGAGCGGCACGACGGTCGCGCGGCGCCCGCCGAAGAGGAACGCGTCGATCGGCACGCCGGCGGGGTCCTCCCACTCGGGGGCGATCGCCGGATCCTGGGCCGCGGGGGCCGTGAAGCGCGCGTTCGGGTGCGAGGAGGGCGTCTCGGAGTCCGGCGTCCAGTCGTCGCCGTGCCAGTCGATCAGGTGCGCCGGCGTCTCCCTCGTCATGCCCTCCCACCAGATGTCGCCGTCGTCGGTGAGCGCGACGTTCGTGAAGATCGAGTTCGCGCGGATCGAGGCCATCGCGTTGGGGTTCGTGTGCTCGCCGGTGCCGGGCGCCACGCCGAAGAAGCCGGCCTCGGGGTTGATCGCGTAGAGACGGCCGTCCTCGCCGAACTTCATCCAGGCGATGTCGTCGCCCACGGTCTCGACGGTCCAGCCCTCGAGCGTCGGGATGAGCATCGCGAGGTTCGTCTTGCCGCAGGCCGACGGGAACGCGCCGGTGATGTACTTCGATGTGCCCTCGGGCGAGGTCAGCTTGAGGATCAGCATGTGCTCGGCCAGCCAGCCCTCGTCGCGGGCCATCACGGAGGCGATCCGCAGCGCGAAGCACTTCTTGCCCAGCAGCGCGTTGCCGCCGTAGCCCGAGCCGTAGGACCAGATCTCGCGCGTCTCGGGGAACTGCACGATGTACTTCTCGCTGTTGCACGGCCACGGCACATCCGCCTGCCCCTCGGCCAGCGGCGCGCCGACGGTGTGCAGACAGGGGACGAACTCGCCGGCCTCGCCGAGCACGTCGAGGGCGCCCTGGCCCATCCGGGTCATGATCCGCATCGAGACGGCCACGTAGGCCGAGTCGGTCAGCTGGACGCCGATGTGCGACTTGTCCGAGCCCAGCGGGCCCATCGAGAACGGAACCACGTACATCGTGCGCCCGCGCATCGAGCCCTCGAACAGCGGGTTCAGCATGGCGCGCATCTCCTCGGGCGCCTTCCAGTTGTTCGTCGGGCCTGCATCCTCCTCGTGCTCGGAGCAGATGAAGGTGCGGTCCTCCACGCGGGCGACGTCGCCGGGGTCCGACCAGCCGAGGTAGGAGTTGGGGCGCTTGGCCTCGCTCAGCTTGCGGAACGTGCCGTGATCGACGAGCAGCTGGCAGAGCCGGTCGTACTCCTCGGCGGACCCGTCGCACCAGTACACGGAGTCGGGCTGCGTGAGGGCGGACACCTCGTCGACCCAGGCCGTGAGCTTCTGGTTCTTCGTGGGGACGGCGACGTCGGACACGGCGTGGGTTGCCTCCTGAGGCGCTGACGGGATGCGCCGTCCGCGGCTGCGGGAACGGCGAACGGGGCGAGCGATGACAGGTCCCTCGCCCTCTGATGTTCGAACGGAACGGTACCGGGCCGCAGGACGACACGGCGTCCCGGTGAGGCCGCGCACCGGGTCCGTATGGACTACGGAGCGCGGCCTCCCCGGGGAGGGGTCTAGGCGGCCGGCGTGTCCGGATTGCGGCGCGGCACGAGCACGAGGCGCTTGAACTCGGCGACGAGCACGCCGTCCTGGTTGCGGACCTTCGTGTGCACCTTGACGACGCCGCGGTCGGGCTTGCTCTTGGACTCCTTCTTCTCCAGGACCTCGGTCTCGACGAACAGCGTGTCGCCGTGGAAGACCGGGTTGGGATGCGAGAGCTCCTCGGTCGCGAGGTTCGCGATCGCCTTGCCGGAGACGTCGCTGACGCTCATGCCGAGCGCGAGCGAGTAGACGAGCGGGCCCACGACGACGTTGCGCCCCTGCTGCGAGGCGGCCGCGTACACGTCGTTGAGGTGCAGCGGGTGGTGGTTCATCGTGATCAGGCAGAACAGGTGGTCATCGGATTCGGTGACCGTCTTGGCGGGCCAGTGCTTGTAGACGGCGCCGACCTCGAACTCCTCGAGGTAGCGGCCGTACTCGTGCGCGCCGCTGGCCTCGCGCTCGCGCTGGTCGGTGGTGAAGCCGGTGTCAGTGGTCGTGTCGGTCATGCGCAGTCAGGACTCCTCGGTGACGGGGTCCACACAGGATGCCGCACGAGACGTCAGATTGACTCGCGAGTCAATATCGTCCGGCGCAGCCGCCCCCTTGTCCCTGCGAGGAGCATCCAGCCGTGCGACACCCCCGTGACTTCTTCAAGCCGATGGCCATCGGCGCGCCGGACCCGCTGACGGAGATCCCGTTCACGCCCGCGCGCATGATCCACTTCTTCGACCCCAGCAACGAGAAGATCGTCGCCAAGGTCCCCGACATCGCGACGAAGTCCGACGTCGTCCTGGGCAACCTCGAGGACGCGATCGCCGTCGAGAACAAGGAGGCCGCGCGCGCCGGCCTCGTGCGCGTCGGCAAGGAGCTCGACCTGGGCTCCGCGCAGCTCTGGACGCGCGTGAACTCGCTCGAGTCGCCGTGGGTCCTGGACGACATCACGACGCTCGTCACCGAGATCGGCGACAAGCTCGACGTGATCATGGTCCCGAAGGTCGAGGGCGCCTGGGACATCCACTACGTCGACCGCCTGCTCGCGCAGCTCGAGGCGAAGGCCGGCCTGACGAAGCCGATCCTCGTCCACGCGATCCTCGAGACCGCGCTCGGCGTCGCGAACCTCGAGGAGATCGCCTACGCGAGTCCGCGCATGCAGGGCATGAGCTTCGGCCCGGCCGACCTTGCCGCCTCGCGGCGCATGAAGACCACGCGCGTCGGCGGCGGGCACCCCGGCTACCTCGTGATGTCCGATCCGGATCCCTCCGATCCGGAGGCGCCGCGCGCGACCGCGCAGCAGGACCTCTGGCACTACTCGATCGCGCGCATGGTCGACGCCTGCACGAGCGCGGGGATCCTGCCGTTCTACGGCCCGTTCGGCGACATCAAGGACCTCGCGGGCTGCGAGGCCCAGTTCCGCGCGGCCTTCCTGATGGGCTGCGTCGGCGCCTGGTCGCTGCACCCCGTGCAGATCGACATCGCCAGGAAGGTCTTCTCGCCCGACCCCGACGAGGTGCTGTTCGCCAAGAAGGTCATCGAGGCGATCCCCGACGGGCGCGGCGTGCACATGATCGACGGCAAGATGCAGGACGACGCCACCTGGAAGCAGTGCCAGGTGATGGTCGGGCTGGCCCGGATGCTGAGCGAGAAGGACCCCGAGCTGGCTGCGGCGTACGGGTTCGAGGGGGCAGGCGCATGAGGTTCTTCGAGTACGAGGCCCGCGAGGTCGTCAAGCGCGCGGGCATCCCCGTCACGGACTACGGCGTCACCACCGAGGCCATCGAGGCGCGCGGCATCGCCGAGCGCATCGGCGGGCCGACGGTGATCAAGTCCCAGGTGCTCTCCGGCGGGCGCATGAAGGCGGGCGGCGTGCAGTTCGCCGACACGCCCGAGGAGGCCGAGGCACATGCGCGGGACGTGCTGGCGCTCGAGATCAACGGGCACATGCCACGCTGCATCCTGGTCGACCCCAGGGCCGAGGTCGACCAGGAGTTCTACGCCGGCGTCGTGTGGGACGGGATCGCGAAGCAGCCCGTCATGATCTTCTCCCCGGTCGGGGGCATCGACATCGAGCAGGTCGCCGAGGAGCAGCCCGACAAGGTGGGGCGCCGGCACTTCTCGAACATCCTGCCGCTGAGCGACTTCGCCGCCAAGGAGGTCATCGCGTCGACCGGCGTCACCGGCTCGGACCTGAACCGCCTGGTCCCGATCGTCACGCGGCTGGCGCGCCTGTTCGTCGAGAACGACATGACCCTGGCGGAGATCAACCCGCTCGGGAAGCTCCCCGACGGCTCGTTCGTCGCGCTCGACGCGCACATGGACATGGAGAACGAGGCGCGCGGGCGCCACAGGGCGCTGCTGCAGGACCTCGGCATCGGCGACGAGGAGACGCGCGAGGCGCGCGAGCCCACGCCGTTCGAGCTCGCCGGCGAGGAGGTCGACGCGATGGACCATCGCGGCGTCGCCGGCAACGTCACCGAGTTCGACGGGAACCTCGGGCTCGTGATCGGCGCCGGTGGCGGCTCGCTGACGCTGTTCGACGCGGTCCGCGCCCACGGCGGCAGGCCCGCGAACTACTGCGAGATCGGCGGCAACCCGTCGGTCGCCAAGGCCTGCGGCCTGGCGAAGCTCGTCCTGCAGAAGCCCGGCGTCGACAAGATCGCCGTGATGATGTCGATCGTCTCGAACACCCGCGTGGACATCGTCGCGCGCGGGGTGATCAAGGCCTGCCTCGAGCTCGGCTACGACCCGGCGGAGAAGATCGCGATCTTCCGCATCCCGGGCGCCTGGGAGGACGAGGGCTTCAAGATCCTCGACAAGTACGGCGTCGAGTACGCGGATCGCTCCGTGTCGATGCACGAGGCGGCGCGGCGCGCCGTGGAGAAGATCGGAGGTTCGGCCTCATGAGGCCGAGCCGTTCACGGCGGCCGGATGCCGCCCCCGTCGTCAAGACGCGGGGCGGGATGCCCCGCGGAGGTAACCCGTCATGAGCATTCTCGTCAGCGCAGAGACCACCTTCATCGTCCAGGGCATCACCGGGCGCGAGGCCGTCAACCTGACCCGCGAGTGCCTGGACTACGGCGCCGGGGCGAAGGTCGTCGGCGGCGTGACGCCGGGCCGCCTGGGCCGCGAGGTCCACGGCGTCCCCGTGTTCGACACGGTCGCCCAGGCCGTCGCCCACCACGGCGCCCCGATCGACGGCTCGGTCGTCACCGTGCCGCCGGCGTTCACCAAAGACGCCGTGTTCGAGGCGATCGAGAACGGCATCAAGCTGATCGTGATCGTCACCGAGCGCATCCCGCGCCGCGACGTGGCCCAGATGGTCGAACTCGCGACGCTGCGCGGCGCGCGGATCATCGGCCCCAACTGCCTGGGGATCATCGTGCCCGACGTCATCAAGATGGGCGGCATCGGCGGCCCGGCGAAGGACGCCGCGAAGGCCTACTCCCCCGGTCCGATCGGCGTGATCTCGCGCTCGGGCGGCATGACGACCGAGATGAGCTCGACGCTGACCGCGGCGGGCCTCGGCCAGTCGACGGCGGTCTCGATCGGTGGCGACGCGATCATCGGCTCCTCCTACGCGGAGCTGATGCCGCTGTTCGAGGCCGACGAGCAGACGCAGGGCATCGTCATCTACACCGAGCCCGGCGGCCGCATGGAGGCCGAGCTCGCGCGCTGGGTCACCGAGAACGACTCGCGGCTGCCGATCGTCGCCTTCATGGCCGGCCGCTTCATGGACGAGATGCCCGGGATGAGCTTCGGCCACGCCGGCACGATCGTCGAGGGCAAGGAGGACACGGCGACCGAGAAGATCGCGCGCCTCGCCGAGGCCGGCATCACCGTCGCCGAGGAGATCTCCGAGATCCCGGACATCATCAGAGCCAAGATCGCCGAGAGGAGCGCAGCATGAGGGCCGACGCGACGTTCATCGGGGTCGAGGTCGACGACGCGGCCGCCGCCGACGCGGCCGTGGCGGCGAAGCTGGCCGAGGTGTGCCCGGTCGACATCTTCGGGCAGGCCCCCGCCGGTGGTGGTCTGGAACTCCACGAGCAGAACCTCGACGAGTGCGTCCTCTGCCGTCTGTGCATGGACGCCGCGCCCGGCAAGGTGCGCGTCCTGAAGCTCTACGACGGCGGCGCCGAGCTGTAGCCCGGCGCCGCCCGCGCCCGCCGGCGTCGCAGCCGGCGGATCACCCGCCAGGCCACCGCGAACATCGCGACGACGAGCAGCGCGGCGAGCACCGGCAGGATGATCGCGACGACGCTCAGCGCCACGCTCGCGACGTCCTCGATCAGCGAGACGACCGGGTTGCCCAGGCCGCCGGTCGTGACGGTCGAGAATGGGCGGATCGCCATGCGCGTGCCGTGCGAGGTCTCCGCCGCGACGAGGCCGATGATCGTCATCAGCGCCGGCGAGACGTCGAGCCCGCTCGAGGACGAGAGCGCCGCGACGACGCCCGTCACCGGTGCGATCACCGTGCCGGCGGCGTGCAGCGCATGGTCGACGCCGGGAACCTTGTCCCCCACGAAGTCGACGACGGCGACCGCCGCGAGCGCGATCAGGACGCCGGTGTTCTCCAGGTTCGCCCACGTGCCGTCGAGATGGATGGCGTTCGTGTAGCGCGCCAGCAGGCCCGTGGCGAGCAGCGGGATCCAGGCATTCAGGCCGGCGGCGGTCGCCAGGCCGAGCGCGGTGAAGTAGCCGACGATGTCCATCGCGCGAGCAGTACACCACGCAGCAGCGCCGCGTTACCGCCAAGGTGCGCCGCCGGTGGCGCGCGTTCTGCCGCCTGCAGCACGCGCTGGGCGTCCGGGTCTCCTCTCGGGGTCGTCCGCCGGGACACCGCATGCTGGCGCGCTGGTAGCGTTGCCGCACGTTCCCAGCAACCGAAAGGCGTGCGCCGTGGGCGGCGAGATTCTCGGGCCGATCAACTACATCGCCGTCGAGTTCCCCGGCGGGCACATCACCGGCGAGGGCTTCGAGCACGTGCTGGACCTCGTCGACCGCGGCATCCTGCGCGTCCTCGATCTTGCGTTCCTCTCCAAGGCGGCCGACGGGACCGTCAGCACGGTCGCGCTGGCCGACATCGAGCACGGCGGACGCGTCGACGTGACGATCTGGCAGGGCGCAGCCTCAGGGATGCTCGACCAGGCCGACATCGACACGGTCGCCGCGGTGATCCAGCCCGGCAGCCTGGCCGGCATCCTCGTCTACGAGAACGTCTGGGCCGTCCCGATGATGACCACCCTGGACCGCAGCACAGCGCGCCTGGTCGGCGAGGGCAGCATCCTCCCCGAGGATCTGCTCACCGCGCTGGACGCCGGCGAGCCGGCGTAGACGAGAGAGGCAGACACGACATGGGACTGATCAAGACGGGTCTGAAGGCCGCGGTGTTCGTCAAGACCGCCGACGTGGTCCACGAGCGCATCCTGCAACGCCAGGAGGAGCACTGGGCCGCCCGCGGGCAGGCGCCCGGAATGCCCTCATCCCCGGCGGCGCAGCCGGCCGCACCGGCGGACACCACGCTCGCGCAGCTCACCCAGCTCGGAGAGCTCCGGGCATCCGGCGTCC
>DATCDC010000088.1:0-9535 GCA_036510915.1 Solirubrobacteraceae bacterium | reverse complement strand
GAGCTCCCTGGTCAGCGCCAGCTCCGTGTCGCGGACCTTGTTGTCGATCGCGAAGCCCCGGTCCGGCGAGTCCTCCTGGAGCCCGATGCCGCGGACGTCGAGCGGCCGGCCGTTGAGGACCAGGCGCCCGTCGGAGGTCACGTGGATCGAGCGCACGCCCACGGCGCGGGTGAAGGTCTGGAGCGTCTGCGAGCCCGAGACGGCCTTCAGCGAGGCGTCGTACAGGTACGGGCTCGCCGGGGACCACAGGCGCGGGTGGGGCACCCGCAGCGACGCCGTGAGGGTCGCAGAGCCCTTCGAGCCCAGCGCCACGGTCCCGAGGCGGACGGTCTTCGCGCCGAAGCGCCCGAACACGGTGACGCGGCGCCCCTTCGCCCCGGCGTTGCGCACCTGCACCGTCCAGCGGACGGTCGCCGCGCAGCTCGCGCAGGGCAGATCGGGCTGGACGTCGACCATCGTCATGTCGATGTCGTCGACGCGGCGCAGGTAGACCTCGCGCAGCAGGCCGCCGTAGTTCCACCAGCCGCCGAGCGGCTGGCCGGTGGCGTCGAACTTCAGCGGCGGGAAGTCGCTGGTCGTCCGGCGGCTGTCGACGCGCACGACGAGGTGGTTGACGCCGCCGCGCTTGAGGTAGCTGCTGGGCAGGCGCAGCTCGAACGGCAGGTAGGCGCCGACGTGCGTGCCGATCGGGTGCCCGTTGAGCCAGATCTTCGCCGCGTAGTTGACCGACTCGAAGCGCACGACCCACATCGGGGTCTTCGCGGCCGTCGGCAGGCGGAAGTCCTTGCGGTACCAGCCGACGCCGCCGAGGTACGAGGCGAGGCTCTCGTCGGTCGCGTTCCAGGCGTTCGGCACGGTGACCGCCGACCAGCCGGTCGTCGTGGTCTCGCGCTGCCAGCCGAGGCGGTCGCCGTTGCGCGCCGGATCAAGGCGCAGGAGCCACGTCCCGTCGACGAGGAAGCGCCCCGAGGGGCCGTCCTTGTAGAGCGTGCGGGGGGTCGGAGTCGAGACGACCGACGCGGGCGTCGGCGCTGCGACGGGCGGCGTGGTGGCCGGGGGGGTCGTCTGGGCCCCGGCGGCGGGCGCGCTCAGCGCGGCGAGCACGCAGCAGGCGCCGAGGGCGCCGGCGATGCGGCGGGCGCTCACTTCGGGCACAGGCTTCCGCCGGGGATCGGGGTGGAGATGCCGCGCAACACGATGCTGCCGCCGAGCAGCGCGCTGCCGCTGCGCTCGACGTCCACGCATTGCACGACCGGCAGGCCGGTGCCGTCGATGTTCCAAGCCACGCGGGTCGGCCCGCGCTCGCTCGCGAACGCGTACCCGGTCGAGGAGCGATAGCTGAGGATCTTCACGTCGCCCGCGCGGCGCAGGCGCCGGACGTCGGCCGCGACCGTGCGCCGGCAGGTCGCGTCGCCTGCGCAGCCCTCGAGCCGGCCCAGCATCGCGGGCGTGTCCCCGCGCGCCTGGGCCTCCAGGAGGTCGGTGACGGCGGCGCGTTCACGGTTCTCCTGGGTGAGGAAGCGGGCCACGAGGAAGGACACGACGAGGAACGCGCCGACCGATAGGGCGATGACGGACGCACGGCGCAGCGACACGGATGCCCAGGGTAGTCGCCCTCCCACCGGAGCGCGCCGGTCCCACCCAGCCGCCGCGTTATTGTGCGTCTGTGCTCGCCAAGCTCCTCTACAAGCCCTTCGCGATCGTGCTCGGGATCGGCGCCTCGCGCGTCGCCGGCAAGGCGTTCGAGACAACCTACGAGCGCGCGCAGGGCACCGCCCCGCCCAACGCGACGACGGAGAACGCGACCTGGGGCCAGGTCCTCGGGTCCGCCGCGCTGCGCGCCACGACGTTCGCGGTCACTGCCGCGGCGGTCAACCGCGTCGGCGCCAAGGCCTTTCGCCACGTCACGGGGTTCTGGCCCGGTGACCAGCAGCCGCCGCCGGCCAAGCGGCTCGAAGCGCGCACGCCATAGGTCGCCGGCCGTGGAGAAACCGGCCGTCCGGCTGATGGAGCGGCTCGGGCTGAGCGACGACGAGCTCTGCGCGGTCCTCGACGTCGACCCCCTCGCGGTGATCACCGGCGAGCTCGATCACCGCCCCGAACTGGGGATCCTGCTCGAGCTCACGCAGGACGCCGAGGACCGTGTGGGCGGGCCGCTGCTGCGCCGCTGGGTGCGCACCGCCGGGCCGGCCGGGCGCCCGCTGGATCAGCTGCTCGCGCGCGACTTCGCGGCGTTCGAGGACGCGCTCGACACCCTCGCCCGGCGCGGCTTCGTCATCGGCGGCTAGGACGCCGTTCCGCAGGGCCCTCAGTACGTCCGCCTGCAGTGGCGCGACGTCGCTCAGGCCGCGGCCCGCTCGCGCCGATAGACCTAGAACCGGGTGACGGCGGCCACACCGCGTGCGCCCGAACATCTGCGACGCGTGCGCCGGCTCAGACCCCATCTCCCACTGCTGTTCGACGTCGCCGTCACGACGGCGGGCCTCGGCCTGCTCGGCCTGCTCGCCGCCACGCACGGGCCTGCGATCGTCGGTGCGGGCGACCCGGTCACCTGGGTCCTCGCCGGCGCCGTCCTGGTCGCCGAGCTCCTGCCGATCAAGATCGGCCGCGGCACCGGCGAGGTCGCGCCGTCCACGACGTTCACCTTCGCCCTGCTGCTGCACTCGGGCGTCACCGCCGCGGTGGTGGCGCAGGCGCTCGCACTGATCGTCCGCGACGGTCTCGACGAGACGCACGTGCCGCGCTGCGCGTTCCGCGTCGCGCGTCAGACGCTCGCGCTCGGAGCCGCCGGCGGCGTCCTCTACCTCACGCATCTCACGGGCGCCCTGCGCTTCGACTGGGTGGGCCTCGGCGCGTACGTCGCCGCGGGCAGCGTGTACTTCCTGCTCAGCTCCGGTGTCTCGATCGCCGAGCGCCTGCTCGGCGGCCGCGATCGCCTGCGCGACGAGCTCTCGGCCGACCTGGTCTCCGACGCGGCGACCGAGGCGATCCTGATCGGGCTGGCGCCGCTGGCGGTCATCGCGTTGGAGCGCAGCCCGTTGGCGATCGTGCTGCTCGCCGTCCCGCTGCTCGCGGTCCACAGCGCGGGCCGGCACGCGTCGATCCACGAGCGCCTCGCGCACCACGACTCGCTCACGGGGCTGCCCAACCGCGTCCTGTTCAGCGACTGCATCCGTCAGGCGATCACCTGCTACGGCGACGAGCCGGTCGACGTCAGCGCGGTGATGCTGATCGACCTCGACCGCTTCAAGGAGATCAACGACACGCTCGGCCACCACGAGGGCGACGAGGTCCTGCGCAAGGTCGCCTCGCGCCTGCGCGACACGCTGCGCGACGGCGACACGGTCGGCCGCCTGGGCGGCGACGAGTTCGCGATCCTGCTGCCGTCGGTGCGCGACGCCGAGTCGGCGATCGCGGTCGCGCGCAAGCTCTGCGACGCGGTCTCGGTCCCGATCGACCTCGACGGCGTGACGCTCGAGATCGGCGCGAGCATCGGCATCGCCTGCCACCCCCAGCACGGCGACGACGTCGAGACGCTGATGCAGCGGGCGGACGTCGCGATGTACCAGGCCAAGGAGCGCAAGAGCGGCGTCTGCTGCTACACGGCCGATGAGGACGACAACACGCTCATGCGGCTCACGCTCGCCGGCGGCCTGCGCCACGCGATCGACGCCGACGAGCTCGCGATCCACTACCAGCCGCAGGTCGACGTCGCGACCGGCCGCCCCGTCGGCGCCGAGGCGCTGCTGCGCTGGCGCCACCCCGAGCACGGGCTGATGCCGCCGGTCGAGTTCATCCCGATCGCCGAGCAGACCGGCCTCATCGTCCCGCTGACGATGCACGTGCTCGACGCCGCCCTGCTGCAGGTGTCCGTCTGGCGCGAGGACGGCCTGGACCTGACCGTCTCGGTCAACCTCTCCCCTCGCGTCCTCGCCGAGCCCGACCTGCCCCAGCGGATCGCAGGCCTGTGCCGCAAGCGTCACGTCTCACCGCGCGCGCTCGTGGTGGAGATCACCGAGAGCATGATCGTCGCCGACCCCGACCGGGCGCTGCCGGTCGCCGAGCAGCTCTCGCGCATGGGCGTGACGGTCTCGCTCGACGACTTCGGCACCGGCTACTCCGCGCTCGACCTGCTCAAGCGGCTGCCGGTCAGCGAGGTGAAGATCGATCGATCGTTCGTGCTCGGGATGCTCGGCGACACGCGCGACCTGGCGATCGTCCGCTACACGACGGGCCTCGCGCGCGAGCTCGGGATGCAGGTCGTCGCAGAGGGCGTCGAGACCTCGGCGCTGCACGACCGCCTGGTCGAGCTCGGCTGCGACGTCGGCCAGGGGTACCTCTACGGCAGGCCGATGCCCGCGCCGGAGTTCACGCGCTGGGCGCGCGAGCGCGTCCACGTGCGCCAGCGCGCGGCGATCGCCGCGCGCTGAGCGCGACATTCAGAACAGCTGATTCTCGCCGCCGAAGACCTCGGAGACCGAGTCGTCGGTGAAGATGCGCCGGATCGAGTCCGTCAGCAGGTCCGCGCACGAGAGCACGCGGATGTTGTCCGGCGCGCCGGGGCGCAGCGGGATCGTGTCGGTGACGACGATCTGCTCGAAGCTGGCGGCGGCGAGGTTCGCGTAGGCGCCGCCGCTGAGCACCGGGTGTGTGGCGGCGGCGTAGACGCGCGTCGCGCCGGCGTCGAGCACCGTCTGGCCGGCGGCCTTCAGCGTGCCGGCGGTGTCGATGATGTCGTCGACGATCACCGCGGTCTTGCCCTGGACGTCACCGATCACGTACCCGATCTCGGCGACCTGCTGGGCGGGCCGCTCCTTGTCGAGGATCGCGAGCTCTGCCCCGATCTTCAGCGCGAACGTCTTGTTGAGCTTCACGCGGCCGGCGTCCGGCGAGACGACGACGAGGTCCTGCAGGCCGAGATCGTCGAAGTACTGGCTGAGCATGAACAGCGCGGTCATGTGGTCGACGGGGATCTGGAAGAACCCCTGTACCTGACCGGTGTGCAGGTCCATCGTCAGCACGCGGTCGGCGCCGGCGGACTCGAGCATGCGCGCGACGAGCCGGGCGCTGATCGGCTCGCGCGGCGCGGACTTCTTGTCCTGGCGCGAGTAGCCGTACCACGGGGTCACGGCGATCACGCGATGCGCGGAGGCGCCGACGGCGGCGTCGATCATCACGAGCAGCTCCATCAGCGCGTCGTTCGCGGTCACGCCGGTCGCGGGATTGCCGCAGGTCGGCTGCACGATGAAGACGTCGGCCCCGCGGATCGACTCCTCAAAGCGACAGTAGACCTCGCCGTTGGAGAAGGTCTTCAGCGTCACGGGGCCGAGCTCGACGCCGAGGCGGTCGGCGATCTTCGTCGCCAGCTCCGGGTTCGCACGCCCGGAGAACAGCATCAGCCGCTTGTTGTAGTCGATCGGGAGGCTGATGTTCATGTCGGGGCGCGCAAGCGTCTCTGGCCACTCGGCGCCGGGGAGTGTAGGCGTGCGCCCGGTCATCACCCGCCCCCCCGCTCGGCCTCGCGACGCTCGTCGTAGCCCTCCACGTTCGTCTGCCGCGCGCGTGCGACGGCGAGCGCCCCGGGCGGCACGTCCTCGGTCACGACGCTGCCCGCCGCGGTCCACGCGCGGTCGCCGAGGGTGACCGGCGCGACGTACGAGGTGTGGACGCTGCCCTTCACGCCCGCGCCGATCGTCGTGCGGTGCTTGGTGACGCCGTCGTAGTTGGCGGTGATCGTCCCGGCACCGAGGTTGGACCCCGGGCCGACGTCCGCGTCGCCCAGGTAGGACAGGTGCGGAACCTTGGTTCCCTCTCCGAGGTCGGAGTTCTTGACCTCGACGAACGTCCCGACCTTCGAGCGCTCGCGCAGCAGCGTGCCGGGGCGCAGGTAGGCGAACGGGCCGATGCTCGCGCCGCTGCGGACCTCGCAGTCGATCGCGTAGCTGTGCAGCACCGTGACGTCGTCGCCGAGCGCGACGTCGGTGAGGGTCGCGCCCGGTCCGATGCGGCAGCCCGTCCCGGCGCTCGTGGCGCCGCGCAAGACGGTGAACGGCTCGACGACCGTGTCCTGGCCGAGCGTCACGCCGACGTCGATGATCGTCGAGGCGGGGTCGACGATGTCGACGCCCGCGAGCAGGTGGGCGTCGAGGATGGCGCGCCGCGCGATCTGTCGCGCGCGCGACAGGTGGACGCGGTCGTTGATGCCGAGCACGATCAGCGGGTCGTCGACCGTATGGGCGAGCACCGTGGCCCCGTCCGCGCGCAGGATCGCGAGCACGTCCGTGAGGTAGAGCTCGCCCTGCGCGTTGTCGCTCGTCAGGCGCGGAAGCGCCCCGAGCAGCGCGGCGCCGTCGAACACGTAGATGCCGGAGTTCACCTCGCGGATCGCGAGCTCGTGCGCACCGGCGTCACCCGCGGCCTTCGTCTCGACGATCCGCTCGACGGTGCCGTCGGCGCCCCGGACGATCCGCCCGTATCCGGCCGGGTCGTCGAGCACCGCCGTCGCGACGGTCGCGGCCGCGCCGGAGGCCGCATGGGCCTCGAGCAGCCCGGTGATCGCCGCAGCGGAGAGCAGCGGCACGTCGCCCATCAGGATCAGCACCGGCGCGCCCGGGTCGATCAGCCCGGCCGCCGCGAGCGTCGCGCCGCCGGTGCCGTTCGGCACGGGCTGGACGACGATCTCCACGTCCTCGGGCAGGTGCCCGTCGAGCGGTCGCGCCGGAGCGTCGACGACGACGATGCGCGCCGCCGCCACCGCGCGCGCGGCGTCGACCGGCCAGGCGATCAACGGGCGCCCGCAGAGGTCGTGCAGCACCTTCGGCGTCCGCGAGCGCATGCGCGTCCCCTGACCAGCGGCCAGGATGACGACCGTCGGAGCTCTCACGGATCGAATCGTACGGGCTCAGGGCGTGCGGCGGGAGCGCGCGGGGCAGGTTGGTGCGTCGGGGCGCGGCCGGCGCGGCGGGCGCTCGTGCCGGCATCCCCTGGTTTCACATCGGTCCCCCGCAGCGGATGCAGGGGATTCGCGGCGTGGGGCCCGGCGGGCGCCCCCGGCGTGCCGCCGGGACGTCAGAGGGTGTTTCGCATCTCCGTTCGCGGCCTGTGGCCGCGAACTCCGAGCGACGTCACCGACTGGGGGGCAGGGATTCGAACCCCGACCTGACGGCTCCAAAGGCCGCCGTGCTGCCATTACACCACCCCCCATGGCGGTGGCCCCGCCGAGGATAGGTGGGGTACTGGCGTTTCGCAGCTCCCGTCCGGGCCATCGGCCGGAGCGTCCGAGCGACGCTACTCCTGCTCGCCGTCCTCGGAGGTGCGCTCGTGGTCGGCCTCGCCGTACTCCACGCCGCCCTGCTCCTCGCTCGGGAAGGCGTCGTGCTCGGGCGAGCGGCCCTCCCAGTTCTCTGCGCGCTCGATGAGCTCCTGCTCGGCCATCTCGAAGCCCTCGGCCTCGCCGCCGCCGGCCTCTTCCACGGCCCGCCGGGCCTCGCGTCGCTTCTCCATCCAATCGCTCATGACACCGTTGTACACCCCGCGCGGCCCGCGCGCAGCGCGGGGAACCTCAGCCGGGTGGCCGTAGAAAGCCGAGCTGCTGGATGATCCGCGCGGGCGCCAGCGGATCGAGCGCCAGCGCGCGGGCGTCGCCCGGGCCGGCGAGGCGCCGCTCGTGGCGGATCATCGACAGTGCGAGCCCGCGTGCGGCGCCGGCCTCCATCAGGGTCTGGAAGCCGCTCCCGGCGAGCTCCACGAGCTCCGGATCACGCTCGGCGAACGCGACGAGATAGGGCCGCGCGTCGTGCGCGGACCCGACGACGATGCCGACGCCCGCGGCGAGGTCGCCGACCACGGCGGCGCGATGCTCGGGCCCGAGCGACGGGATGTCGGGGGCGACGAGGACGACCGGGCCCGCACCGTCGCCCAGCGCCAGCAGCGCCGTCGCCGGCGAGGTCGCCTCGTAGGCGCGCCCCGGTGCGATCGCCGCGACCCAGCGACGCGCCACGGCGCGCAGTTCGGCGCGCAGACGCTGCGCCGCGCCGGCTCCGAGCGCGCGGTCGAGGTCGGGGTCCGCCGGTGCGGCGAGCGCGTCGAGCACGACGGCCGACAGCGGCCCCGGCGCAACCCCCGCGGCGTCGACCATCAGTCCCACGACAGCGACGTGCCCACCGGGACGAGCGCGTCGCGGTCGATGAGCGGGAGCGCGGCGCCGAGCGTCGAGGCGAAGCGCTCGGTGCTCTCGCGGATCAGACCCACGAGGGTCGCGACCGGCGTGGGGATCTCGCGAACCCCGTTGGCGTAGTCCGTGACGAAGCCCAGGAGCACGTACGGGACGCCGGCCTCCCCCGCCAGGACGGTCTCGGGACCGGCCGTCTGGCTGACCGCGGTGACGCCCGCCCCGGCGAGCACCGCGATCTCGCTGCGCGTGTTGAAGCGCGGCCCGTCGACATGGCCGTAGCACCCGCCGGCGCGGACCGGGTGCCCGAGCCCGGTCGCGGCGCGCAGCAGCGCGCCGCGCAGATGCTCGCTGAACGGGCCCTCGAAGACCCAGTGGCCGCGCCCCGGCCCGCCCGGCTCGGTGTGCAGGGTGCACAGCTCCCCGTTCGGCAGGCGGTTGGACGGAAAGTGCAGGTCGTCGAAGACGACCAGCTGGCCGAGCTCGAGCGAGGGGTCGACGCCGCCGCAGACGGTGACGGCGAGAATCGCGTCCGCCCCGCTGTCGCGCAGGGCCGCGACGTTCGCACGGTGCTCGACCTGATGGGAGACGCGGTGGTGGCCCGGCCCGTGCCGGCTGACATGCAGGATGTCGACGTCGCCCAGGCGCCCGTGCGTGACGAGGGCTGCGCCGAAGCCCGTCGCCACCGGGCGCTCGTCCAGGTGCTCGAGTCCCGGCAGCGCGTAGGTCCCCGAGCCGGTGATGATCCCGATCCGCATCGTGCGGATCGTATGCGGCGCCGCCGCTACTGGGCGGCGGGAACCGTCGCGGGTGGCGTCGCCGCCGCGGGCGGGTCGGCCGGGGTGCTCGCCGCGGGCGGCGCGGGGGCGGTCGCCGGGTCGGCCGGCGGCGGGTCGGCCGGAACGACGGGATCGGGGGTCACGGCCGGCTGCTGGGTCGGATCGGGGGTGCGAACCGGCGCGGGGTCCGGCACCGGCGCCGGGGCGGCCGGCGTGGTCGTCGTGGGATCGGCGGTGGGCGTGTCACCGGTGGTCGTCGTGCCCTTGTCGGAACCCGCCTTCTGGTTGGCGGCGACCTGGCGGCGATAGCGCTCGGCGTTCGTCACGCCGTCGCCGTTCGGGGTCGCCGCGCCGTCGGCCGGGTTGTTCGGGTTCAGGCCGTGGCTGATCTCGTAGCTGTCCGGGATCCCGTCGCCGTCGGTGTCGGTCGCCGTCGGCACCGGCGTCTGGCTGACGGGCTGCGTGGTCGGCGCGGTCGTCGGCGTCGGGGCGACGGTCTGGCGCCGGCCGCCCGGGGTGCTCGTGCCGCCGGGGCCGAGCACGCCGCCCGGGGCGCCGATCGGCGAGCCGGTGGACGGCACGACGC
>DATCDC010000087.1:0-47909 GCA_036510915.1 Solirubrobacteraceae bacterium | reverse complement strand
GCCGAGCTGCTCGGCGAGCCCGCCGAGGGGATCCGGATCATCTCCGGCAAGACGGGGGAGGGCGTGATCGATGTGCTCGAAGAGCTCGTCGCCAAGGTTCCGCCGCCTTCAGGCGACCGTGACGCCCCGGCACGCGCGCTGATCTTCGACTCCGAGTTCGACCAATACCGCGGCGTCGTGGCCTACATCCGCGTCGTCGACGGCGTGTTCACCAAGGGCGAGGCGATCCGCGCGATGATCGCCGGCACCGAGGCCGACATCGACGACATCGGGTTCTTCACACCCGCGATGACGAGCGTCGACACGCTTTCGGCGGGGGAGGTCGGCTACGTCATCACCGGGATCAAGGACGTCACGCGCCTGCGCGTCGGTGACACCCTGACGACGCGCGTCGGCGGGGCGACCGAGGCGCTGCCGGGCTACCGCGACGTCAAGCCGATGGTCTTCTGCGGTCTGTTCCCGATCGACTCCGACCGCTACCCGGACCTGCGCGACGCGCTCGAGAAGCTCACGCTGAACGACGCCGCGCTGACCTGGGAGCCCGAGACGTCCGACGCGCTCGGCTTCGGCTTCCGCTGCGGGTTCCTCGGGCTGCTGCACATGGACATCGTGCGCGAGCGCCTGGAGCGCGAGTACGACCTCGATCTGCTCGCGACGATGCCCTCGGTCGGCTTCGAGGTCGAGCTGACCAACGGCGACGTGCTCGAGGTCCACAACCCGTCCGACATGCCGGATGCCGCCCGTGTGGCGGAGATCCGCGAGCCGATGATCAAGGCGAGCATCCTGACGCCGACCTCGTACATCGGCGCGATCATGGAGCTCTGCCAGGAGAAGCGCGGTGAGCACACCGGGATGCACTACCTCTCCGCCGAGCGCGTGCAGCTGACCTACGACCTGCCGCTTGCCGAGATCGTCCTGGACTTCTTCGACCAGCTGAAGTCGCGCACGCGCGGCTACGCCTCGCTGGACTACGAGATCGCGGACCTCAAGGCCTCGAACCTCGTCAAGCTCGACGTGCTGCTCGCCGGCGAGCCCGTCGACGCGCTCTCGATGCTCGTCCACAAGGACAAGGCCTACGCCGTCGGGCGCACGCTGACCGAGAAGCTGCGCGAGAAGATCCCGCGCCAGCAGTACGACGTGCCGATCCAGGCGGCGATCGGCTCGCACATCGTGGCGCGCGAGACGGTCAAGGCGTTCCGCAAGGACGTGATCGCCAAGTGCTACGGCGGCGACATCTCGCGCAAGCGCAAGCTCCTCGAGAAGCAGAAGGAGGGCAAGAAGCGCATGAAGCAGGTCGGCCGCATCGAGGTGCCGCAGGAGGCGTTCCTCGCGGTGCTGGAGCTTGGAGACAAGTGACATGGAGCTCGAGCTCGACGGGAAGGTGTGCGTCGTCACCGGCGCGAGCCGCGGCATCGGCCGCGCGACCGCGCAGCGGCTGAGCGACGAGGGGGCGAGCGTGCTGCTCGTCGCGCGCGGCGAGGAGGAGCTGCGCGCGGCCGCTGAGCGGTGCGGCGAGCGCGCCGCCTGGCTGGCCTGCGACGTCTGCGACGCCGATGCGGACGAGCGCATCATCGCCACCTGCGCCGAGCAGATGGGCGGCGTCGACGTCCTCGTCAACAACGCCGGGACGACCTGGGCAGCGACGCTCGACGAGCTGACCGACGCCGACTGGAACGCGCAGTACGCGCTGCACGTGCTGGCCCCGATGCGCCTGATGCGCGCCGCCGCGCCGCGCATGGCCGCGCGCGGCGGCGGGCGGATCGTGAACGTCTGCTCGTCGGCGGGCAAGCGCCCGTCGCTCACCAACCCCGCCTACAGCGTCACGAAGGCCGCGCAGCTCTCGCTCTCACGCGTCTTCGCCGACACCTATGCGCCGCAGGCGGTCCTGGTCAACGCCGTCACGCCGGGCGGCACCGCCTCGGAGCTGTGGACGGCGCCGGGCGGCATGGCCGACCAGACGGGCGCGGCGCGCGGCGTCACGCGCGAGGAGGCGCTCGACGCCCAGCGCTCGAAGATCCCACTCGGCCGGCTCGCCGACCCCAGCGAGATCGCGGACGTCGTCGTCTTCCTGTGCTCGGCGCGGGCGAGCACCGTCACCGGCGCGGCCTGGTCCGTCGACGGCGGCTCGGTCGCGATCATCATCTGAGGAACCGGAGCCCGCCCACCCCGGGCCGAGGTCCCCGGACCCCGAAGTACCATCCACCGGGTGCTCACGCCGCGCCAAGAGCTGATCCTGCGCAAGGTCGTCGAGGCGAACCAGGCGACCGGCCTGCCGGTCGGCTCGAAGACGCTCGCCGAGGACGCCGAGCTCGGCTGCGGCCCCTCGACGATCCGCAACGAGCTTGCGATCCTCGAGGAGCAGGGCCTCCTCGAGCACCCGCACACCTCCGCCGGCCGGCTGCCGACCGACGCGGGGCGGCGCTTCTACGTCGACCGCCTGCTGCCCGAGACGCGCCGCGCGTCCCTCGACCTGCCGCTCGTGCGCCGCGAGGTCGACGAGGCGATGCAGCTGACCACCGAGACGCTCGCCCAGGTCACGAACCTGCTCGCCGTCGTCTCGGCGCCGCCGCTGGAGACCGCGACGATCCGCCACGTCGAGGTGCTGCTGCTCCAGCCGCAGATCGCGATGGTCGTCGTCATCACCTCGACCGGCGGCGTGACGAAGCGGATGCTGACCTTCGACGCCCCGGTCGACCCGGGGCTCGTCGGCTGGGCCGGCGAGTACCTCAACGAGCGCCTGACGGGCATCGGGCTCGGCGCGCGGATGCTCCACCAGCGCCTGACC
Organism: Solirubrobacteraceae bacterium; assembly: GCA_036510915.1. Lineage (GTDB taxonomy): Bacteria > Actinomycetota > Thermoleophilia > Solirubrobacterales > Solirubrobacteraceae > F1-60-MAGs163. The sequence goes on along the minus strand of DATCDC010000087.1, from coordinate 45,124 downwards.
GACCCGTCGCTCGGCGTCAGCGAGCAGCGCTTCCTCGACGCCCTGGCGCCCGCGTTCGGCGAGTTGCACGGCGCCGGCGATGACACGATCTACGTCGAGGGCGCCGCCCGGCTGCTGGGCGGCGACCGGCTCCAGGACGTGGCGCAGATCAACGAGCTGATGAGCGCACTGGAGCGGCGCGTCGCGCTGCTCGGCGTCCTGCGGGTGGCGCTCGGCTCGCGCGACGTGCTCGTGCGCATCGGCAGCGAGAACGAGCTGCCGGCGCTGCGCTCGCTCGCGCTCGTCGGCGCGGGCTACGGGCTGCCCGCGCGGCGCCTGGGGACGGTGTCGGTCATCGGGCCGGTGCGGATGGACTACGCCAGGACGATCGCGACCGTGCGCGAGGCCGCGCTGCAGCTCTCCCGCTACGTTGAGGACGTCTACGACGCCTGACGGCGCAACTTCCGATGTCGAGCACCCTGCCCCGAGATCCCTACGACGTGCTGGGCGTCCCGCGCGACGCCGACGAGACGACGATCAAGAAGTCGTTCCGGCGCCTCGCACGCGAGCTGCACCCGGACGTCAACGCGCACGACCCGCAGGCCGAGGAGAAGTTCAAGGAGGCCGCGGAGGCCTACGAGATCCTCAACGACCCCAAGCGGCGAGAGGTCTATGACCGCTTCGGCCACGAGGGCCTGCGCAGCGGCGGCATGCGCCCGAACTTCGAGGGCTTCGGCTCGCTGGGAGACCTCTTCGAGGCGTTCTTCGGCGGCGCCGGGGGCTTCGGCGGCGCCGGCTTCGGCGGCCAGCCCGGCGGCCCCGTGCAGGGCGACGACGCGATCATCGGCCTCGACATCACGCTCTCCCAGGCGGCGGCCGGAACGCCGGAGGAGGTCGCCTTCGAGGCCGTGCACACCTGCGAGCGCTGCGACGGCGAGGGCGGCGAGCCCGGAACGCCCGTCGAGACCTGCGACAAGTGCGGCGGCACCGGCGTGCTCCAGACGGCGGTGCGCTCCCCGTTCGGCCAGGTCCTGCGCCAGAGCGCCTGCGACCGCTGCGGCGGCGAAGGGCGCGTCCCGCAGAAGCCGTGCAAGGAGTGCGACGGGCGGGGGCGCGTCGTCAAGCCGCGCACACTCAGCGTCGACGTGCCGCCCGGGATCGCCGACGGCCAGCGCATCCGGCTGCAGGGGCGCGGCCATGCCGGCGAGCGCGGCGGCCCGCCGGGCGACCTCTACATCCAGGTGCGGATCGCGCCCGACGAGCACCTGCTGCGCGACGGAGACGACCTCGTGACGGTGCTCGACGTCCCCGCGCCGCTGGCCGCGCTCGGCGCGACGCTGCCGGTGCCCGTCCTGGGGGACACCGTGCTCGACGTGCGGGTCCCGACCGGCACGCAGCCCGGCGAGGTCATCACCGTCGACCACGAGGGGATGCCGCAGCTGCGGCGCCCCGAGCGCCGCGGCGACCTGCGCGTCGTGGTCAACGTCGTCATCCCGCGCCGGCTCACGGCCGAGCAGCGCGAGGGGCTCCAGCGGCTCGCCGACTCGCTCACGCCCGAGAACCTCGCGGCGCCGGAGACGATGAGCGCGAAGCTGCGGCGCCTCTTCGGCGGCCGGCGATGATCCGCCTCGCGCTGCGCGTGCGGCGCGAGGACGCCGAGATCGCGCTGGCCGAGCTGCTCGAGCTCGCGCCGTCCGGCGTCGAGGAGCGCGAGGACGGCGACGTCGTCGAATATGCGGTCTACGGCGCGCCGGGCGAGCTGCCGGCGCTCCCCGACCTGCGCGCGGCCGTCGGCGGCGCGCTGGTCGAGGTCACCACGCGGGAGGTGCCCGACGACTGGCACGAGCGCTGGAAGGCGTTCCATCAGCCGGTCGCGGTGCGCCGCGGCGAGCGTGGCCTGCGCGTGCGGCCCCCGTGGGAGCCGGCCGACGGCACCGCCGGCGTCGAGGACCTCGTGATCGACCCGGGGCAGGCGTTCGGAACGGGCGCGCACCACACCACGCGCCTGTGCCTGGAACTGCTGTTGGAGCTCGAGCCCGGCGGTGCGTGCGTCGACCTGGGCTGCGGCTCGGGCGTGCTGGCGATCGCGGCGGCGCGGCTGGGCTGGGAGCCGGTGCTCGGGCTCGACCACGAGGACGAGAGCGTCGAGGCGACCCGTGCCAACGCCGTCCTCAACGGCGTCGTCGTCGAGGCGCGCGCGTTCGACCTGCTCCACGACGGTCCCGCCCCGAGCGCCCCGACGGTCCTCGCCAACCTGCTGCGACCGCTGCTGCTCGAGGTCGCCCGCACGGGCTTCGCCGGCGACGAGCCGCCGCGCGCGCTCGTCGCGAGCGGGCTGCTCGCGCACGAGGCCGACGCCGTCGCCGCGGCGTTCGCCTCCCGCCACGGGCTGCGCGAGGCCGACCGCCGTCACGGCGGCGAGTGGACGGCGCTGCTGCTCGTGCGCTGATCAGGCCGCGATGTCGCGGCGGCTGCGCGCCGCGGCGAGATGGCCGATCAGCCGCTCGGCGGCCTTCGCCGGGTCGCCCGGGCCGTCGGGCGCCAGGTCGGTGCGCACCCAGCCCGGGTCGAACGCGAAGACCGCGACGCCGCGCCCGCCCCCGACCTCCTGGCGCAGGGTCTGCGTGAACGACTCGAGCGCCGCCTTCGAGGCGGCGTAGGCGCCCAGGCCGCGCCGGCCGGGGCTGACCTGCGGAGCGACGACGTTCGCGACGACGCCCTCGCCGCGCTCGGCCATGCCCGGGACGAGGCGGCCGGCGAGCACGAAGGGGGAGAGGGCGTTGACCTGGAAGGCACGGTCGAGGTCCTCGAGGCCCACCTCGGCGACGGTGCCGTCGATGCGCACGCCGGCGTTGTTGACGAGCACGTCGACGCGCCCGTGGCGCTCCAGGACCGCGTCGGCGAGCGTCAGGGCGTCCGCGGGGTCCGAGAGGTCGGCGACGTGCGTCGAGGCCGCGCCCAGCGCGTCGAGCAGCGCGCCGCGCCGCGCCGATGCGGCGACGGTCGCGCCGCGCCCGACGAGACCTCGGGTGAGGGCGGCGCCGATGCCGCTCGAGGCCCCGGTCACGAGGACGACCTTCCCGGTGAGCTCCATGCCACGGATACGCCGCTGCGCCCGGCCGGGATCGCCGGGAGGGGTACCGTTCCACCATGGCCCACACGCGAACCGATGTCACCATCCCGTCGGGCGCCGACGAGCTCGCCGCGTGGCTCCACCGGCCCGAGCCCGCTGCCGACGCGCGCATCCCGTGCATCGTCATGGCGCACGGCTTCAGCGCGACGCGCGCCGACGCGCTGCCCGCCTACGCCGAGCGCTTCGCCGACGCGGGCTTCGGCGTCGTCCTGTTCGACTACCGCGGCTTCGGCGACAGCGGTGGCGCGCCCCGGCAGGTCATCGACATCCGCCGTCAGCAGGAGGACTACGAGGCGGCGATCCGCTTCGCCGCGCGCCAGTCGTGGGTCGACCCCGAGCGCATCGCGCTGTTCGGATCCTCCTTCAGCGGCGGGCACGTGGTCGACGTCGCCTCGCGCGACCAGCGCATCGCCGCGGTCATCGCGCAGGCGCCGTTCGCCGACGGCCTCGCGCAGCTGCGCCACACGCCGCCGAAGGTCGCCGCGCGCGGCACGCTCGACGGGCTGCGCGACCTGCTCGCCGCGGCGCGCGGCCGTGCGCCCGTGATGATCCGCCCGGCAGGCGCGCCCGGCAGCTACGCCGTCATGACGGCGCCCGAGGCCGAGCCGGGCTTCGCGGGGATCGTCGCTTCGGACTCGCGCTGGCAGAACGCCGTGGGGGCGCGCATCATGCTCTTCGTCGGCGCGTGGCGCCCGGTCGTCAAGGCGCGCGCGGTGACCGCGCCCCTGCTGGTCTGCGTCTGCGACGCGGACGAGACGACGCCGCCCGCCCCCGCGGTGCAGATGGCGCTGAACGCCCCGCGCGGGGAGGTCGTCCACTATCCGATCGGCCACTTCGACATCTACACCGGCGCGGACTTCGAGCGCGCGATCACCGACCAGCTCGCCTTCCTGGAGCGGGTCCTGACACCCGCGACCGTCGGCGCACCCGCCTGATGGCCTGGAACGTCGTCATCGCGGGCGGGGGTTTCGGCGGGTTCTACGCCGCACGCACGCTGGAGCGCATCCTGCCGCGCCAGAGCGCGCACGTGACGCTCGTCAGCGAGGACAACTTCATGCTGTACACGCCGCTGCTCCCCGGGGCGGCGGCGGGCAGCATCGAGCCGCGCCACGTCGTCGTCCCGCTGCGCGAAGGGCTGCGCAGCACCGACCTGCAGCTTGGGCGCGTCACCGGAGCCGACCCCGCGGCCAGGACGCTCTGCGTCGACCGCCTCGACGGCACCCCGGAGACCTTCGCCTACGACCACCTGATCGTCGCGCTGGGCTCGGTGTCGCGGACGCTCCCGATCCCCGGGCTGGCCGATCACGGCTGCGGCTTCAAGTCGCTGTCCGAGGCGATCGCGCTGCGCAACGGCGTGTTGCGCACGCTCGAGATCGCCGAGACGATCGACGATCCGGCGCTGCGGCGCGCGTGGCTGACGTATGTCTTCGTCGGCGCCGGCTACGCCGGCCTCGAGGGGCTCGCCGAGCTCCAGGACTTCGCCGCCGACGTGATCGAGCTGTACCCGCGCTGCCGCACCGAGGGGATGCGCTGGATCCTCGTCGAGGCGCGCGACCGGGTGATGCCGGAGATCCCCGCGTCGCTCGCGGCGTTCGCGACCGCCGAGCTGCGCAGCCGCGGCATCGACATCCGCACGAGCACGACGCTCGAGGAGGTCACCGCCGAGCGTGCGCGCCTGTCCGACGGCGAGGTCGTCCCGACGCACACGGTCGTCTGGACCGCCGGCGTGCGCCCGACCCCGGTCATCGCCGAGCTGGGCCTGCCGCTGGACGACACGGGGCGGATCCGCACGGAGCGCACGCTGCGCGTCGAGGGCCACCAGGACGTCTGGGCGATCGGCGACGCCGCGTCGGTCCCCGACCCCGCGCGCAAGGGCCGGGCGAGCCCGCCGACCGCGCAGCACGCGATCCGCCAGGGGCGCCTGGCCGGGCGCAACGTCGCCGCGTCGATCGGCGGCGGGGCCGGTGTGAAGGCGTTCACCTACCGCACGAAGGGCGTCTTCGTCGACATGGGCGACGGCGAGGCGGTCGCGAGCACGATGGGCCTGCGCTGGCGCGGACGGCCCGCCTGGCTGCTCGCGCGGACCTACCACCTGGCGATGATGCCCGGGCTCAAGCGCAAGCTGCGCCTGCTCGTCGACTGGAACATCCAGCTCCTCTTCGGCCGTGACGGCTCGGAGCTCGGCAAGCTCGGGCACCCGCCGTCGCTGGCCGAGGAGCAGCGCCGGCGCACGGGTGGCGACGCCACCGGGGGGAACGGCGCGGGGCGTCCCGCGGACGTCGCACCGCCCGCCCGCGGCTGACCGGACGCCCGCCCCGCCGGGCACCGTCGGCGGCCCGCCTATGATGGAGGGCAGATGCCGGTGACCGACACCGTGAAGCAGGATCTCGTCACAGCCATGAAGGCCGGCGAGAAGGAGCGCGTCGGCACGCTGCGCCTGCTGCTCTCCGAGCTGCAGAAGGACGCCAAGGAGGGCCCGGGCGACGAGACGGCGGTGCTGCGCCGCGAGCGCAAGCGCCGCGTCGAGGCGGCCACCGCCTTTCGCGACGGCGGCCGGCCGGAGCTGGCCGCGGCCGAAGAGGCCGAGGCGCTGATCATCGAGGAGTACCTGCCGGCCGAGCTCTCCGACGAGGAGCTGGGCGTGCTGGTGGGGGAGGCCGTCACCGAGACCGGGGCGACCTCGGCGAAGGACATGGGCCAGGTCATGAAAGCGACGATGGCGAAGGTCGCGGGGCGCGCCGACGGAAGGCGCGTGTCGGGCCTCGTCCAGGAGGCACTGCGAGGCTGATGCGCCGCACGATCGAGCTGTCCAACGAGGCTGCGGCCGCCCTCGCCGGGGACGGCGACGACGTGCTGCGCCAGCTCGAGGAGCACGTCGAGTGCGAGCTCTTCCTGCGCGGCAACGTCGTGACGCTCGACGGGGAAGCCGAGGCGGTCGCCGCGGCGGCGCTCGTCGTGCGCGAGCTCGGCGACCTCGCCGACCAGGGCCACGAGATCGGCGGCGGGACGATCCACGCCGTCACCGGCGCGCTCGACCGGCACGTCTCGCCGGCATCGATCCTCGAGGACACCGTCTGGCGCCACCGCTCGCGCAAGATCGCGCCGAAGACGGCCAACCAGAAGCACTACGTCGACTCGATCCGCCGCAACACCGTGACGTTCGGGATCGGCCCGGCCGGCACCGGCAAGACGTTCCTCGCCGTGGCGATGGCCGCGGCCGCGCTCTCGCGCCGCGAGGTCAACCGGATCATCCTCACGCGCCCCGCGGTCGAGGCCGGCGAGCGCCTGGGCTTCCTGCCGGGCGACCTGATGGCGAAGATCGACCCCTATCTGCGCCCGCTGTTCGACGCGCTCAACGACATGATGGACCCGGAGAAGGTCGCCGGGCATCTCGAGCGCGGCGTGATCGAGGTCGCGCCGCTGGCGTTCATGCGCGGTCGCACGCTGAACGACTCGTTCGTGATCCTCGACGAGGCGCAGAACACGAGTCCCGAGCAGATGAAGATGTTCCTCACGCGCCTGGGCTTCGGGTCGCGGATGGTCATCACCGGCGACGTCACACAGATCGACCTCCCGCGCGAGCAGACCTCCGGCCTGGTGATCATCAGCGAGATCCTGCGCGACGTCGAGGGCGTGGACTTCGTGCGCTTCGCCGGCGAGGACGTCGTGCGCCATCGGCTCGTGCAGCGCATCGTCGAGGCCTACGGCGACTTCGCCGAGCGCTCCGCCCCGGAGCTGCGGCCCGCCGACCGCGATCGCCGCCGGGCGTAGGCGCGGCTGAACGGGCCACCGTGCTCGAGATCGACATCATCGGGGAGGACCTCGCGCCGGGCGCGCCGCCGGCGGCCGAGGTCGAGCGGCTGCTCGCGCTGGCGCTCGCGTCCGCGGCCGTCGAGGACGGCCACGTCGCGGTGCAGTACGTCGACGCAGGGCGCATCGCGGAGCTGAACGCGGCGCATCGCGGCAAGGAGGGGCCGACCGACGTCCTGTCCTTTCCCGTCGACGAGGACGCCGACGTCGACGGCCCGCGCGAGCTGGGCGACATCGTCATCTGCCCCGAACACACCGTGGACCTGCGCGAGGCGATCGTCCACGGGGCGCTGCACCTCGTCGGCATGGACCACGAGACGGACGCCGGCGAGATGCTCGCCGTGCAGGCCGAGATCCTCTCGTGGTAGGCACGCGCAGCGGGTTCGTGGCGCTCGCCGGGCGCCCGAACGTCGGGAAGTCGACGCTCGTCAACGCGATCGTCGGGCACAAGATCGCGATCGTCTCCGACAAGCCGCAGACGACCCGCCGTGCGATCCGCGGTGTCTCGACGGTCGACGCCACGCAGCTCGTCCTGGTCGACCTGCCGGGCGTCCAGCGCCCGCGCGACCTGCTCACCGGCCGCATGCAGCGCCGCGTCGAGCTCGAGCTCGCCGAGAGTGACGCCGCGCTGTTCGTGCTCAACGGCGAGGAGGGCGTCGGGCCGGGCGACCGCTTCATCGCCCAGCTGCTCGCCAGGAGCCCCGTCCCGGTGATCATCGCCGTCAACAAGTGCGATCGCCTGGACCACACGCGCACCGCGCAGGCGCTGATGGATGCCGACGCGCTCGGCGTCGGCGCGGAGATCTTCCCGATCTCGGCGCGCCGCGGAAAGGGCGTGGGGCCGCTCACCGAGCGCCTCGGCGAGCTGATGCCGGAGGGGCCGTTCCTGTTCCCGCCGGAGGACACCTCCGACCAGTCGGTCTCCGTGATGCTCGCCGAGCTCGTCCGCGAGCAGGTCCTGCGGCGCACCTTCCAGGAGGTCCCGCACAGCGTCGAGGTCGTGATCGAGGACATCGAGCGCCCACGCGAGGACTTCACCCGCGTGCGGGCGCTGGCCTGGGTCGAGACCGACTCGCAGAAGGGCATCCTCGTCGGCCACGGCGGCACGATGATCAAGGCGATCGGGACGGCGGCGCGCAAGGAGCTCGAGCGCGAGCTCGGGACGAAGGTCCACCTCGACCTGTCCGTGCGCGTACGGCGCGGCTGGCGCGCCGACGACCGCCTGCTGGACCGCCTCGGGATCGAGTAGGCGCGGCGCCGGCGGCGGCGTGGGCGCGAAATGCACGCATGGCGTGCAGATGTCGCCCATGTCGGTGCGGCGACCCTCGCAGTGCGTCGCCCGGACTATGCTGGCTGCCTCGTCGCCGCGCTCGACCGCGAACCGTGGTCCGAGTGAGGTCCACCGGCGTCTGGCTGCGCCGACGAGGCCTGGCTCACCGTTATCCGCGTGTCGCAACTGCAATCGGACGCAGAAGCATCGGCTGAGACGACGGAAATGCATCTGATCGGCGGGCGCCCCGGGCGCGCCGGCCCTACAGCCGGCGGCGCAGCTCGTCCGCGAGCGCCTCGATCGCGCCTGGATCGACGGCTCCGCCGGGCAGGAACGGCAGCGTGACGACGGGCGCGCGCGCCCCGCGGCGCAGGCGGCGCAGCTGCCGGGCCTGGGTGCGCGAGCGCTCGCGCCTGGCGCGCAGCGCCGCGCCGATCGCCGGATGCATCCCATCGCGCGCGGCGCCCACGGCCTCGGCGTCCGCGCTCGTCAGCGGGTCGCGCAGGACGCCGTTGGCGACGATCGCCTCGGGCACGCGCCCGAACTGCTGCTCGAGCGCGCCCTGCAGCTCGAGCGTCTCGCCGACCGGCGTCTCCTCGGCGGTCGCGACCGCGACGACGCCGCAGCGCCGCGGGTCGGCCAGCAGGCCGGTGACGAGCCGCGCCTGGCTTGCGATCGGGCCGACGCGCGCGATCTCCGCGTAGGTCTGGGGGGTGCGCAGCAGGCCCAGGCCGTGCCCGGAGGCCGGCGCGTCGAGCACGACGAGGTCGTAGCCGGCGGCGCCCGGCCGCCAGCGCTCGGTGCGCCCGAGCTCCCAGGCCTTGGTGATCGTCACGAGCTCGCGCGCGCCAGGTGCGGCGGCGACGAACCCCGAGAAGGCCTTCGAGCGCACCGCGAGTTCGACCATCGCCCGCGGGCGCACGAGCTGACCCGCCCACTCGGCCAGCGCCCCCTCGGGGTCGACGGTCGTCGCCCACAGCTCGGGGCCGAGCGCCTCCTCCTTTCCCGGTCCGCCGGCGGTCGGATGGCCGAGCAGCCCGGGAATCCGGCGCTGCCCCGAGACCTCGCAGACGATGGTGCGCCGGCCGGCGTGCGCGCCGAGCAGCGCGATCGCCGCGGCGACCGTCGTCTTGCCCACGCCGCCCTTGCCGGTGACGACGACGAGCTCGCGATCGAGGAGGTGGGGTTGGTGCGCCGCTGCGATGCCGTTTACCGTAGAGCGCAGTGGAGTCGAGGACCCGACAGCCGCAGGCGGCCTATCGCACGTGCATGCGCATGCAGCTGCGTCATGACCCGACGTACTTCGTCGCCACGCGCTGCCTGCCGCGTGAGCGGCGCTCCGCGGTCCACGCCCTCTACGGCTACGTGCGCGGCGCCGACGAGATCGCCGACGACCGCAGCCGCAACGGCGAGCGCCGCGCGGCGCTCGACGCCTGGCAGGCCGCGCTCGAGCACGGTCTCGAGCGCGGGCACTCCGAGCACCCGGTCATCGCGGCGCTCGTCGACGCGGGGCCGCGCCACGGGATGCCGCTCGAGCTGATCCCGCGGTACATGGACTCGATGCGCGCCGACTGCGAGGACCCGGTCCGCATGCGCAGCCAGGACCAGCTCGAGCGCTACATGGACGGCACCGCGACCGTCGGCCCGCTGATCGCGCCGCTGCTGGATGCGCCCGAGGGCGCCGACCGGCTGCTCGCGAGCCTCGGGGTCGCCTTCCAGCTGACGAACTTCATCCGCGACGTGCCCGATGACTGGGATCTCGGCCGCGTCTACCTGCCCGGGCTGCACGAGGAGGACCTCGTGCGCCACGCCGCGACCCACCGCCTGCGCGAGCACGTCGCCCAGCAGGTGGCACGCGCACGCGACCTCTTCCGCGACACGGACGCGCTCGCCCAGGCCCTCCCGGGCCCGATGCGCCCGGGCGTGCGCGTGGCCCGCGCGGTCTACGTGCGCGTGCTCGACCGCGTCGAGCGCCTGGACTACGACGTCGTCACGCGCCCCGCAGGACTGCGTCCGTGGGAGGCTGCGCGCGCCGTCGCGGGCGCCCTGGCCACATGACCGTCCGAGCGACGAAGCGGGGGGCCGAACGCACGTCGCTGGACGGGACGCGCGTCGACGTCCTGATCTGCGGCGGGAGCTTCGCCGGCCTGGCCGTCGCGCGCGAGCTCGCGGGCAGCGGCGCCGAGGTGCTCGTCGTCGACCGCTACGAGATCGGCGAGCGCCAGACCTCGGCCTGCGCCTGCCCGACGCCGTGGCTGCATGCGATGGGGGTCGCGGGCGCGATCCGCCAGGAGCTGCCGTACATGAGCTTCACGACGCCGCACGGGAGCGTGCGCTACCGCCTGCCGTGGAGCTGGTCGGCGTTCGACTACCGCGAGCTCTGCAGGCTGCTGTGGGCCCAGGCGGGTGAGGCGCGCTTCGAGACGGCGAAGGTCGAGGGCCGCGCCGGGCGCGACCGCGACGGCGACGTGCTCGTCGCCACCGACCGCGGGACGCTGCGCGCGCCGCTGGTGATCGACGCGCTGGGGTGGCGGCGCGTGCTCAGCAGCCCGCACTACCAGCCGCCGGATGCGCCGCTCTCGCGCGGCCTCGAGGTGCATCCCGACCACGACGGCTCAGGCGACGCGCTGGACGTGTGGGTCGAGCGGGGCATCGTGCGCCGCGGCTACGGCTGGCGCGTCCCGGCCGGGACGGAGGCGCGCATCGGCGTCGGCTCCTACGACCCGCGCCGCCATGTCAAAGACGCGACGGTCGCGCTCGCGGAGCGCGTCGAGCGCGACGCCGTCCGCTACCAGGGCAACTGGTTCCCGCACCGTCTGCGCGAGGGCGTCCAGGACGGCGTCTTCTTCGTCGGCGACAGCGCCGGGCACTGCTTCCCGCTCTCGGGCGAGGGCATCCGCACCGCGTTCTACTTCGGGATCGCCTGCGGGCGCGAGGTGCGCCGCGTCGTCGCCGGCGAGCAGGGCCGCGAGCACGCGCTCGCCGCCTACGCGGGCTTCACGCAGCGCCACGCGCGCGCCTTCCGGATCGCGCTCGGGCTGCAGCGCCTCGTTCCGGCGCTCCCGCCGCGCGTCCTGACGCTGGCGCTGCGGGTGATCGGCGCGCAGGCGATCGTCGACCGCGCCTTCGGCTGGTATCTCGCCCAGGCTCACCCGTCGTTCGAGGGCGCCGCGCGCCGGCCCGGCGAGCGCGGCGCCGACCGCTCGCTCGCTCGCGCCGCCTGACCGCCGTCCCGGCGACCTGACCCGTTGCGACAATAGGTCCATGGAGATCGTCTACGACGACCGCGGCCTCGTGCCCGTCGTGATCCAGGACTGGGCCAGCGGCGAGGTCCTGACGCTCGCCTACGCCGATGCGGAGGCGATCGCGCGCACGCGCGAGACGGGCGAGCTGCACCTGTGGAGCCGCTCGCGGAACGAGCTGTGGCACAAGGGCGCGACCTCGGGGAACGTGCAGAGGGTGCGTGCGCTGCGCGTCGACTGCGACGGCGACGCGCTGCTCGCACTCGTGGAGCCGGCCGGCCCCGCCTGCCACACCGGCGAGCGCACCTGCTTCTTCACCGGCGAGCTCGAGCCGCCGGCGCCGCACGAGGTGCTGCCGGGCCTGGAGCGCACGCTGACCGCGCGCGCCGCCGAGCGCCCGGCGGGCTCCTACACGGTGCAGCTGCTCGACGACCCGCCGCTGATCGGCGACAAGGTCCGCGAAGAGGCCGAGGAGGTGGCGCGCGCGGCCCGCGAGGAGAGCGACGAGCGCGTCGACAACGAGGCCGCCGACGTGCTCTACCACCTGACCGTGCTGCTCCACAGCCGCAGCCGCGTGCTCGCCGACGCCGAGCGCGTGCTCGCCGAGCGCCGCAGCTAGCCTCAGCCGCCGCATGGCCGTCGCCGCCGACCCATCCGCCCTGCCGGTCGAGCCCTCGCTCGAGGAGGTCCGCGTGCTCGCACGCGACCACAACCTCGTGCCGCTGCGCCACACGTTCATCGACGACTGCGAGACGCCGGTCTCGGCGTTCCTCAAGCTCCGCGGGCGCAACCCCGAGCACCCCGCGTTCCTGCTGGAGTCCGCCGAGCAGGGCCAGCGCGTCGGGCGCTACAGCTTCATCGGCATGCGCCCGCGCAGCGTGCTGCGCTGGTCGCTGGGCGACGCCGGCGACCCGTACGCGCTCGCCGCGCAGGAGGCGGCGCGCTGGAGCCAGGCGCCGCTGCCCGACCTCCCGCCGTTCGCCGGAGGCCTGGTCGGCTACTTCGGCTACGACCTCGTGCGCACCGTCGAGCCGCTGGGCGACCCGAACCCCGATCCCGTCGGGCTGCCGGACATGGCGCTCATGCTCAGCGACGTGCTCGTCGTCTTCGACCATCTGAAGCACACGATCACGATCCTCGTGAACGTCTTCGCCGACGAGGGCGCCGATGTCGGCCGCGGCTACGCGGACGCGGTCGCGACGATCGAGAAGGCCCGCAGCCTGCTCTCGGGGCCCGTGCCGCGTCCCGACGAGCGCCGCGCGCCGCGCGCCGTCCCCGCGTTCACCTCGAACATGGAGCGCGCCGAGTTCGAGGGCATGGTCTCCCGGATCATCGAGTACGTGCACGCCGGCGACGCCTTCCAGGTCGTGCCCTCCCAGCGCTGGTCGGCCGACGTCGACGTGGACCCGTTCTCGATCTACCGCGGGCTGCGCGTCGTCAACCCGAGCCCGTACATGTACTTCCTGGACTTCCAGGACTTCCAGGTCGTGGGCGCGAGCCCCGAGCCGCTGCTCACGGTGACCGGCCGCCACGTGTCGACGCGGCCGATCGCGGGCACGCGCCCGCGCGGCGCGAACGCCGACGAGGACGCGCTCATCGCCGAAGGGCTGCTCGAGGACGAGAAGGAGCGCGCCGAGCACGTGATGCTCGTCGACCTGGGCCGCAACGACCTGGGCCGCGTCTGCGAGTACGGCTCGGTCCACGTCGACACGTTCATGGCCGTCGAGACCTACTCGCACCTGATGCACATCGTCTCGAACGTCTCGGGGGAGCTGCGCCCGGGGATCGGGCCGATGGACGCGCTGCGCAGCGTCCTGCCGGCTGGCACCCTGTCGGGCGCGCCGAAGGTCCGCGCGATGCAGATCATCGACGAGCTCGAGCCGATCAAGCGCGGGGGGTACGGGGGCGCGATCGGCTACCTGAGCTACACCGGCGACCTCGACACCTGCATCCACATCCGCACCGTCGTGCTCCAGGACGGCCGCGCGCACATCCAGGCCGGTGGCGGGACGGTCGCCGACGCGCGCCCGGAGTACGAGTTCGAGGAGTCGGTCAACAAGGCGCGCGCGGTCAAGCGCGCGATCGAGCTCGCCGCGACGCAGGCGGACTGGTGGTGAGCGCCGTGCAGCGCGTCCTGGTGATCGACAACTACGACTCTTTCACCTACAACCTCGTGCAGTACCTCGGCGAGCTCGGCGCCGAGCTCGACGTCGTGCGCAACGACCAGGCCGGCGTCGACGAGCTGCTGGCGCGCGCGCCGGACCGGGTCGTCGTCTCGCCGGGCCCCTGCACGCCCAACGAGGCCGGCATCTCGCTCGAGGTGGTGCGGCGCTTCCCACAGGCGGGGATCCCGACGCTCGGCGTCTGCCTCGGTCACCAGTCGCTCGCGCAGGCGTTCGGCGGGACCGTGATCCGCCACGAACCGGTCCATGGCAAGACGACGGCCGTCGAGCACGACGGCCGCACGCTCTTCGCGGGCCTCGACTCGCCGCTCGTCGTGGGGCGCTACCACTCGCTCGTCGTCGACGATCGCGACCTTCCGGGCTGCTTCGAGGTGTCGGCGACGGGCGGCGGCGTGATCATGGCGCTGCGCCACCGCGAGCTCCCCGCCGAGGGGGTGCAGTTCCATCCGGAATCCGTGCTGACGGACACCGGGATGCGGATGCTGGAGAACTTCCTCGCGCCCGCCGCCGCCTGATCGGCGATTGCGGGTGGCGTCCCGCCGACCTGCGCGCTAGGGTCGCGCACAGCAGCATCCATCTCTGAGGAGGGATCATCTTGTCAGTGCGTTCCAGGGCAGCCGCCGGCTGCCTCGCCGTCGCGTTGTCGGTAGGCATCGCGGCCTGTGGCTCAAGCAGCAACAGCAGCACCACCGGGAGTTCGGGAGGCGGCGGATCCGTCGACGTCTACTCGTCACTGCCGCTCCAGGGCGCGTCGAAGGACCAGACCGGGGCGCTCGTCCAGGGCATCAAGCTCGCGTTCGCGCAGGCCAACAACAAGGCCGGCTCCACGGACGTGAAGTACACGTCACTCGACGACTCGACGGCGCAGGCCGGCAACTGGGATCCGGCGCAGGTGGCATCGAACGCCCGCAAGGCCGCGCAGGACAAGGCCGCCGTCGCCTACATCGGCGAGTTCAACTCCGGCGCATCGGCGATCTCGATCCCGATCCTCAACCAGGCCGGCATCGGCCAGGTCTCCCCGGCCAACACGTACCCGGGCCTGACCACGAGCGAGCCGGGCACCGAGAAGGGCGAGCCGGACAAGTACTACCCGACCGGCAAGCGCACCTACGCGCGCATCGTGCCGCGTGACAAGGTCCAGGCGGCGGCGCTCATCAACCAGATGAAGGCCGACGGCTGCACCAAGATCGGGATCGCCAACGACAAGGACACCTACGGCGCCGGACTGGCGCGGATCATGGTGCTCGACGCCAAGAATGCGAACCTCACGATCTCGAACACGGGCATCCAGAAGGACGCGCCGAACTTCCGCTCGTACGCCTCGACGCTGAAGGCGGCCGGCGTGGACTGCTTCGTGTTCTCGGGCGTCACGGCAAACGGCGCGGTGCAGGTGTTCAAGGACGTCGGCGCAGCGCTGCCCCAGGCCAAGCTCTATGGCCCCGACGGCGTGTGCGAGTCCGGCTTCACGAACCCGGCGAAGAAGGGACTGCCGGCGAGCCTCGCTCCGCGCTTCAAGTGCACCGTCGCCACCCTGGACATCAAGTCGACGCCGGGCGGGGCCGTGTTCCTGAAGGACTTCCAGGCCAAGTACGGCGTGTCCAACCCGGATCCGTACGCGATCTACGGGTACGAGGCGGCGAGGCTCGTGCTCGACACGATCAAGAACGGGGGGACGACGAAGGACGCGTTCGTCAAGGGC
This sequence comes from Solirubrobacteraceae bacterium, assembly GCA_036510915.1. Taxonomy (GTDB): domain Bacteria; phylum Actinomycetota; class Thermoleophilia; order Solirubrobacterales; family Solirubrobacteraceae; genus F1-60-MAGs163. The sequence continues at coordinate 29,808 of DATCDC010000087.1, read as the reverse complement.
CTGTTCGCGACCAAGGACCGCAGCTCGGTGCTCGGCACGTACTCGATCGACGCCAACGGGGACACGACCCTGACGGACTACGGCCTGTACAAGGTCGGGACGGACGGCAACCCGGCGTTCGTCAAGGCGATCAAGCAGAGCAGCTAGCTCCGGCCTGATCTGACCGGCACGGCCGGTGGGGGCGAGGAGCGTCGCCCCCACCGGCAGGCCGTCATCCCATGGCAACGGAAACCCCAGTCCAACCGCCTCCGGCGCCGCTCTCGGCGCCGAAGCCGCGCGGCGCCGCCGTGCGCGGGTTCATCTCCAAGTGGGGCCTGTGGTGCCTCCTCGCAGCCCTTCCGGTCTACTACGCGATCACGGATCTGACCGGGGGGCACGGACTCACGCGCCTGGTGCAGAACATCGTCAACGGCGTCTCGAACGGCTCGATCTGGGTGCTCATCGCCGTGGGCTACACGCTCGTCTACGGCATCATCGAGCTGATCAACTTCGCCAACGGCGAGGTCTTCATGATCGGCTCGTTCACGTCCGCGGCGCTGATCGGCACCCTCGGGCTGACCCTGACCACGGGTCCGCTCGGCCTCGTGGCCGGGCTGCTCGTGATCCTCGTCCTGTCGATGGCCGCCTCCGGCAGCCTCAACGTCATGATCGAGAAGGTCGGTTACCGGCCACTGCGCAACGCGCCGAAGCTCGCCCCGCTGATCACGGCCGTCGGTTTCTCCTTCATCCTGCAGAACGTGGGCCTGCTGTGGCTCGGCGGCTCGCCGGCCAGCGTGCCGGATCTGATCCACGCACAGCAGACCGTCTTCACCATCTTGGGCGTCACGGTGCAGCGCGCCGACATCCTCGCGATCGGGGTGACCGTCCCGCTGGTGATCGGGGCCGTGCTGTTCATCGGCCGCAGCCGCCTGGGCAAGGCGATGCGCGCCACCGCGCAGGATCCTGACGCGGCGCGCCTGATGGGCATCAACGTCGACACGACGATCTCGCTGACCTTCCTGATCGGCGGGATGCTGGCCGGCGCCGCCGGCCTGATCTACGCGCTGTACCAGACGACGATCTGGTACTTCCAGGGCTTCCAGGCCGGCCTGATCGCCTTCACCGCCGCCGTCATGGGCGGCATCGGCAACCTCAAGGGCGCCGTGCTCGGCGGCCTGATCATCGGCATCATCCAGCAGATCAGCGACAACCGGATCGGGCCCGAGTGGACGCCGGCGATCGTGTTCGCGTTCCTGGTCCTGATCATGGTGTTCCGCCCGCAGGGCCTGCTGGGCGAGGAGACGAGGGAGGCCGGATGACGACCGCCGCCACCCAGACGCCCGCTCGCCCCGCCGGCTCGCGCGGCTCGCTGCTGCCGCCGTGGTTCGGCCGCTTCGCCGCGATCGCGCTGGCCATCCTGGCCATCCTGCTGCCGCTGTTCTTCGATCCGCTGTCGGGTTTCATCGATGACTGCGTCATCGCGCTCGCATACGTGGTGATGGCGCTCGGGCTGAACGTCGTCGTCGGCTTCGCCGGGCTCCTGGACCTGGGGTACGTGGCGTTCTTCGCGATCGGCGCGTTCACCGTCGGCTGGTTCTCCTCGAGCTTCTACGCGGACGCGAACATCCACATCCTCGTCTCGGGGCAGGCCGCGAAGCTCCCGGGCATCCACATCAACTTCCTGCTGGTGCTGATCATCGCGGCGGCGCTGTGCGCGGTGGCCGGCATCCTCATCGGCCTGCCGACGCTGCGCCTGCGCGGGGACTACATCGCGATCGTGACGCTCGCCTTCGGCGAGATCATCCACGTCTTCGCCGTCAACGGCGACGCGATCAAGGTCTTCGGCAACGGCTACCCGCTGACCAACGGCCGGCAGGGGATCTCGCCCGTCGACCAGGTCAAGATCCCGTTCATCACGCAGTTCAACCAGTTGAACCTCAGACCGTGGTACTGGCTGATCCTCGGCATCGTCTTCTTCGTGCTGTTCATCGTGATCCGCCTGCGCGACTCGCGCCTGGGCCGTGCGTGGGTCGCCATCCGCGAGGACGAGGTCGCCGCGGCGTCGATGGGCGTGCCGCTCGTCAAGACGAAGCTCTTCGCCTACGCGTCGGGCGCGGCGATCGGCGGGATGTCCGGCGCCTTCCTCGCCGCCTACCTGAACACGGTCAACGCCGACCAGTTCGCGTTCTCGTTCTCGATCTTCGTCCTCGCCATGGTGATCCTCGGTGGCATGGGCTCGGTCTGGGGCGTCGTGCTCGGGGCGGTCCTGCTGTCGTTCATCAACAACCGCCTGATCCCGGACGTGCTCAACGGCGTGCCGGGCAAGCTGCACCTGGACTTCCAGCTCTCGGACCTCGGGTTCGGGATCTTCGGCTTCCTGCTCGTCTTCGTGATGATCATGCGTCCTGAGGGCCTGCTGCCCGAACGCCGGCACCAGCTCGAACTGCACGACGACGTCGACGTCGAGGACGTGCTGTGGGAGGAGGAGCACCGGTGAGCACGCCGGCCGCCCCCGTTGCGCCCACCGCCCCCAAGGGGCAGGTGCTGCTGTCCGCGGACAACATCACCAAGCAGTTCGGCGGCCTGCTGGCGGTCAATGACGTCACGTTCGCGATCCCGGAGCGCTCGATCGTCTCGATCATCGGGCCCAACGGCGCGGGCAAGACGACGTTCTTCAACATGCTGACCGGCCTGTACCGGCCGACGACCGGCGCGATCCGCTTCCAGGACCAGGACATCACCGCGCGCCGGCCGGACCTGATCACGGGCATGGGCATCGCGCGCACCTTCCAGAACATCCGTCTCTTCGGGACCATGACCGCGGTCGAGAACGTCCTGGTCGGGCAGCACTCGCGGATGAAGGCCGGGCTCGTCGGCTCGATCCTGCGCACGCCGCGCCAGCGCCGCGAGGAGCAGGCGGTGCTCGAGCACGCCCGCGAGATGCTCGACTACGTCGGGCTGGGGCACGAGGTCTTCGACCAGCTGGCGATCAACCTGTCCTACGGCGACCAGCGCCGCGTGGAGATCGCCCGGGCGCTGGCCTCGGACCCCACGCTGCTGCTGCTCGACGAGCCCACCGCCGGAATGAACCCCAACGAGTCGGCGCGGCTGACGGACTTCATCCGCCGGCTGCGCGACGAGCGGGGGCTGACGGTCCTGCTGATCGAGCACGACATGAAGGTCGTCATGGGCGTCTCCGAGCGGATCACGGTCCTCGATCACGGCGAGAAGATCGCCGAGGGCTCGCCCGGCGACGTGCGCCGCAACCCGCGGGTGATCGAGGCCTACCTCGGCAAGCGCGAGTCCGAGGAGGACCACGGCGTATGACAGCGCGTCATTGCTCGACGGTCGTCGCTCGGAACCCGAGACGGAGTTCCTCGCGATGAGCCTGCTCGAGGTCCGCGGGATCCACACCTACTACGGCAACATCGAGGCGCTGAAGGGGGTGTCGCTGACGGTCGAGGAGGGGGAGATCGTCACGCTGATCGGCTCGAACGGCGCCGGGAAGTCGACGACGCTGCGCTCGATCTCCGGGCTCACGCCGGCGCGCAAGGGCGCGATCCGCTTCAACGACACCGACATCTCCGCGATGCCCCCGCAGGACATCGTCCAGCTGGGCATCGCGCAGTCGCCGGAGGGCCGGCACTGCTTCGCCCGCATGACCGTGCGCGAGAACCTCGACCTCGGCGCCTACCTGCGCAAGGACCGGGATGGCATCGAGCAGGACATGCAGCGCATCTTCGAGCTGTTCCCGCGCCTGGAGGAGCGCGAGAAGCAGAAGGCGGGCACGATGTCCGGCGGCGAGCAGCAGATGCTCGCGATCGGGCGCGCGCTGATGGGCAACCCCAAGCTGCTGCTGCTCGACGAGCCCTCGATGGGCATCGCGCCGATCCTCGTCGAGCGCATCTACGAGACGATCGTCGAGATCAACCGCCAGGGCACGACGATCCTGCTCGTCGAGCAGAACGCCAACTACGCGCTCGAGGTCTCTGCGCGCGGCTACGTGCTCGAGACCGGCCGCGTCGCGATCGAGGACGAGTCCTCCTCGCTGCGCGAGAACCCGCAGGTGCAGGCGGCCTACCTCGGAGGCGCAGCATGACGTTCGTCTTCGCCCTGCTCGGCGCCAAGGCGCTGTGGCTCACGTACATCTGGCTGGCATCCACGATCGGCGCCTCGTGGCTGTCGGGCCGCAAGGGGTACGGCGAGCGCGCGGGTCTGGCCACCGGGCTGCTGCTGACCCTGCTCGGCCTCATCATCTGGCTGCTGATCCCGGCGCGTGCCGACTCGGCCTGGAAGCGCCAGGGCGCGTTCGGCCGCAAGGGGACCGGCCCGTCGACCTTCGAAGACCCGCCGCCGGGCGAGCGCCCCGTGGGCCACATCTGACGCGGCACCGGGGGCTGCGGCCCTCTAACCTGCCCGATCCGGTGACCGACGACGTCCTGACCGCCGCCATCGACGCGCTCGCGTCGCGGCGCGACCTCCAGCGCGAGGAGGCCGCCGCGGTGCTCGCCGAGATCATGCGCGGCAACGCCACCGAGGTCGAGATCGCGGGCTTTCTGATCGCGCTGCGCACGAAGGGGGAGACCGAGGACGAGCTCGCCGGCCTGGCGCAGACGATGCGCGCGTTCGCCACCCCGGTGAAGCCGCGCCGCACCGACCTGCTCGACACGGCGGGGACCGGCGGTGGGCGGCGGACCTTCAACATCTCCACGACTGCGGCGCTGATCGCCGCCGGCGCCGGCTGCGCGGTCGCCAAGCACGGCAACCGGTCGGCGACCGGCCTCAGCGGGTCCGCGGACGTCCTCGAGGCGCTCGGCGCGCGGCTGGACCTCACCCCGGAGGGCGAGGCGCGTGCCATCGACGACACCGGCTTCGGCTTCATGTTCGCGCCGGCCCATCACGCCGCGACGCGCTTCGTCGTCCCCGTGCGCCGCGACCTCGCCGTGCGCACCGTCTTCAACCTGCTGGGCCCGCTGACCAACCCGGCCGGCGCGCGCCGCCAGCTCGTCGGCGTCGCCGACCCCGGGAGCCTCGCCCTCGTCGCGGGCGCGCTCAGCCGCCTGGACACCGAACACGCGCTGGTAGTGTCCAGCGCCGACGGCCTGGACGAGCTCAGCACGTCCGGCCCGACCCACGTGGTGGAGGTCGAAGGACAGAGCATGCGCAGCTACGACCTCGAGCCCGGGGACGTCGGCCTTCCCTGGGCCGAGCCCGAGGCGGTCAGCGGCGGAACGCCCGCGGAGAATGCGGCGTTCACACGTTCGATCCTCGCCGGCGAACCAGGTCCGCGGCTCGACATCGCCCTGCTCAACGCGGGCGCCGCGATCTACACCGCCGGCCGCGCGTCGTCGATCGCCGCAGGCGTCGAGGCCGCCCGCGCGGCCGTCGAGTCGGGCGCCGCGAGCGCGACGCTCGAGGCCTACGTGTCGCTCAGCCGCGAGCTCGCCGGCAGATGAGCGTCCTGGACCGCATCATCGACGCCACGCGCGAGGACGTCGCGCGGCGACAGCGCGCCACGCCGCTCGCCGAGCTCGAGCGCGAGCTCAGCGCCCGCGGGCCCGAGCGCCCGTTCCAGGAGGCGCTCGTGCGCCACGGCGTCTCGGTGATCGCAGAGTTCAAGCGCCGCTCGCCGAGCGCGGGGGAGATCCGCGAGGGCGCGACGGTCGCCGAGGTCGTCAGCGCCTACGAGCGCGCCGGCGCCGCCGCCCTGTCGGTCCTCACCGAGGAGCGCAATTTCGGCGGCTCGCTCGAGGACCTGCGCGTCGCGCGCGCCTCCAGCGCGCTGCCGATCCTGCGCAAGGACTTCGTCGTCGACCCCTACCAGGTGGTCGAGTCCGCGGTGGCCGGCGCCGACGCGATCCTGCTGATCGTCGCGGCGCTCGAGGACCGCGAGCTGCGTGCGCTGCACGCCCTGGCGCTCGAGCTGGACCTCGACGTCCTCGTCGAGGTGCACGAGGACGAGGAGCTCGAGCGCGCGCTCGAGGCGGTCGACCCGGACCTGATCGGGATCAACAACCGCGATCTCACCGACTTCACCGTCGACGTCGAGCGCACCTACGAGCTGCTCGTCGACGTCCCGGCCGGCAAGACGGTGGTCAGCGAGTCGGGGTTCCACAGCCCCGAACAGCTGCTCGAGCTGGAGCGGGTCGGCGTCGACGCCGTCCTGGTCGGCGAGAGCCTGCTGCGCGCCCCGGACCCGGCAGCGGCGCTCGTCGCGCTCCGCGGCGGCGAGGGCGAGGCCGACCCGGTCTAGCCCCCCTGGGCCGCGCGCGCGAAGCTCAGCAGGCTGAGCGCGCCGAGGTCGATGCTCGGCTCGACGTTCGCCGAGACGCCGACGCTGTCGAGGTAGACGGCGCCCTGACCGTCGAAGGTCCGGAAGGGGTCGCCGCGTCGCGCCGGGCAGCGGCGCGCGCCCGTCGGCGTGCTGGTGTCCGAGCGCAGGTCGACCGCGCTGCTCGGGCCGGCGACGGCGGCGCCGAGCATCAGCGGCGCGCCGCCGGTCAGCGAGCCCGACAGGTTGGCCACCGGGTCGTGCAGGCAGTGCGGGAACGTCCCTCCGGCCCCCACGACGAAGCTCGTGCCCCATGGGTTCGCGCCCAGGACGAGATCCCGCTGCTGGGCGCCGCTCGCCGCGAGCGCCCGGTTCCCGGCGAGCGCGTCGATCGCCGGCGCCTCCAGCGACCAGCCGAGCGCGTGGGCGACGACGTCGTCGTCGCGGTAGGCGCCGAGGTAGCCGAACGGATCGCGCCGCGCGAGCGCCGCGCCCAGCTGCTCCTGGCCGAGCAGGTCGCCGCGCATCAGTGCAGGCGTCAGGATCCTGCCCTGTGCGATCGTGATCTGTGAGCGGCCCGCCTGGCGCATTGCCGCAACGGTGTCCGTGTGCGCCAGCGCGGCGACGTCGTAGAGGTTGAGCGAGTCCGTTCCGTTGAGCGGGCTGGTGGCGTATGCGGCCGCCCAGCGCCCCGCCTGCTGCAGGTAGCCGGGCGCGGCGGGGGTTCCGCGCGTCGCGAGCGCGAGCTCGGCGGCGCCGAGCTCCATGTCGTCGCGCCACTCGCGCTCGGGGTAGAAGCCATCGGGCGCGGCGGTCGTCAGCCGGCCGACGCCGCTCGTGCGGGCGGCCGCGTAGATCGTCTCGGCGGCGTGCAGGGCACGCGCGCCGAGCGCCGGGTCGGCCGGCCCGAGGACCTGCGCGGCGAGCGCGTAGGCGGCGGCCAGGCGGCCCGCGAGGTTCGGGCTGATCGACGGGCCGGTGACGAAGGCGGGGCGGTAGCGGTCGTAGTACTCGGGGGACCCGGGCGTCGCCCGAAGTGCGTCGTCGGCCTGTGGCAGCCGCCAGCGCGTCTCGTGCGCGCCGAGGATCGTGGCGTTGTTGCCCGTTCCCAGGCCGACCTGGTAGACGAGGCGGCGCGTCGCGGGGTTCCAGAGCTTCAGGAGCCAGTTGAGCCCGTAGGCCGCCTCGGCGCGCACCTGCCCGGCGCTCGCACCCAGGCCGGGCTGGGCATCGCGCAGCGCGAGCAGCAGGGCGACCTCGGTGAAGCTCGAGGTCTCGGCGAACTTCAGCGTGTCGCCGGCGTCCATCCAGCCACCGGAGACGTCGACGGGCCCGCCGACGCGGTGCAGCCCGCCGACGAGACGTCCCGCGCGATAGACCGGCGGCGCGTATTCGAGCGCGTGTGCGTCGGCCAGGTGGGACGGGCGGCGGCCGAGGATCGAGCCGTCGACCGCCGGGCCGTCGCGCTTGGCGCGCAGGTAGCGCACGGCGTTGGCGATCAGCGGGCCGTAGAGGTCGGCGGCCGGCGCGACGCGGACGGGGGGCGAGACCGCCGCGACCGGGCCGGAGACGCGGACCGTATAGGTGCCCGGCGCCCGGAGCGCCGTCAGGTCGATGGGGTAGGCGTAGGGCCAGGTCCGGCTCCACGGCGCGGCGCGGGGGCCGAGCGGGACGCTCGCGACACGCGCTCCGGCCGCGTCGAGCACGACGGCGCTGGCGCCCGACCCGGGCCGGCGGCTCAGGAGGACGGCGCGCTTCCGGGCGCTCGGCGCGTAGCCGACCAGGTTGATGCGGATGACCGCGCCCGATGCCCCTGACGCCGAGGCCGGCGTGGGCCCCGGCGTGGCTGCGGCGCCACCGCACGCCGCCAGTGCCAGGCTCAGGACGAGCGCCGCGGCGAGCAGCATGCGACGCCGGGCCGAACGGACGGAGGAGTGGATCGAGCGTCTGGGCATCGTGGTCGGCGACGACCATAGGCCGGGTCGCGTCATCGCGGGATCACCGCCCGGTTTGGATCGCGTTCGCGGAGCCGCAACTGCATTCGAACATCCCCTTTACGGCCCCGATCGACCGACTGTCTTTCATCTCGTCGGGAATGCGAGCGATCCACCAGGACACCCCTCCCGCGGGCCCCATGACCGCGCCGGTTGGGTCGGCGCAGAGCCGGCTCCGCGCGCTCGAAGCGCCGGTCTTCCATGACGTGACCGGCCGGCGGCGGCACGTCGTCACCGGCCTGGGGGTCGTGGCCGCGTCGCTGACGGCGCTCTGGCTTTGCGCGATGGTCGTCGGCGCGACCGCCTTCGCCACACTGCCCTCGCTGCGGCGGGTCCTCGCCGTCCACCGCACCGCCGGTGGGCCGCACGTGCGCCACGTCGTCGCGGCTTACGAGCCCACCGCGCGCGCGACGCTGATCCGCTCGGCGCGTGCCGCCACGCGCCGTCACCCGCTGACGGTCGTCTCCAACGGCAGAGCCGTGGTCGTCGACCTCCAGTGAGGCGCCGGCGGCGGGAACAGCGCGACGGCGGGCGTCGCGGACGCCAGGCGGTGATCGGCCTGTGCGCGACGATGCTGGCGCTGCTGCTGATCGTCGACGGCATCACCACGCGGACGGTCGGGGCCGCCGGCACCGGGGAATCGACGTCGGCAATCGCGCCGCTCGCGTCGCTGCGCCCCGTGATGACGGCCGGCCCGCACCATCTCATCTCCACGCAGCCGCCTCCGGGGCGCCGCGTCGCGCTGACCTTCGACGACGGCCCGGACCCGCGCTGGACGCCGAGGATCGCGCAGATCCTCCTGCGCATGCACGCGCCCGCGACCTTCTTCGAGGTGGGGAGCATGGTCGTCCAGCACCCCGAGATCACGCGTGCGCTCGCGCACGATGGCTTCCTGATCGGGAATCACACCTTCACCCACGCCCAGTTGTCGGCGCTGCCCGCGTGGGAGCGCAACCTGCAGGTCTCGATCGCCCAGAGCATCATCGGCGGCGTCACCGGCCGGCTGCCCCGGCTGGTCCGCCCGCCCTACTCGTCGACCACGGACGGGGCCACCCCCGCCGAGGCCCGCACCTGGAACGCGCTCGCGAACCGCGGCTACACGATCGCGCTGTCGAACTTCGACGCGCAGGACTGGACGCAGCCCGGCGTCGGCCAGATCGTCCGCAACGCGATCCCCCCGCACGGCCGCGGCGGGATCATCCTCATGCACGACGCGGGCGGGCGCCGGGTGCAGACCGTCGAGGCCCTGCCGCTCGTGATCCGCGCGCTGCGCGCCCACGGCTACAAGATCGTGAGCCTCGCCGACCTCACCGGGCTGCCGGCGTCGGACCTGAGCGTGCCGATCTCCGGCTGGCAGCGCACACGGGGCGAGCTCCTGGTCGCGATGCTCCGGGTGGCGGCGTTCGTGACGTCGGCGCTCACGCTCCTGGTTCTCGGCGTCATGGCGCTCGTGGCCCTGCGCATGTTCATCGTGCTGCTGCTCGCGCGCCGGCAGGTGCGCCGCGCCCGCGAGCTGCCGGCGGACCTCGGGCACACCCCCAGCGTGACGGTCCTCGTCCCCGCCTACAACGAGGCCGTCGGGATCGAGGCGGCGGTCCGCTCGCTGGCCGCCTCCGACTACCCCGCGGCGCTGGAGATCCTCGTGATCGACGACGGGTCCGACGACGGCACGGGCGACCTCGTCGAAGGGCTCGGCCTGGAGCGCTTGCGCGTCCTGCGCCAGCCGAACGCGGGCAAGGCCGCGGCGCTCAACCATGGCATCGACGAGGCGCGCGGCGAGATCGTCGTCACGGTCGACGGCGACACGGTGTTCGAGCCGCAGACGCTGATCCACCTCGTCCAGCGCTTCCGCGTCCCGGGGGTCGGCGCGATCTCGGGCAACACGAAGGTCGGCCGGCGCACGCGCCTCGTCGAGCGCTGGCAGCACATCGAGTACGTGATGAGCTTCAACCTCGACCGCAGGATGTACGAGATCCTGGGGTGCATGCCGACGGTTCCCGGTGCGATCGGGGCGTTCCGCCGGCAGGCCCTGCTCGACGTCGGCGGCGTGTCCGGTGCCACGCTCGCGGAGGACACCGACCTGACACTCGAGATCGGCCGCGCCGGCTGGGACGTCGTGTACGAGCCGCGGGCGCGCGCCTGGACCGAGGTCCCGTCGACGCTGCGCGGCCTGTATCGCCAGCGCAGCCGCTGGGCGTACGGCACGATCCAGTCGCTGTGGAAGCACCGCGACGCCACGCGCACGCGCGGCCAGGGGCGGATCGGGACGCGGGCGGTCCCGTACATGTCGGTCTTCCAGGTGGTGCTCCCGCTCGCGGCGCCGCTGATCGACGTGTTCGCGATCTACGGGCTGCTGTTCCTGGACCCCACGAAGATCCTCGCGTTCTGGCTCGCGTTCAACCTGCTCCAGCTGATCCTCGCGTGGGTGGCGTTCGGCTGGGACGGCGAGTCGCGCAGCGTGCTGTGGACGCTGCCGCTGCAGCAGTTCGTCTACCGCCAGCTCATGTACCTCGTCGTGGTGGACGCCGTCGTCTCGGCGCTGCTCGGCTCGCGCCTGTCGTGGAACCGGCTCGAGCGCAGCGGCGAGGTGCACGTCGCAGCGCCCTCGGCCTGATCAGCGGGCCTGCAGCACGGCCATCCCGTAGGGCCCGATCGTCACCGTGCCGCCGGGAGCCACACGCTGCGTGCGCAGCCCGGTGTTCGGCGCGGCGTACCCGTTGGCGCCCGCCGTGTGCCAGACGTAGGTTCGCGCGTCGAACACGGTCGCGCGCATGCCTCCCGCCGCGCCCTCGGCCTGCAGCCCCACGGTGATCGCGCGCGCCCGGCCGAGGTTCTCGACCAGTACGCGCGTCCCGCCGGCGTGGTCGGTGAGCGCGTAGGCCCGCACGGGCGGCCCGCCGGGCGCCACCGTGAGGCGCACGGGAGCCGGATGCAGCGGCCCCGGGCCCGCCGCCCAGACGCCGGTCAGCAGCCGCGCGGCCCACGCGATCGAGGTGGGGTGCAGCGCGCCGGTCCGCGCGTCGCGCAGCTGGGTCGTCAGCGCGCCCCAGCTGTGGCAGCGCTCGGCCGGGTCGGTCGACAGGACGTCCGGCTCATAGCCGTAGAGATAGGCGGCGGCACCGCCGTCGCGCGCGATGAAGCGCGCCGCGATGTCGGCGTTCAGGAGCGCTCCGGCGCGGCCCATCTCCGGGGCACCGGTGAAGGCCGAGTACCCGTACTCGGTGATGACGCGCGGCACCGTCGCCGGCAGGCCCGCGCGCGCCTGCCGCGCGAGCACGGCGTCGAGGATCGGCCCCGAGCGGCGCAGCTGCGGGGCCGTGGGGCGGCACACGTCGTCCCACGGGTACCACTCGAACGAGAAGAAGCCCAGGTCCCGCAGCGCATGCTCGCGGCGCAGCTGGGTGACGAACCGCCCGGTCCACGAGCGCCGGCCGCGCGCGTCCGGCCAGAAGGTCCAGTCCGGGATCGCCGTCTGATATCCGGGGCCACCGAGCACGACAGCCGGGTCGGCGCGCTTGAGGACGCGCGCGAACTGCGCGTACAGCGCGCCGTAGTCCTCCGGGGAGGCGAGCTGGCCGTCGGGCTCCTCGCCGAGCTCGACGCGGCCGACAGGGATCCGCTGCCGGCGCAGCCAGCGCAGCTCCGCGACGGCCGCGGCGGGCGTGCCGTAGAGCACCGGGATCGGCACCATCAGCGGTCGCCCATGCAGCAGCCCGCTGCGCGCGACGGTCGTGAACGACGGCTGCTCGTAGCTCGTGTCGCGGTCGCTCGCCCGGTGCCACGGGTCGGTGCTGGAGACGAACGTGGAGGTCTGGTGCTGGTCGGGCCGGTGGCGGACGAGGTCCGCGAAGCGCCCGCCCGGCGCGAGGACACCGACGCCGAGCTCGCGGATCGCGAACCCCAGCCGGTCGCGCACGTCGCGGGCGCCGCGCGGGGCGCTGTGCGAGGAGCGCTCGAGCAGGATCCGCACGAAGCGCGTGGCGATCGGCCGGTCCGCGACGCGCAGCGTCTGCGTCCCGCCGGCGGAGCTCCGCGCCCCGGCGGGGAAGTCGACCCAGCGCCCCGGCGGATGCCCCGCCAGGAAGACCGCGTTGTCGCCGCGCCACCACTGCACATGGATGCGGCGCGCGAACGGCGCACCCCAGGTGATGCGCAGCGCGTCGACGGCACGATGCCGGCCGAAGTCCACGAGCGCCCACTGCGGGTGTGCGGCGTGGCTGAAGCGCGCGTCGAGGTACGGATTCGACTTCCAGAAGGTCGCACGGGTCCCGTCGTCCAGGCGCGAGTAGCCGCTGTCGTTGGCCTGGTCGTGGGTGGTGCCCCGCCGCGGGAGCGCGTAGCCGTAGGTCGCGAGCGGCAGCGGCCCCGGCCGGGGCGTGGGCGTCCAGTACCCGCGCCGGTGCCCAGGGTCGCTCCAGCGGCCGTCCGGCGTCCAATGCCACGCCTCGATGCCGAGCTCGGTCCGCAGGCGGTACGAGACGGCGCCCAGGCCGCTGGAGGCCATCGCCCGCAGCGTCGCGGGGCGGTAGATCTGCGCGCTGTCACCGTGCCCATGGCCGTCGAGGCCGGCGCCGAGCGCGTCGACCGCCGCGAACGAGCGGGCCAGCGGGGCGCCGGCGCTGACCGTCACCGCCGCGGTCGCCGCGGTGTGCGCCGGCGCGATCGCCGCGCCGACGAGCACGGTGATGGCGACCGGCCGGACGGTGACGCGCCCGCCGCGGACCGCGATCGGCAGCGGCGCGCGGTCCGGTGCGGCGCGGCCCCGCGGCCCCCGCGCGTGCCAGCGGTAGGTGCGGGCGTCCATCGCCCAGGCGCGCACGCCGGTGCGCAGCCCCGCCGGCAGGCGGACGGCGATCGCACGGCGGGTGTGGTTGGCGAGCAGCAGCGCGAGACGGCCGTCGGGCCGGCGTGTGGCGAACGCCGTGACGCCCGCAGCGCGCGGGCCGGCGGCCGAGGTCCGCAGCAGCGTGTGCGGCAGGTCACCGGGCTGGGCCCAGCGGCGGACGAGCAGATCCAGCGCCCAGCGCGCGGCAACCGGCTGCAGCACGCGGCGCGCGTCGTTCGTGCGCCAGAGGACGAGGTTGCCCCACGCGTCGCAGCGGGTCGCCTCGCGCATCAGCGCGTCGGGCTCGAGCCCGTAGAGGTAGGACGCGGCTCCGCGACCGCCGTGGGCGAGCAGGCCGAGCGCCGTCTCGACGTCGAAGACCGCGCCCGTCCGCGCGACCTCGGCGGGAGCTGCGAACGCCGAGTAGCCGTACTCGGTGATCGCGATCGGGACGCGGACGCCCTCGCGGCGCTGGCGGGCGATCAGCCCGCGCAGCAGGGCCGGTCCACGGGCGATCGCGCTCGCGCCCGAGGCGCACGGGTCGTCGAACGGGTACCACTCGAAGGAGAAGCGGCTCGGCTGCGGGCCGCCGCCTGCGTGCAGGGCTGCGAGCCAGCGCGCCGTCCAGGAGCGCTCGCCGCGTGCGTCCGGCCAGGCCGTCCAGTCCGGCAGCGCCGTCGAGAATCCGGGCCCCACGAGCTGGGCGGCAGGGTCGGCGGCGCGCACGGCGACGGCCGCCTGCCGCCACAGCTCGGCGTCGTCCTCGGGGAGCAGGTTCTGCCCGTCGGGCTCCTCGCCGACCTCGACCTGCCCGAGCGGCCAGCCGATCGCCCGCAGGTAGCGGATGAGATTCGCGGCGTCGGAGGGGACGCCGTAGACCGCGGGCACCGGCGTCATGAGCCCGCGGCCGGCGCCCAGGCGGCTGGCCATCACGACGCCGAACCCCGGCTGCTCGGTGTTCGGGTCGCGATCGCGTGCGGTGTGCCACGGATCGGTCGACGAGGTCCACACGACGCTCTGGGCGCCCGCGGACGGGCCGTGGCGCACGACGTCGCGCAGCCGGCCGTCCGCCAGCAGGACCCCTGCGCCCAGCTCGCGCACGGCGACGCCGAGACGGTCGCGGATGTCGCGGGACCCCGGTGGAGCGGTGCGCGACGCCCGCGTGACGAGGACCCTGATCCAGCGCGCGCGCAGCGGCCGCGGGCCGAGGCGCAGGACCTCGCTGCCGGCGTGCGCACGGCGCGCGCCGGCCGGGAACCTCACCCAGCGCCCCAGCGTGGAGGGCCGCCCAGCGAAGCTCCGGTTCTCGCCGGGGGCGCCGTCGCGGACCGCGGGCGCGCGGCCGACCCAGCGCGCCACCGTGATCCGCGTCGCCCAGGGTGTGCCCCAGCGCACCGCGAGGGCATCGATCGCCCGCGGGCGGCCGAGGTCGACGACGACCCATGGTCGGTGGACGCTGCGGGCGAACGGCCGGTCGAGGTAGGGGTTCGACTTCCAGAAGGTCGCGGGCGTGCCGTCGTCGATCCGCGAGTAGCCGGTGTTCTCCGCCTGGTCGATCGTGTTCCCGCGTCGCGGCAGGCGGTAGCCGTACGTCGCGACGGGCGGTGGTCCGCCGGGGACGGGCGACCCCGTCCAGTACCCGCTGTGGTGCGCGCGGTCGCTCCACGAGCCGTGGTCGGTCCAGTGCCAGACCTCGCCGCCGAGTTCGGTGCGCAGGCGGTAGGAGACGGCACCCAGGCCGCTCGCGCGCATCGTCGCGACCCCGGACGGCGTGTAGATCCGGCGCGTGTCGCCGGACTCGTGCCCGTCGAGCGCGGCGCCGAACGCGCGGTCGGGACGGAAGGTCGCCAGCGGTCCGCCGATGCGCACCGTGACGGTGCCCGCACGCTGCCGCAGGGCCGCACGGCTCGTCGCGTGACCTGGCAGCATGAGCAGCGCGACCGCCGTGGCCGCGGCGATCGGGAAAGCGCGCCGGCGAGGGATGAGCCGTCGCGGACCGGACACCACGCCACCGTGGCGCGGAGCGCTAAACGGCCTCTAACGTCCGTGTTCGCGTCGCGCCTCGGGCGCCCGCGGCGTTTCGGAAGTCCTCAGAATCGTTTTA
Organism: Solirubrobacteraceae bacterium; assembly: GCA_036510915.1. Lineage (GTDB taxonomy): Bacteria > Actinomycetota > Thermoleophilia > Solirubrobacterales > Solirubrobacteraceae > F1-60-MAGs163. The sequence goes on along the minus strand of DATCDC010000087.1, from coordinate 14,635 downwards.
CGAACCCTTCACGAAACGCCGCCACCCTCCATCCTCATGACGAAATCCCGATCTCCCTGGCCCATCGCGCTCTTCTCCGCCCTGGTGGGCGGCGTCGCAGCGGTGGCGCTCGCCGCCGTCGTGGGCGTCGGCGGCCACGACACGACCACGACGGTCGTGCAGCAGTCCCCGCTCTCGAACGTGCGCCCCGCCGCCGACAAGGCCGGCGCCGGCCTGACGGCCGCCGACATCTACAAGAGCGACGGCACCGGTGTGGTGTTCATCCGCGCGAACGTCGTCGAGTCGACGACGTCGGCGTTCGGCTTCCCCCAGCAGCAGCAGGGCGAGGCGACCGGCTCCGGGTTCGTCATCGGCAAGGACGGCACGATCCTCACCAACGCGCACGTGATCGACGGCGCGACGAAGGTCACCGTGTCGTCGGCCAACGGCAAGACGGTCACCGCCAAGGTCGTCGGCAAGGACCGCTCGAGCGACATCGCGCTGCTGAAGGTCGACCCCTCGGGGCTCAGCCTCACCCCGCTCGCGCTCGGCTCGGCCAAGGACGTGCAGGTCGGCGACCCCGTCGTCGCGATCGGCAACCCCTTCGGCCTGGACCGCACGCTCACGACCGGCGTCGTCTCGGCCAAGCAGCGCCAGATCCAGGGCCTCAACGGCTTCGCGATCGACAACGTCATCCAGACGGACGCCGCGATCAACCCCGGCAACTCCGGCGGTCCGCTGATCGACAGCGCCGGCAAGGTCATCGGCATCAACTCGCAGATCGAGACCGGCAGCAGCAGCAAGGGCAACGTCGGCATCGGGTTCGCCGTGCCGATCGACACCGCCATCAAGCTGCTCCCGCAGCTCAAGAAGGGCGCCACGGTCACGACCGGGTACCTCGGGATCTCCGCGCGGACGATCGACAGCTCGCTCGCCGGCCTGAACCTGCCGGTCAGCGCGGGCGCGCTCGTCGAGGCCGTGACGCCGAACAGCCCCGCCGCGAAGGCCGGGATCAAGGCCGGCGACATCCCCGCGCAGCTCAACGGGGCGGCGGTGACGCTCGGCGGCGACATCATCGTCAAGGTCGACAACAGGGCGATCACCTCGAGCGACGGGCTGTCCGCGTACATCGCCTCGAAGAAGAAGGGCGACACCGTCAGGGTCGAGGTCATCCGCGACGGCAAGCACCGCACGTTCAGCATCGTGCTCGCCGAGCGCCCGCAGACGACGCCCGCGACGGGCACGCAGACCACCCCCTAGGCCCGGGCTAGGATGGCGGGGTGCCGGCTGCGCCTCGCATCAAGATCTGTGGCATCACCGGCCTCGACGACGCCGAGCGCGCCGTCGAGGCCGGCGCCTGGGCCATCGGGCTCGTCCTCTGGGACGGCTCCCCGCGGCGCTGCGACCTGGACGAGGCGCAGCTGATCGCGCGGCGCCTGCAGCGCACCGTCGAGGTCTGCGGCGTGTTCGTCAACGAGACGCTCGACACGGTCGCGCGGACCGTCGACACCGTCGGGCTGACGATGGTCCAGCTGCACGGCGACGAGGGACCCTCGTTCTGCGAGGAGGTCCGCCGCCGCACCGGCGCCAAGGTCATCAAGGCCGGCCGCGTCGGGTCGCTCGCCGACCTGCGCGACGTCGAGCGCTTCCACCACGTCGACTACCACCTGCTCGACACCCGCCGCGATGGGTTGGCCGGCGGGACGGGGGCGACGTGGGACTGGACGCTCGTCGGCCAGCGCCACTCGAAGGTGCCGCTGATCCTCAGCGGCGGCCTGACGCCGGAGAACGTCTCAGGCGCGATCCGGATGACGCGCCCCTACGCGGTCGACACCGCGAGCGGGACCGAGTCGGCGCCGGGCGTCAAGGACCCCGAGAAGCTCACCGCGTTCGTCACCGCGGTCCGCGCCGAGGCCGAGGCCGAGGCGGCCGCGGAGGCCGAGGCCGCCGCCGCGGCGCTCGCGCTGGTCGAGCTCGAGACCGGGCACGTGGCGGCCATCGAGGCCGCGGAGACCACGGAGAGCCCCACATGAGCATCACGACGGGCGTCGAGCACCGCTACGGCCCCTATGGGGGGCAGTACGTCCCGGAGACGCTGATGCCGGCGCTCGAGGAGCTCGAGGCCGCGTGGCTGGACGCCTGGCGCGACCGCACGTTCCGCGACGAGCTCGACCGCCTGCTGCGCGACTACGCGGGCCGGCCGACGCCGCTCTACCTCGCCGAGCGCATGAGCGGGATCGCCGGCCGGCCGATCTACCTCAAGCGCGAGGACCTCCTGCACACCGGTGCCCACAAGCTCAACAACGCGCTCGGGCAGGCGCTGCTGGCGCGCCGGATGGGCAAGCAGCGCGTCATCGCCGAGACGGGCGCCGGCCAGCACGGCGTCGGGACGGCGACCGCCTGTGCGCTGCTGGGCCTGGAGTGCGTCGTCTACATGGGCGCCGAGGACATGCGCCGCCAGCACCCCAACGTCCAGCGGATGGAGCTCCTGGGCGCCGAGGTCCGCGCGGTCGAGGCCGGCACGCGCACGCTGAAGGAGGCGACCTCGGAGGCGATCCGCGACTGGGTCACGAACGTCGCCGGCACGCACTACGTGATCGGCTCGGCGATCGGGCCGGCCCCCTACCCGGCGATCGTCCGCGAGCTGCAGCGGGTCATCGGCGACGAGGCGCGCGCGCAGATCCTCGAGCGCGAGGAGCGGCTGCCCACCCGGGTCGTGGCCTGCGTCGGCGGCGGCTCGAACGCGATCGGGACGTTCGCCGCCTTCGTCGGCGACCCGGCGGTGCAGCTGCTCGGCGTCGAGGCCGCCGGCGAGGGACTCGAGAGCGGACGCCACGGGGCGCCGCTGACGGTCGGCGGGCGCCCCGGCGTCCTGCACGGCGCGCTGATCGCCCTCCTGCAGACCGACGAGGGCCAGGTCATCGAGGCGCACTCGGTCTCCGCTGGGCTGGACTACCCCGGCGCCGGGCCCGAGCACGCATACCTGCGCGACACGGGCCGCGCGACCTACGTCGCGGTCACCGACGAGCAGGCGCTCGACGCGGTGCGCGACGTCGCGCGGCTGGAGGGCATCATCCCGGCGCTGGAGACGGCGCACGCGCTGCACGTCGTCCTGCGCGAGCCCTCGGACTCCGACATGGATCTCGTCTGCTTCTCCGGCCGCGGCGACAAGGACCTGGCCGAGGTCATGGACCGGCTGGCCGCGCGATGAGCACCGGGGTCGGCGCGCCGCAGGTCGCCGGCGCGGCGCGGATCGCGCAGGCCTTCGCGGCGGCCCCCGGGCGGGCGGCGCTGATGCCCTACCTCATGGGGGGCCACCCCGACCTCGCCACCTCGGACGCGATCGCGCAGGCCTATGCCGACGAGGGCGCCGACCTCGTCGAGCTGGGCGTCCCGTTCTCCGACCCGATCGCCGACGGCCCGGTGATCCAGGCGGCGGCGACGCGCGCGCTCGCGGCGGGCGCGAGCGTCGAGAGCGTGCTGGGGATCGCCGAGCGCCTCGCGCCGCGCGTCCCGGTCGTCCTGATGCTCTACGCCAACCTCGTGCTCGCACGCGGGGTCGAGGCCTTCGCCGCCGCAGCCGCCGGCGCCGGCGTGAGCGGCGTGATCGTTCCCGACCTGCCGCTCGAGGAGGCACCCGCCGTCCAGGCCGCGCTGGCCGCGCAGGGGCTCGCGCTCGTGCCGCTCGTCGCGCCGACGACGACCGACGAACGCCTCACGCGGATCGGCGCGGGCGCGCAGGGCTTCCTCTACACGGTGTCCGTGACCGGGATCACGGGGGAGCGGGCCTCGCTGTCGCAGGAGTTCGCGCGGATCGTCGCCCGCGCCAAGGCGCACACCCGCGTTCCCGTCGCACTGGGCTTCGGCATCTCCACGCCCGAGCAGGCCGCCGCCGCGGCCGACGCGGGAGCCGACGGCGTGATCGTCGGCAGCCGGCTCGTGCGCGAGGCCGGCGCGGCGAGCGACGCGCCCGCCGCGGTGCGCAGCCTCGTCGCGGCTTTCGCGGAGGCCCTCCGATAGGATCCCGGCGGCATGTACCTCGCCTTCGTCACGTCCCTCGCCCTGTCCGTCTGGATCATCTGGGCCTCGATCGGGCGCAGCTCCTTCGACGGGTTCCTGTTCGCGCTGGTCGTCATCCTGATCGCCGCCGGCGTCCGGGCCCTGCAGCGCGCGCGCGACCCGCGGGACGGCTGACGCCGCCCGCGATGGTCCGGCGCCGACTCGGCTGCGGGCATGACGTCCCGCGCGCGACTCGGCTCGCGGCCGTCAGCGTCGCGCTGCTGCTCGCGTTCGCGGGCTGCGGCAGCGGGTCCCGCACGGCCGGCGGGAGCGTCGTCGGCAACACGCTGACGGTCTACTCGAGCCTGCCGCTCCAGGGTGCCGCGCGCGCGAACTCCACCTCGATCGTCAACGGCGAGAAGCTCGCGCTGCAGGAGGCGGGGGGCAAGCTCGGCGACTTTCTCGTGAAGTTCGTCTCGCTCGACGACACCGGCGGCACGGCGTCCGGATGGCAGCCCGGGGCGGTGCTCAGCAACGCGCGCGAGGCCGGCGACGACACGACGACGATCGCCTACCTCGGCGAGGGCGACTCCGGCGCCTCGGCCGTGTCGATCCCGATCACGAACCAGGCGGGCATCCTGCAGGTCTCGCCGACGAGCACCTACGGTGGCCTGACGTCCTCCAAGGGCGCCCAGAAGGGCGAGGCGGCCAAGTACTACCCGACGGCGCGCCGCAGCTTCGCGCGCCTGATCCCCAACGACCTGCGCCAGGCGACCGCCCAGGCGCTCTACCAGCAGGCGGAGGGCTGCACGAGCACGTACGTGCTCAGCGACAGGCAGGCCTACTCGCTGGTGCTCGCCGCGAACACGGCCGCCGCGCTGGCGGATGCCGGGGTCAAGGTCGCCGGCAACGACGCGATCGACCCGCTGGCGCCCGACCAGACGTCGCTGACCGACAAGGTCCGAGCGTCCGGCGCCGACTGCGTCTTCTACGCCGGGTACACGGCCGACGGCGTCGCCGGCCTGTTCAACGCGCTGCACGCCGCCGTGCCGGCCGCCAAGCTCTTCGGGTCAGCCGGCATCACCGACCCGGCGTTCACCTCGGCACTCGACGCGGGGACACAGCCCCAGATCCGGATCACGTCGCCGACGATCCCCGCGCGGCTCTACTCGCCGGCCGCCCGCGCGTTCGTCGCGCGCTACCGGCGTGCGTTCGGCAGCGCGCCGACCGCCGACGCGATCTACGGCTACGCCTCGATGAAGGGCGTGCTCGACGCGATCCGCCGTGCGGGGGTCAACGGCAATGATCGCCAGACCGTGATCAACGAGTTCTTCGCGACCGCGAACCACCCTTCGGTGCTCGGGACCTACTCGATCCGCCCGATCGGCGACACGACGCTCCCGTACTACTGGGGGTATCGCCTGCGCGGCGGGCAGCTGGTCTACGACCGCACGTTCGACACCCGGCCGAGCTAGCCCAGTGCGCTCGCGAGGGCCTCGTCGAGCTCGGGGTGGCGGAAGGCGTGGCCTGCTGCGAGGGCCGCGGCCGGCACGGCCCGCTGGCCCTCGGTGACGATCTCGGCCATCTCGCCGTAGAGCGCGCGCAGTGCCAGCGCCGGGACCGGCGCGATCGCCGGGCGGTGCAGCGCGCGGCCGAGCGCCCTGGAGAAGTCGCGGTTCGTGACGGGCTCGGGCGCCGAGCCGTTCACCGCGCCGCTCCAGGAGGCGTCGTCGAGGGCCGCGAGGTAGAGGCCGACGATGTCGTCCACGTGGATCCACGGGATGTACTGGTTGCCACCGGCGACCGGCCCGCCGATGCCGGCCCTGAACGGCGGCAGCATCGTCTTCAGCGCGCCGCCGCCGGCGTCGAGCACCACGCCCGTGCGGATCGTGACCACGCGCAGCCCGAGGTCGCGGGCCGCGAGCGCCTCGCGCTCCCAGGCGACGCAGACGCGCGCCAGGAAGTCGTCCCCGGGGCCGGCCGACTCGTCGATGCGCTCGTCGCCGTGCTTGCCGTAGTAGCCGACCGCCGAGGAGGACACGAGCACGCCGGGCGCGGCCGAGGCCTGGGCGATGCCGGCGACGAGGTTGCGCGTCCCGGTCTCGCGGCTGGCCAGGATCGCCTGCTTGACCCGGTCGCTCCAGCGCTGGGCGACGGGCTCGCCGGCGAGATGCACGACGGCGTCGCGGCCCTCGAGTGCGGCGAGCGGCGCGGGCTGCGCCAGCAGATCCCATGCCTGCGCCTCGACGCCGAGCGCGCTCTGCGCGCGCTCGGGGCTGCGCGAGAGCACGGTGACCGCGTCGCCGCGCGCGGTCAGCGCCGCGACGAGCTTCGAGCCGATGAGGCCGGTGGCGCCGGTGACGGTGACCTTCATGGCAGTGGTACGCGCTCGGATCGTCGCTAGTTCAGCCCGGAACGCTGGGTGAGGGCGTCGGCGAGGCCGACGGCGTCGCTGACGTGGGGACAGACCACGGTGTGCGGGCCGGTGGCCGGGAGGTGATGCGTCGCGCCGCCGCCGACCATCACGGCGAGCTCGGGCGCGGCGCTGCGCGCCGCTGCAATCGCGCCCGCGACCCGCTCGGCGCTGTCCGGCGTCGTCGTGGTGAGTCCGAGGATCGCCGGACGCTGGCGGAGCACCTCGGCGGCGATGTCCGCGGTCGCGACGTCGGGGCCGAGCATCCGGACGTCGTAGCCTGCGTGGAGCAGGACGCTGGCCGCCATCTCGAGGCCCAGGACGTGCTCCTCGCCCTCCACCGCCGCGAGCAGCACGCGTTGCGAGCTGCGCCGGTGCTGGACCCGGAAGTGGTCGCGCTGGAGCGAGATCATGCGCATCGTGATGCCGCTCGCCACGTGCTCGTCCTCGACCGACAGCTCGCCCGCCGCCCAGCGCTCGCCGACGTCGTACATCGCCGGGGCGATGATCTCGTCGCCGATCAGCGCCTCGGAGAGGCCGGCGTCCATCGCCTCCGCGATCACGCGCTCGGCCGCGCTCGCGGTGCCCCGGAGCATGGCCTCGCGGTAGGCGTCGCGCAGCAGCGCCAGCGCCGCCGGATCGACGCGGGGCCCGCGGTCCTGCTCGCGTCGTGGGTCGTCCATAGCCTCCACGTCCTGCCGGGGCCGCCAGTATCGCCGCCGGGGCGGTCGCGGGCATCAGCAGAAACCCGTACCCGCCGGTGCGCTCAGGGCGCCGCGTAGCGCAGTGAGCCCGGGGTCGTGAGCGACTCGCCCGTCTCGAGCAGCGTCTTGAGCCCGGAGAGGATCTGCGGCCAGCCGCCGTAGAGCTCGGGGCTCGCCCCGTCGCGCAGCTGGTCATGGGTGACGGTCAGGCGACAGGAGTCGCCGACGGGCTCGATCTCCCATGTGACGCGCGAGGTGCCCTGCGCCTTCGCGTCGTCGCTCCAGAGGGCGTTGAAGCTCTGGACGAGGCGGTGCGGCGGGTCGACCTCGAGGTTCTCGCCGGCATGGATCGGCTGTGGTGCGCTCGCGTGCGGGGCCTCGTACGACGAGCCGGGCGTCCAGTCGGAGCGCACGCCCACGCCGAACCAGTAGCGCCGGCGCAGGTCGGAGTCGGTGATCGCCTCCCACAGGCGCTCCGGCGCCGTCTTGATGTAGATCTCGAACACCTTCTCCATCGTGGCCTCCTCGAGGGACTGCTTCAGGCCGCTGAGCGTCGCCGCCCAGGGCTCGGCGTACTTGCTCACCCAGCGGTCGTGGACGAGCCGGATGGGGACGGGGTTCAGGAAGTGCAGCTTCTCGCGGCCGCGTCGCCTCGTGGTCACCAGGTGGGCGTCCTCGAGCACGCGCAGGTGCTTCATGACGCCGAAGCGCGTCATCGGCAGCTGCGTCTCGAGCTCGGTCAGCGAGCGGCCGTCGCGGCGAAAGAGCTCGTCGAGCAGCGCGCGGCGGGTCGGATCGGCCAGGGCCCTGAACACCTCGTCCATCGCCGGCGATGATACGTGACTCATAGGTCACATGTCTACGCACCCGCTACGGTGCGCCCCGTGCCGGCGGCAGGGAATGCACACGACGGCGTCTCGGAGTTCTTCGGGTTCCGCTACGAGGCGCCCGGCATGATCCGCGTGACGATCCGGCCCGACCTCATGAACCGGGCGGGCCTGCTGTCGGGCGCGGTCGCCTACGCGATGGTCGACTACGCGATGGGCTCGGCGCTGTGGGTCGAGCGCAACGACGGCGAGGGGATCGCGACCCTCTCGATCTCGGTCAACTATCTGCAGACCGCCCGCGCGGGCGACATCGTCTGCCGCGCGGCGCTCGACCGGCGCAACCGCCGGGTCGGGATGCTGCACGCGTCGGTCGAGGCCGAGGACGGCCGCGTGCTGCTGACGGCGATCGGGACCTACTCGATCTTCCCGCGGGCGGCGCTCACGCAGCCCGGCGACGGACACTAGGCCTTCGGCAGCATCTGCACGTCGCCCGGGGCGAACCCGATGGCGACGTTGTCCGCCGGCGCGGCGCCCGTGAGCCGGGCCTCGTGGGCGACCGCGGCGGACACCGCCGGGGCGACGTCGCGGTTGAAGACCGAGGGGATGATGTAGTCCTCGCGCAGCTCGTCGTCGCGCACGATCGTGGCGATGGCCCGCGCCGCCGCCATCTTCATCGGCTCGGTGATCTGCGCGGCGCGCACGTCGAGCGCGCCGCGGAAGACACCCGGGAAGCAGAGGACGTTGTTGATCTGATTGGGGTAGTCCGAGCGGCCGGTGGCGATGATCCGCACGTATGGCGCGGCCTCCTCGGGGCTGACCTCGGGGTTCGGGTTGGCCATCGCGAAGACCATCGCGTCCTTGCGCATCGTCCCGAGCGCCTCGGGCGGCATGACCTTCGCGCCGGACAGCCCGATGAAGAGGTCCATGCCGGCGATCGCGTCGGCCGGCGTGCCCGAGAGGTTCTCCGGGTTCGTGACGTCGGCGTACCAGCGCTTCATCGAGTTCATCGAGCCGTCGAGGTAGTCCGGCCGGTGCGCGCTGACGATGCCCTTCGAGTCACAGCCGATGATCTCGCGCACGCCCGCCTGGATCAGGATCTTGGTCACGGCGATTCCCGCCGCGCCGAGGCCGACGACGAGCACGCGCAGGTCGATCAGGTCGCGGCCGGTCAGCTTGCAGGCGTTCAGCAGCGCGGCGAGCACGACGACGGCCGTCCCGTGCTGGTCGTCGTGGAAGACCGGGATGTCGAGCATGCCCCTCAGGCGCTCCTCGACCTCGAAGCAGCGCGGGGCGGAGATGTCCTCGAGGTTGATCCCGCCGAAGCCGGGCGCGATCCGCACGCACGTCTCGATGATCTCCTCGGGATCCTTCGTGTCCAGGCAGATCGGGAAGGCGTCGACGCCGGCGAACTCCTTGAAGAGCATCGCCTTGCCCTCCATCACCGGCATCGCGGCGCGCGGGCCGATGTCGCCCAGGCCGAGCACCGCCGTCCCGTCGCTCACCACCGCCACGGTGTTGCGCTTGATCGTGTACTGGAAGGCCTTGTCGGGGTCCTCGGCGATCGCCGTGCAGACGCGCGCGACGCCCGGGGTGTAGGCCATCGACAGGTCGTCGCGCGTCTTCAGCGGCGACTTGTTCCGCATCTCGATCTTGCCGCCGACGTGCAGCAGGAACGTGCGGTCCGTCGAGTCGACGACGTGCGCGCCGTCGACGGCGTCGATCGCGGCCAGGATCGCCGCCCAGTGCTCGGCGTCGCTCGCATCGACGGTGATGTCGCGGACGAGCCGCTGACCGACCTCCACGAGGTCGATCGCGCCGATCGTGCCCTCGGCATCGCCGATCGCGCCGGCGACCTTGCCGAGCATGCCCGGTACGTCGTCGATCTCGACGCGGATGGTGAGGCTGTACTGGGCGGACGGCGTCTGGTTCACGGCGCGGAAGTCTACGGGCGCCCCTGCTGCGGGCGCGCCCCGGGTGGGGGGCGGCCGTCGTCAGACCTGGGCGCGGCGCTGCGGTAGCGTGCGGCCGCAGTGCCAGACGAGCTCTACCTGATCGACGGCAACAGCCTCGCCTATCGCGCCTTCTTCGCGCTCCCCGAGTCGATCGCCACGTCCAAGGGCCAGCCGACGAACGCGATCTTCGGGCTCGCGTCGATGCTCGTGAAGCTGCTCACCGAGCACGGGCAGAAGCCGACGATCGTCGCCTGGGACGCCGGGATGTCCGGTCGCAAGGAGGTCTACACCGACTACAAGGCGCAGCGGTCCTCGCGCCCGGACCTGCTCAAGGAGCAGTGGCCGCACTTCGAGCCGCTCGTCGACGCCTTCGGCTACCGCAACGTGAAGGTCGAGGGCTACGAGGCCGACGACGTGATCGCGACGATCGCCGTGCGCGCGCGCGCGGCGGGCATCCCGGTGGTGATCGTCACGGGAGACCGCGACACCTTCCAGCTGATCGACCCCGAGTCGCGCGTGAAGGTCATGGCGACCGCCCGCGGGATCACCGACACCAAGCTCTACGACCACCAGGCGGTGATCGACCGCTACGGGATCCCGCCCGAGCTGATCCCCGACTTCTACGGGCTCAAGGGCGACACGTCGGACAACATCCCGGGCGTCCCCGGCATCGGCGACAAGACGGCAGCCCAGCTGCTGCAGCAGTTCGGCTCGCTCGAGGGCGTGCTCTCGCACATCGACGAGGTCTCCGGGGCCAAGCGCAAGGAGAACCTCAGCAATCACGCGCAGGACGCCCGCGTGAGCAAGCAGCTGGCGACCGTCCAGGTCGACGTCCCGCTGGACCTCGACCCGGCGCAGGAGGCCGCGCGCGAGCCCGACCGCTCGCGACTGCGCGAGGTCTTCCGCGAGTTCGAGCTGCGCGACCCGCTGCGACGCCTGGAGGAGGCGCTCGGCGACGACGCGGCCGCGCCGACGGCCGCCGAGCAGGCCGCGACGCTGCGCGTGCGCGTGCGCAGGGGCACGACGAGCGACGCGCGGCAGCTCGGCGACGGCGCCGCGCCGGTCGCGATCGCCGTGCTGGCGCCCGAGGCGGGGGAGGGCGAGCTGTTCGCGCGCGAGGAGTCCTGGCGCTTCGGCGCGGCCTGCGGCAAGGAGGCCGTCGCCGGCGAGCTGGCGGGCCCGGGCGAGCTGGTGGCCGCGCTCGGCGAGCGCCCCGTGATCGCCCACGACGCCAAGGCGCTGGGCGTCGTCCCGGCGACGCTCGCCCACGACACCCTGCTCGCCGCCTACCTGCTCGACCCCGCGCGCCGCGCGTTCCCGTTCGCCGAGCTGTGCTCCGAGCGCGGCCTCGCCACTGACGTCGAGGACCCGACGGCCGCCGACGCGGTGCTGGCCCAGGAGCTCGCCGCGCGCCAGCGCGCCGAGCTCGCGGGGCGCGACCAGGAGTGGCTGCTCGACGAGGTCGAGCTCCCGCTGGTCGAGGTGCTGCGCTCGATGGAGGTCGCGGGCGTGCGCCTGAACTGCGACCGGCTCGCCGCGATCGGCGAGCGCGTCGCGCAGGAGATCGCCGAGCTCGAGCGCGAGATCTGGGACCTGACCGATGAGGAGTTCGTCATCGGCTCGCCGCAGCAGCTCGGCGCGGTCCTGTTCGACAAGCTCGGCCTGTCGAAGAAGCGGCGCGGGAAGACCGGCTTCTCGACCGACGCACGCGTGCTGCAGTCGATCCGCGACGAGCACCCCGTGATCCCGAAGATCGAGCGCTGGCGCGAGCTCAACCAGCTGACGAAGACCTACCTCGAGGTGCTGCCCCAGCTCGTCGACGCCGAGAGTCGCATCCACACGACGTTCGTGCAGGCGGTCGCCTCCACGGGCCGCCTGTCGTCGATCAACCCGAACCTCCAGAACGTCCCCGTGCGGACCGCCCTCGGACGCGAGATCCGCGGCTGCTTCGAGGCGGCGCCCGGAAACGTGCTGCTGTCGGCCGACTACTCGCAGGTCGAGCTGCGCGTCCTGGCCCACGCCGCCGACGAGCCGGTGCTCAAGGAGATCTTCGTGCGCGGCGAGGACGTGCACACCGCGACGGCGCGCGAGGTCTTCCAGGTCGCCGAGGCCGACATCGACGCCGGGATGCGCTCGAAGGCGAAGATGATCAACTACGGGATCGTCTACGGCCTGAGCGACTACGGGCTCGCCGACCGGCTGAACATCCCGCGCGAGGAGGCCAGGACGTTCATCGACGCCTATCTGGCGCGCTTCGCGCGCGTCGCGACGTTCATGCAGGAGACGATCGAGCAGGCCACCGAACAGGGGTACGTCACGACGCTCTTCGGGCGCCGGCGCAACATCCCCGAGCTGCGGGCGCGCAACTACCAGGTGCGCTCGCTCGGCGAGCGCCTGGCGGTCAACACCGTCGTCCAGGGGACTGCCGCCGACGTCATGAAGCTGGCGATGATCCGCGCGCACCGCGCGCTCGCCGCGGGCGGGCCGGCGACGCGCCTGATCCTGACGATCCACGACGAGCTGCTGTTCGAGGGCCCGCCCGGCGAGATGGACGACGTCCGTGCGCTCGCGGAGCGCGAGATGGTCGCCCCGTGGGGGGACCGGCTGCCGCCGCTGGCCGTCGACGTCGGCGTCGGGGAGAACTGGCTGGAGGCGAAGTAGATGGACCGCACGACCGCCGTCATCGCCGTCGTCGGCGCGGGCTGTCTGGTCGGCACGCAGGCGCCGATCAACGGGACGCTCGGCCGCGCGGTCGGTCGCCTGCCCGCCGCGACGGTGTCGTTCGCCGTCGGCCTCGCCGTGCTGGTGGCCGTCACGGCGATCGCGGGCGGCTTCGGCGGCCTGTCGAACATCTCCGGCGCCCCGTGGTGGGCGCTGCTCGGCGGCGCCTTCGGCGCGGTCTACGTGACTGCCGCGCTCAGCACCGTCGGGACGCTCGGCGCGGGCGGCGTGACGGCGGCGACGATCGCCGGGCAGCTGACGGCCTCGGTGGTGATCGACGGACTGGGTCTGCTCGGCGTCGAGCGCCAGCCGGTGACCCTGTCGCGGATCGCCGGCATCGCCGTGCTCGCGCTCGGCGTCTACCTGATCGTCCGTGACTGAGCCGCCGCGGCCGGTTCGGCTCCGGGCGCCGGCAGCGCGTACTGCGGCGGGCAGATGTCCAGGTAGTGCGAGAAGGACCAGCGCACGAAGCGCGTGTGGCTCATCGCCTCGAGCATGCTGGTCATCGCCGGGTAGGGGTTGATGCGGCCGACCATGTGCTGCACGCGCAGCATCCAGCGCCAGGCGTAGCGCTTGTCCTCGCAGAAGGCGGCGTAGCGCTCGAGCGCCTGCTCGCGCGTCTGGCGGCCGTCGAGGACGCGGCGCAGTTCTCGCCCGCAGGCGACGCCGAAGTAGAACGCGGGGCGGATGCCCTCGGCGGTGACGGGCAGGCAGTGGCCGGCGCTGTCGCCGGCGAAGAAGACGCCGTCCTCGACCGGATCGCGCATCTGGTGGGGGATCCAGTTGCCCTGGTAGGCCTCTGCCGGCAGGTCGAGGTGCTCGGCGAGCGCGACCGTCGGGTCCTTGACGTGGATCCGCGGGTCGAACGAGCCGACGCCGACGCGGAGCTCGTCGCCAGCGGGGAAGCTCCACGAGTAGCCGGGACCGATGTACTGCGGGTCGAGCCAGATCTCGAGGTCCTCGCCGGCGCCCTGCGGGTGGACCTCGAGGCCGCGTGAGAGGTGCGCGTTCGGCGGCTGGATGCGCTTCGCGCGCGTGCTCAGCACGCGGCGCCAGCCCAGCGCGTCGACGACGAGCGGCGCCTGCACGTCGCCGCGGTCGCTGTGCACGACGACGGCGCCGTTCTCGCCTGCTGAGCGCCCGGCGACGGTCGCCGTCTCGAACTCGGCATCCCCGCACTGGGCCCACAGCAGCGTGCACATATCGCGGTAGTCGAACGTCGAGAACGTGAACGGCAGGCCCCAGCGGAAGCGCTTCATGGGGGTGTTGATCACGAGCTCGCCGAACGTCTGGCGCACCGAGCCCGCGAGCCCGAGGTGCTCGAGCCACTCGGTCGGCGCAGCGCAGGCCGAGGTCTGCTTCTCGCCGATCTCGTAGCGGTCGAGGACGAGCACGCGGGCGCCGCCGCCGGCGAGCTCGCGGGCGACGGTCAGCCCGGCGAACGACGCGCCGCAGACGACGACGTCCCAGGACCCCGCCAGAGGGGTGCGCTCGGACCCCCGCTTCGTCGCTCTGACCGGCATGCGGGGCGGGATTCTACGAATGTCCAAGGCGCAGTTCGGCCACCGTCCCGATCCCGCCGCTCACGGTGCGTGGCGTCGCCGGTGCCGACCCGGCCGGACGCGCTCACCGAGCGGTGGCCCCGGGCTCGGGCAGCTGCATGGGCGACGCGCGGGGCACTGCGCGCGCGATGCGCTATTGGACCGAGACCTTGCCGACGCGCACCGCCGTGATCTGGCGGGCGATCAGCTCGATGCCGGTGCCCGAGGTCGATCCGCATTGAACGTGGACGACCCCGCCGCCCGGCAGGTCGGCCGGCCCCTCCATCGACGGCGAGGCGAACACCAGATCGGTCGGGCTCGTGTTTGCCGCCAGCCGCGTCTTGAAGAAGTCGGCGGAGATGTCACCGGGGGTGAGCAGTCGGCACTCGAGCCGCGTCACGTTGCTGGTCGCGTTCGCGGCATCCATCCGTGCGAACACCATCCACGAACCCGCCGGGAGGTTGATCGACAGGACGTCCTGCGCGGCGGTGATGACGAG
>DATCDC010000086.1:0-3993 GCA_036510915.1 Solirubrobacteraceae bacterium | reverse complement strand
CCTCGACGCCGGGATGCAGCGCGGCACCAGCGCGCTCGGCCGCGCCCGCCAGCGCGGCGCACAGCGCACGCGGGTCGACGGCGTGGTCGCTCGGCACCTCGAGCGCGAGGCGCACCGTCGGCGCCAGCGCGGGCTCCAGCGCGCGCGCCTCGGACGGCAGCACCCGGCGCGTCTGCAGGCCCAACCGCTCGCGCAGCGCGAGCTCGCGCTCGAGCGCCTCGGCCTCGTCGCGGTCGCGCGCGACGACCAGCGTGCCGCAGGCGCGGTAGCCGACCACCGCTCCGCTCACGTCCTCGAGCTCGCCCGCGAACGCCGGCCAGCGCCGCGCGCCCTCCATGCCGAGCGCGACCAGCGCGGGCTCGCCGGCGTCGGCCTCGCTGACGGGCGCCAGCATCCCGGCGGCGACCGCGGAGGTCGCCGCGCCGAGCTCGCCGCGGTCGAGCACGCAGACGCTCAGCCCGCGCCCACGAGCGCGCCAGGCGACCGCGAGGCCGCATGCCCCGCCACCGACGATGACGACGTCGTAGCTCGTGTGCTGCGTGTGCGACAGAACGTCCACTCCTCGCTTCGCCGGCATGACCCGGATCAGCTGTTGACGGTCGGTGGCGGCGCGCCACCCTCTCAGCCCCGCGGTGCCCCGGGCTCCCGTTCGAGATCCATGCTACTCCCGTCGCGCACGGGGGCCTGCGAGACTGGGGCGCATGCGGAACGCTGCCGAGCGCCGCGCGCGCCTGGACGGCGCGCGCCTGTACCTCGTGACCGGCGCCGCGCCCGGCGGGCGGGCGCTGGCGGACGTGCTCGGCCCCGCCCTGGCCGGCGGCGTCGACGTCTTCCAGCTGCGCGAGAAGGACGCGCGCGAGGCCGACCTGCTCGCCGCCGCCGCGATCGCCCGCGCACTGTGTGACGACGCGGGCGCGCTGTTCATCCTCAACGACCGCCCGGAGCTCGTCGCCGCGGCCCGCGCCGACGGCGCGCACGTCGGCCAGGACGACGAGCCGGTGGCGCGCGCGCGCCAGCTCGCCGGGCGCGGCGCGCTGATCGGCATCTCGACGCACGACCCGGCGCAGGTCGACGCCGCGCACGCCGCAGGGGCCGACTACCTGGGCGTCGGGCCGGTGCACGCGACCCCGACGAAGCCCGGGCGCCCCGCCGTCGGCCTGGACCTCGTCGCCTACGCCGCGGCGCAGGCCACCCTGCCGTGGTTCGCGATCGGCGGCCTGGACGCGCAGACGCTGGCCGCCGTGGCCGGCGCCGGCGCCGCGCGCGCAGCCGTCGTGCGGGCCGTCGCGCTCGCCGCCGACCCGCACGGCGCCGCGAGCGACCTGCGGGCCATCCTCGAGAAGGTGGCGCTGCCGGGCGCCGCGCGGGAGCCCGTGCATGGGCCGGCGTAGCCGCAAGCCGCCGGCACGGCGCGAGGCGGCTGAGACCGTGCCGCCGACGCCCGCCGAGCCGGTCGCCGGGCCGGAGCCCGAGCGCCGTTCGCGCGGGGCTGCGCGCGACCACGAGATCCGCGAGGGGCTCGAGCCGCTGGCCCCCGGTGAGCGTCCGACCGTCCTGGTCGTGGCCGCGGCCACCGCGACGACGCTCGCCGTGCTGAACGTCCTGTTCTACGTCGCCGGCGTCGACGTGCAGGGCAAGGCCCCATCGCTGAGCGGGGTGCTGCTGTTCGCGGCGATCATGCTGCTCGCGGCCTGGGGCATGTGGACCAAGCGCTACTGGGCCGTGCTCGGCTTCCAGGCGCTGCTGGCGATCTCGCTGGTGATCGCCGGGCTCTCGATCATGGTCGCCGGCAACATCTCCGCCGTCGTGCTGTGCCTCGCCGTGCTGTTCTTCGGCGGGTGGCTGTTCTGGAAGCTCGTCCGGGTGCTCGCGCGCCTCGGCGTGCCCCGTCCCGGCAGCTGAAGCGGGGCGCCGACGGGCTGCCGGCGCGTTGTGCATAGACTCGTTTCATGGCTACCGCGACGTACGACTGCATCGTCATCGGCTCGGGGCCCGGCGGCTATGTGACCGCGATCCGGGCCGCGCAGCTGGGCATGTCGACCGCCTGCATCGAGAAGGGCGACGTCGGCGGGCGCTGCCTGAACGTGGCGTGCATCCCGGCCAAGGCGGTGCTCAGGAGCGCCGACATCGTGCAGGAGATCCGCGAGGCGAGCGAGTTCGGGATCGGCGCCGGCGAGCCGGTCGTGGACTTCGCGCGGGTGATGGAGCGCCGCGGCGAGGTCGTGTCCACGCTGACCGGCGGCGTCGCGATGCTGCTGACGAAGCACAAGGTCGACTACATCGAGGGCCAGGCGTCGCTGACCAAGGCGGGCACCGTCTCGGTCTCCGGTCAGGAGCTGGAGGCGACCAGGGCGATCGTGCTGGCGACCGGCTCGGTCGCGCGCTCGATCCCCGGCACGGACTTCGGTGGGCGCGTGATCGGGACCGAGGAGGCGTGGGCGCTCAGTGAGCTGCCCGGGCGCCTGGCGGTCGTCGGCGCGGGCGCCTCGGGCACGGAGATCGCCAGCGCGTACGTGCGCCTCGGCGCGCAGGTCCAGCTGTTCGAGGGCCTGGACCGCGTCCTGCCCTCGGAGGACGCGGACATCAGCAAGGTCGCCGCGCGCGCCTTCAAGAAGCAGGGCATCGACGTCCACACCAAGACGTTCGTCTCCGCGGTGGAGTCCCACGAGGAGAAGGTGACGTTCCAGTACGGCGACGAGCAGGGCGAGGCGGACTGGCTCGTCATCGCGACCGGCCGCGGCCCCGACGTGCAGGGGCTGGGCCTGGAGGCCGCCGGCGTCAAGATCGCCGATTCGGGCCTGATCGACGTCGACGGGATGCTGCGCACCAGCGCGCCGCGGATCTACGCGATCGGCGACCTCGTCGCCGGGCCCGCGCTGGCGCACAAGGCCAGCGAGGAGGGCGTGATCGCCGTCGAGCACGCCGCCGGCCACGACCCGCGCCCGCTCTCCTACCCCGACATCCCGCGCGCGACGTTCTGCCTGCCGAACGTCGGCTCGTTCGGGCTGACCGAGGCGCAGGCCAAGGAGGCCGGCTACGACGTCGTCGTCGGCAAGGTCCCCTACGGCGTCGCCGGCGCAACGACCGTCTACGGCGACCGGACCGGCATCGTGAAGCTCGTCTGCGACAAGCAGTACGGGGAGATCCTCGGCGCGCACATCGTCGGCTCCAAGGCGACCGACATGATCCAGGAGCTCGTCAACACGCGGCTGCTCGAAGGCGGCTACCCCGAGCTCGCCACGATGATCCACGGCCACCCGACGTTCAGCGAGGCGGTCCTCGAGGCCGCCCGCGCTGCCGACGGCTGGCTCATCCACGGCTGAGCCGTGGCGCTGGACGTCACGCGCCACGGGCCGCACGCCGAGGCCCACCCCGCGTTCTACTTCGACCTCGCGAGCCCCGAGGCGTACCTCAGCGCCGAGCGCATCCTGCAGCTGATGCCGGTCGCCACGGAGTGGATCCCGGTGCTCGCGTGCGACCTCCCCGGCCCGCAGCCGGCGCCGGACCGCGAGGCGGTCGCGCGGGTGGTCGCGGCCCGCGGCATGCAGGCGCTGCGCTGGCCCGAGCCGCTGCCGTTCGACAGCGAGCTCGGGATGCTCGCGGCGACGTACGCCAAGCAGATCGGCCGCACGGTGGCGTTCACGCTCGCCGCGTTCCGCCAGGCCTACGCCGCCGGGCGCCCGATGTCCGAGCCCGACAACGTCGTGATCGCAGGGTCTGCCTGCGAGCTGCACCCGAGCGCGCTGCTGAAGGCCTGCGCGCTGCGCGCGACCCGCAGCGCGCTGGACGCCGCGACGGCGCTGGCGGCGGCGCGCGGCGTGCGCAGCGTGCCGGCCGTGTGGGTTCCCGACGGGGACCCGACGGCGCCGGGCACGGTCCTCCACGGCGACGACGGCCTCGAACGGGCGGCGGCCCTCCTCGCCGCGGCGGCGTGATGCCGGCCCGCGGCGCCTACCGCCTGATCGTCGCGCGGACCGGCCACGCGCCGGCGCG
>DATCDC010000085.1:0-4153 GCA_036510915.1 Solirubrobacteraceae bacterium | reverse complement strand
CCCTCGAGCGCGTCGGCCGCGGCGGCGGACGAGTCGCGCAGGAAGAGCGTGCAGCGGGTGGCCTCGTCCTCCTCACCGATCTCGGCGGCCGCGCGGGCCAGCGCGTGCAGACAGCGCAGGAAGCCGCGGTTGGGCTCGTGCTCCCACGGGACGGGACCGTGGCCCTTCCACCCATTGCGGCGCAGCAGGTCCAGCCCGCGGTGGTAGCCGACGCGGGCATAGGCGTAGGACTCGACGATCCGGCCGTCCTCGTAAGCGAGGTCGGCGAGCGTCGCCCAGGCCAGGCTGCTCGTGGGGTGCTCCGCGGCGACGGCGTAGGGGTCGACGCCCTCCGCGAGCTCCTCGCGCGGGTGCGGGTCGTCGGGCAGCAGCGTGGGGGGCGGGCCCCCGAGCAGGTTCTGGTCCATCGGCGTGGTCACACGCCGATCCTGCCAGCCGGTGGACGATCCTGCTCCACTGCCCGGTGCGCCCCAGTCCAGGCGACCACAGCAGGTTCATCCCCGCCCGAATCCGCTGATTCAGGCCTCCAAACCCCTGGTTCGGGCTGGGCGGCGGGGTCCCAGGTACAGGGTCCGGCTGACCCTCGCGACGACCTGGGCTCCGGGATCGCCGGTCACCCACCGCACCACACGCCAGCCGGCCTGCTCCAGGTCGGTCTGACGCTCGCGCTCGCCGCTCAGTGCCGCGCGGATCTCGCGGCCCGTCGCGCCGTACTTGCCCACGCCGTCGGCTTCCCCGATGGCACCGTGCTCGCGCCAGACGAAGTCGCCGAAGTAGCGACGGCCCGAGGCGCCGAACGCAGGCACGTTGAGCTCGGGCCTGGGCAGCCCGACGGCGATCATCCAGCCGCGGGACCAACTCTAGAACGGTGATGCGCTCGCCGGGTCCGCATGGCGGATCCCCGCCTGGAGCGTTCGCGAGCGTCCGGGGGCGGGACAGCCCGACGGCCCCGAGGGGGCCTCGGGGCCGTCGTACGTGCGCGCGCGGTGGCGCTAGCGGATCTTGGTGCCGGCGCTGCGGAGGTCCTCGCAGCCGCGCACGACGCGGGCGGCCATGCCGGCCTCGGCCAGCTTGCCCCAGGCGCGCGGGTCGTAGGCCTTCTTGTTGCCGACCTCGCCGTCGACCTTGAGGACGCCGTCGTAGTTCTTGAGCATGTGGTCGGCCACGGGGCGGGTGAACGCGTACTGCGTGTCGGTGTCGATGTTCATCTTCACGACGCCGTAGTCGAGCGCTTCGCGGATCTCGGAGAGCAACGAGCCCGAGCCGCCGTGGAAGACGAGGTCGAACGGCTTGTCCTTGCCGTACTTCGCGCCGACGGCGTCCTGGATCTCCTTGAGGATGCCGGGCGTGAGGACGACGTTGCCCGGCTTGTAGACGCCGTGCACGTTGCCGAAGGTCGCCGCGACCATGTAGCGGCCGCGCTCGCCGAGACCGAGCTTCGCGGCGGTCGCGAGACCGTCCTCGGCGGTCGAGAACAACTTGGCGTCGTGGGCGGCGGTGACGCCGTCCTCCTCGCCGCCGACGACGCCGATCTCGAGCTCCATGATGATGTTGGCGCGGTGGCACGTGTCGAGGAGTTCCTCGGCCACGTCGAGGTTCTCCTCGAGCGGCACGGCAGAGCCGTCCCACATGTGCGACTGGAACAGCGGCAGGCGGCCCGCGGCCACCCGCTCGAGGGAGACGTCGATGAGCGGCCGCATGTAGCCGTCGAGCTTCTCCTTCGGGCAGTGGTCGGTGTGCAGCGCGATCTGGACGTCGTACTTGTCGGCGACGACGTACGCGAACTCCGCCAGCGCCACGGCGCCCGTCACCATGTCCTTGACCAGCTGGCCGGACGCGAACTCCGCGCCGCCCCAGGAGAACTGGACGATGCCGTCGCTCTCCGCCTCGGCGAAGCCACGGATGGCGGCGACGATGGACTGCGAGGACGTGCAGTTGATCGCCGGGTAGGCGAACGCGCCGGCCTTGGCGCGGTCGAGCATCTCGGCGTAGACCTCAGGGGTGGCGATGGGCATGGCGAACGCGCTCCAGACGACAGTCGTGCATCAACATCCGCGAGGCCACGATGCCTGCGGGACCTCGCCCATCCTGTCACGCACCCCGTGGCCGCCTCCAGACGTGCGAGCAACTCGCGGGTAACGCTCGTCACGCCGTCGACGGCAGAACGCTCGGGGCGTCCTCGTACCGGCCCCGGCGCAGCGAGCGGATCTGGGGGTCCAGCAGGCCGAGCGATGCCGCGCTGCCGAGCAGGCCGCTGATCCACAGGGCGCCCTCGAGCCCGACCGTGGCGACGAGGGCTCCCGCCGTGGCGAGGGCGAGGGGTGTCAGGGCCATCGACCCGAGCCAGTCGTAGGACGACACCCGCGAGAGTGACTCCGGCGGGATGTACTGCTGCAGCGTGGTCTGCCACAGCACCTCGAAGATATCGACGCACACCCCGGAGACGAAGGCGAGCGCCGCGACGACGAGGAGCGGGAGCGGCGGCGCCATGGCCAGCAGCGGGAGCGCCACGAGCGTCTGGGCCACCAGCGCGACGAGCAGCGGGCGGTTCGGCCGCAGGCGCATCGCGCCGATGACACCCACCACAGTGCCGATCGAGAACGCGGTCAGGACCACGGCCCAGCCGCGCGCCCCACCCCACGACTCGAGCGAGCGCACGGGGCCGAGCACGTCGATGGCCGCGGTGAAGCCGAAGTTCGACAGGGAGAACAGCGCCACCATGACCCAGACCCACCTGCGCGCGGTGAACTCGTGCCAGCCGTGCAGGAGGTCGCCGAGCACGCTGGCCGGCGGCCCGTCGTCGGCGTCGGTGCGAGCGCGTGCCGACCGCATCAGCAGGAGGAGGACGGCAGACACGAAGAAGGAGACGCCGTCGATGAGCAGCGCCCAGCCCGCGCCGACGGTCGCCACCAGCAGCCCGCCCGCGGCGACGCCCAGGATCCCGGCGATGTTCGACGACAGGCGGACGAACGCGTTGGCCGACTGAAGCGCCTCCCCCGACGCGATCTGCGGCATCAGACCGGACATCGTCGGGAAGATCACGGCGACGGCGGTGCCGTTCACGACGGCCAGCGCGGCCAGCGCAGGAACCGTCGCCCGGCCGGTGAGGAACAGCCCGGCCGCGACGAGCTGAGCCGCCCCGGCGGCGACCTCGGCGACCGCCATGAGGTGCGCCCGGCTCCGGACGCGGTCGGCGAGGACTCCGGCGAACAGCAGGAACAGCAGGCGAGGGACGGCGGCGCAGAACAGCACGAACCCGAGGCCCTGCGCGTCCCCGCCCGGGAGCCCGAGGACCCCGAACGCGAGCGCGATCGGGGCGACGCCGGTGCCGAAGTCCGAGACGAGGCGCGACGCCACGAGCAGGCCGAGGTTGCGCTCGCGAAGCAGCCGAAGATCATCCCGCCAGCTGCGCAGCGGTACGCCGGAACCGGGATCGCGGCCGGCCACGTCGTCACCCACGTCCCTCACCCTGCCACGCCGCGGCGCGGCGACCGCCGCAGCGTCAGAGGGCGTGCTTGTCCGGGCCCTGCAGCAGGGCGAGGTCGAGCAGCTCGAGCAGGAGCAGGGCCGCGGCCGCCGTCGCCAGCCCTGACGCGGCGAGCAGCGCGGCAGCAGTGACGAACAGGATCAGCTCGAGCGCGACACGTGCCGCCAGCGGAAGGCGGACGGGGCGGCGGGGAGAGAGGAGCAGGGCCCACAGCGTCGTGACCGCGGCTGTCAGGAGCAGTCCGATGACCCACCCGAGCGGACCGTCGACGAGTCGGACGAGCGCGAGCGTGAACGATGCCCAGAGCGCGAGCTCGAGCAGGAAGCGGAGCCCGATCAAGGCGTAGACGGCCGCGCCGGTTCGGCCTACGACGTCCCCGCTCATGCCTCGAAGCGTGCCATGGCGGCTCAGACGGCTTGCGGTCCCTGGCCGAAGGTGTGGCGTCGGACCCATGCGTGCATCGCGATCGCGGCAGCGGCGCCGACGTTGATGCTGCGGGTGGAGCCGTACTGCGCGATGGAGACGGTGACGTCGCAGGCCGCGCGGGCGCCGTCGGAGAGGCCGGTGCCCTCCTGGCCGAAGAGCAGGACGCACTCGCGCGGCAGCTCGGTCGTCTCGAGCGGCACCGAGCCGGGCAGGTTGTCGACGCCGACGAGCGTGAGCCCC
>DATCDC010000084.1:0-42797 GCA_036510915.1 Solirubrobacteraceae bacterium | reverse complement strand
CGCCGCTCGGGGTGACGCCGACGGCGGCGGACATCGGCGCGGACGGCGCGTTGGTCGACGGTTCGCCGTCGGTGTTCGTGACCCCAGCGGAGGGCTACCAGGTGGAGGTCATGGATGGCACGAACTCCGGCCTCGTGGCTTCAGGCGACCCCGGCTACGTCTACGGCACCGCGGCGACTCGCGCGCTGGAGACCGCCGAGAAGTTCGTCTGGGTGGGAAACAATCTCGGGACCCTCGAGTACGCGGTGCGGCTGAGTCAGAGCGTTGACTGGGCGGGCATCTCGAACAGCAGCAACTGGAACCTCACAATCCCGCTCGCAAGTCCTGAACCGGACATCGTCGACACCTCATTGAACTCCAGTACGCACGGCACGTACGTCGTCTACACGAGCGACGTCGCCGGCAATCCACACCTGCTCATCCGCAGGTTCCAGGCCACGACGATGAACGCCTTCGGCCCGCCGACCTCCATCGAGGGCCCATCGTCGCTCGACGACGACATCGGCGAGGCCCAGTCCGCTCAGGACTCCTCGGGACGCATCCACGTGCTCTGGCACACGACGGCCGGCGGCGGGCGCCTGCGCTACACGCGCTCGGACACCTCCGGGGCGACCTTCAGCGCGCCGGCGAACCTCGCGTTCGGCGAGACGTTCGGCGCGCCGCACCTGGCCGCGGCGCCGGACGGCAGCGGCTACGCCGTCTGGCGCGGCAGCGGCGGCGCGATCCGCGTCGTGCGGCTCGATCCGCTCGGTGAGCCGACCCCGGCTCCTGTGCCGGGCCCGCCGCCGACCCCCACACCGAGCCCGAGCCCGAGCCCCAGGCCGACGCCGTCGCCCGGGCCCATCACGCGCACGACGACGTCCACCGTCCCCGGCGCATCGATCAGCCTCGGCGTTCCGACGGCGTGCGTGAAGCCCGGCTCGACCTTCAAGGTGACCCTCACCTGGAAGCGCCAGAAGCGCAAGGGCAACGTGTTCGTGAAGGTGACGCGCGCGGACTTCTCGATCGGCTCGAAGGTCGTGAAGATCGACCGCTCGGCGCCGTTCACGCAAACGCTCAGGGTCACGGCGAGCGCACGGATCGGGTCCACCATCACGGTGCGCGCGCGGGCGTACATCAAGGTGAAGAAGGGGAAGGCGCCCAAGAAGTCGCTGCGCACCTCGATCAACGTCTGCGCCTGAGGTCCCCCGGCGGCCGCGCGGCGGTACGGTTCGCACATGGCCACCACCCCGGACGAGCGCCTGACGATCGCCCCGATCGTCGGCCCTGACGACCCCCGGAAGTTCACCGACTCGGGCATCGAGATCAAACCGCTGTACACGGAGGCCGACCTTCCCGAGGAGCTGCGCCTCGGCGAGCCCGGCGAGTTCCCCTACGCGCGCGGCGTTCATCGCGAGATGTACCGCAAGCAGCAGTGGACGATGCGCCAGTACGCGGGCTACGCGAGCGCGAAGGAGTCGAACGAGCGCTACCGCTACCTGCTCTCGCGCGGCGGCACCGGGCTGTCGATGGCCTTCGACCTGCCGACCCAGCTCGGCCTGGATTCGGACGATCCGCTCTGTTACGGCGAGGTCGGGCGCACCGGCGTCGCGATCGACACGATCGACGACATGCGCACCGCGTTCGACGGGATCCCGCTCGACCAGGTGTCGACGTCGATGACGATCAACGCGCCGGCGGCCGTGCTGCTGATGCTCTACGACCTCGTCGGCGAGGAGCAGGGCGTGCCGAGCGAGAAGCTGCGCGGAACGACGCAGAACGACGTGCTCAAGGAGTACATCGCGCGCGGCAACTACATCTACCCGCCCGGGCCGACGATGCGCCTGACGACGGACATCTTCGAGTACTGCAACGAGAAGATCCCGCGCTGGAACACGATCTCGATCTCCGGCTACCACTTCCGCGAGAAGGGCTGCTCGGCGGTCCAGGAGGTGGCGTTCACGCTGTCCAGCGGCATCGCCTACGTGCAGGGCGCGGTCGACCGCGGCCTCGACGTCGACGAGTTCGCTCCGCGCCTGGCGTTCTTCTTCAACGGCCACAACAACGTCTTCCAGGAGGTCGCGAAGTTCCGCGCGGCGCGCCGCATGTGGGCGACGATCATGGCCGAGCGCTTCGGGGCCAAGAACCCGAAGTCGATGATGCTGCGCTTCCACACGCAGACCGGCGGCGTGACGCTGACCGCCCAGCAGCCGGAGAACAACATCGTGCGCGTCGCGCTGCAGGGCTTCGCCGCGGTCTGCGGCGGCACGCAGTCGCTGCACACCAACGGCTTCGACGAGGCGCTCGCGCTGCCCACCGAGCGCGCCGCCAAGATCGCGCTGCGCACGCAGCAGATCATCGCCGCCGAGTCGGGAGCGACCGAGACGGTCGACCCGTTCGCCGGCTCCTTCTACGTCGAGTCGCTGACCGACGAGATCGAGTCGCGCGCGCTCGAGCTGATCGGCAAGATCGACGAGCTCGGCGGGTCGGTCAACGCGATCCAGTTCATCACCAACGAGATCGACGAGTCGGCCTGGGGCTACCAGGAGCGCTATCGGATCGGGCAGGACGTGGTCGTCGGAGTCAACGAGTACGTCGAGGACGAGCTCGAGGTCCCGGACCTCATGCGCGTCGACCCCGAGTCCGAGCGCGAGCAGCTCGACCGCCTGAAGGCGTTCAAGGCCTCGCGTGACCAGGCGCTCGTGCAGCAGCGCCTCGAGGAGCTGCGCGAGGCCGCGCGCGGCACCGACAACCTCGTGCCGCACATCCGCGTCGCGCTCAGGGACCGCTGCTCGATGGGCGAGGTCTGCGGCGCGATGAAGGACGTCTTCGGCAAGTACCAGCCGACGTTCTGAGGCACTGCGGCGGCGCCGCTAGGCTCCGCCGCATGATCGTCGCCCCGGCCATCTACTTCTTCGACGTCGTCGTCGCGGTCCATGTCATGTGCGTGGTCCTCGCCTTCGGCGTGACGTTCGCCTACCCGATCGCGCTCCCGTGGCTGAAGGCCAACCACCCGCCGGCGATGCCGACCGTGCACCGGACGCAGCTGCGCATCGGACGGCGGCTGATCACGCCGTTCATGGTGCTGACCCTGCTGACCGGCATCTACCTGGCGAGCGACCGGCACCTGTGGAGCCAGACGTGGGTCACGGTCCCGCTGATCATCATCGTCGTGATCTTCGGTTTCGGCGGCGCGTTCTTCACGCCGCGCGAGCGCAAGCTCGCCGAGCTCGCCGACCGCGACCTCGGCCCGGAGCGGACGGGCGCACTGGGCGCCGAGTACGAGAAGCTCTTCGGGAGCGTCATGAAGGTCGGAGCGCTCAACGGCGGCCTGATCCTGATCGCGATCTTCTTCATGGTGGCCAGGCCGTTCGCGGGGTAGGGGTCAGG
Source organism: Solirubrobacteraceae bacterium (assembly GCA_036510915.1). Taxonomy (GTDB): domain Bacteria; phylum Actinomycetota; class Thermoleophilia; order Solirubrobacterales; family Solirubrobacteraceae; genus F1-60-MAGs163. Next base: position 39,428 of record DATCDC010000084.1, on the reverse strand, counting down.
CGAGCGCTGCGCCGAGCGCCCGGAGCACCTCGCCCGGGCGGCGAGTCACCTGCTGCCAGGTGAACCGCAGCACCCGGTAACCGCGGGCGGTGAGCACGGCGTCGCGACGGCGGTCGCGCTCGACCTGCGCACGTGACCCGTGGTAGCCGTGGCCGTCGGCCTCGGCCACGACGCGCGCCGAGCGCCAGAGCAGGTCGACCTCGTAGCCGCTCAGGCGCGCGTTCACCTCGGGCCTGGGCAGTGAGGCACCGAGAACGACGGCCAGCAGGCGGTCTTCGAGCTCGCTGCGGGTGAGCGACGGGATCCAGTCGGCGAGGAGGGCGCGCAGTGCGGCGGCGCCGGGCCGGTGGTGCGCGCATGCCAGCAGCGTCGGCACATCGACGAGCTCGAGCGCCTCGGCGCGGGCGAGCACCCGCTCGAGCCGCGGGGGTGAGACGACGCCCGCGAGGTCGGCGATCGTCCGCTCGACGGTGGTCACCGGGATGCCGCGACGCGTCGTGCGCTCGCTCGGGTCGAGCCGGCGTGTCTGGTGCAGGATCAGCCCGGCAGGTGCGCGGCGGCCAGGTCCGGTCGTGACCTCGATCGGCCCGCGCGCGGGGAGCAGCTCCCAGAGCGCGGCGCCGGCCCGGTGGCTGAGGTCCGTGCCCTGGCCGCAGGCGAGGACCGCGGCCATCCAGCGCCCCTCGCGGGCCAGGACCGGGTGGCCGACGGAGTACACCCCTCGATGCACGCGGTGCAGACGTGCCGCCGCCACACGAAGGTGGATCGCTGCCGGCGTGTAGCCCAGCCCGAGCAGCTGTCGGCGGGTCACAAGGCCCCACTGTCGCGTGGCGAGCGCCGCCGTTTGCCGCTCTCGCCAGATCGAATGCGATTCCGTCGGCATAGCCGACGCTTCTGCATCCGATTCGCTCACCGGCTCACCCTCCCAGCGCCCATGTGGCAGCGGAGGCTCGCTTGGGCGCGGGGCCGCGACAACTCTGTTGCAGGTTGACCGAACCGTGCGGGCCGGGCAGGAGCGGCGGCACGAGGCGGCGAAACCAGGGAGCGTCATGGCCGAGCCACGCGCGCAGCGCACCCTCGTGAAGTCCCCGCCCGAACTGTGGGCGGAGATCAGTGACGTCCAAGCGCTCGCCCGTCACCTCGGTGACTTCGGCGAGATCCGCATCACCCGTCTGGAGCCCGAGACCGCCGTCGCCTGGGAGGGCGACACAGTGCGGGGCACGGTTGCGCTCGAGCCCAGCGGGTGGGGAACGAAGGTCACGCTGACCGCGGCGGCGCTGCGGCCGGCGCCCGCGCCCGCGCCGGAGCCCGAGCCCCAGCCCGCCGCGCCGCAGGTCAGCATCCCGCCACCCACACCAGAGCCTGAGCCCTGGCCAGAAGCGACCGAGACCGACACTCCGGCGTCTCAGCAGGAACGCAGGGGCTTCTTCGCCCGTCTGTTCGGCCGCCGTCGCGCGGTCGAACCGGCGAGCGACGCCGCACCCGAGCCCGCCGACGAGGCGCCGCCCGCGCCGGAGCAGGCGGTGGAGCCCGAACCCGCCACGCTCGCACCGCCCGAGGTCGAGCCGACCGTTACGGCCGAGGCCCTGCCCGAGCCGGAGCCCAAGCCCGAGCCGGAGCCCGCTGCGACCGCCGCGCTCGACGACGACCACATCACCGGCATCCTGACCGCGGTCCTCGACGACCTCGGCGCAGCGCACCACCGGCCCTTCTCGCGCGGCTAACCCACCTCCGCCGGCGCCACCCGGCGCCCCGGCAGGCGCGAGCCGCAGATGCGGTGCAGTGCAAGGAACGCGGCGACCACGATCAGCACGTCGCCGAGCGAGAAGACGTTCTGCACGGGCAGCCACGTCGGCACCGCGAAGACGTCGCCGAGCGCGAGCAGATGCGGGTGGCGCAGCGCCGTCGAATTGAGGAACTCCGACGGGTCCAGGCGGATCCCCGCCGCCGCGAGCGCGCGCGCGCTCGCGGGCATGACGCCGCCGTTCGCCACGATCGCGAGCACGTTGAGCGCTCCGCCCAGGCCCGCGAGCCACAGGTAGGGGACGCGCCGGTTGGCGATCAGGAAGGCCGCGAGCAGCGCATAGCTCGTCAGATGTGCGAGGCGATGGATCCACGGCGCGCCGCCCGGGACGAGCGTCACGATGACCACCTGCAGCGCGAGCGCGATGAACGCCAGCGAGGGCGCGCGCAGGCGCAGGTCGGCGAGTGCGCCCAGGCGCCCGCCGGCGAGCGGGACGCTCAGCAGGCAGGCGAGCAGCAGCAGGCCGATCAGCATGCGCCCCTCATCGGCACGGCGCCCGGCCCCCTTGACGCTGCGCCCCGCCCACTCGACCTGCGATGAGCGGTAGTGGACGAACGGTGGACGGCGGAACGCCCGCGCTACAGGTCCATGCGGGGGGTGCCGACCACTCACCGGCGGCTCGCATGAGGCGAGCCCGTGCACCAAGGAGAGACCTTCAATGATGAAGGCACGCCTGATCCGCCTCGCCATGTCGGTCGCCGCGATCCTCGCGGTCGTCGAGGCCCTCGGCGCCGGCACGAAGTGGCGCTGAACCAGAACGGGGAGATCGCATGACGCTGTTGATCTGCCGCATGGCACAGGGACGCAAGTGGCGCTGACGCGCCGGCGCGTGATGGACGCCCCGCCGGGGCGGGGCGGCCATCACGCCGTGCAGTACTCCGATTAGCGCCCCAACCTGCCGACAAGCACCAGTGGGTATGAGCGCTCCGCCCCGACAGAAGCTCGCCGGCACCTACGTGCTCTCCGTCACCGTGGCGGGCATCGGCGTGCTCGCCACGCTCGCCGCGACCCGCGGCCCCGCTGCGCTGCACCACCTCTCGCTGCCCGTCGTCCTGCTGATCGCGGCAGTCGTCGCCGGCGAGCTGCTGCCGATCAAGGTCGGCGCCGACGCGGGCGAGGTCACCCCGTCGACGAGCTTCACCTTCGCCCTGCTGATCTCACACGGGCTGACGCTCGCGATCCTCGCGCACTCGCTCGGCAGCCTCGTCGCCGACGCGCGCAGCGGCAAGCCGCGGCACCGCACCGCCTTCAACATCGCCCAGTACGTGCTCGCCGTCGCCGCCGCCGCCGTCGTACTCGGCGCGCTGACGTCGATCGGGCACCCGGCGCACTTCCGCGCCGTCGACGTCCCGGCGTTCGTCCTCGCCGCCGCCGTCTTCTTCGCCCTGAACTCGCTGCTGGTCGCCGCGGCGATCTCGCTCCACACCGGCGTGCCGCTGCGCCGGCAGCTCTCCTCGGACCTCATGTTCCACTCCGGGACGGAGGCGATCCTGCTCGGGATGGCCCCGCTCGCCGTGCTGGCGCTCGACTACGCGCCCGTGCTGCTGCCGCTCGTCGGCCTGCCGCTGCTGGCCGCCCACCGCGCCGGGCGCCACGCCGTCCTCAGCGAGCGGCTCGCGATGACCGATGCGCTCACCGGCCTGCCGAACCGCGTGCGCTTCCGCAAGCGCGTCGAGCACGCGATCGCGACGAGCCACCGCGCCGGCGAGGTCGTCGCCGTGATGCTGATCGACGTCGACCGCTTCAAGGAGGTCAACGACACGCTCGGCCACCACGTCGGCGACGAGGTGCTCCGGCAGGTCGCCGCGCGCCTGCGCGAGACGCTGCGCGAGGGCGACACGGTCGCCCGCCTGGGAGGCGACGAGTTCGCGATCCTGCTCGACCCGGTCGCCTCTGGCGAGGCGGCCGACGCGATCGCCGGCAAGCTGCGCGAGGCGGTCGCGCGGCCCGTCGAGGTCGCCGGCATCCACTTCCCGCTCAGCGCGAGCATCGGCATCGCGCTGCACCCCGCCCACGGGGACGACGTCGACGTCCTGATGCGGCGCGCGGACGTCGCGATGTACCAGGCCAAGCACAGCACCTCCGGCGTCGACCGCTACGCCGAGGACCGCGACGACAACAGCGTCATGCGCCTGACGATGGCGGGTGCGCTCAGCCGCGCGCTCGACGAGGGCGGGCTCGACGTCTTCTACCAGCCGCAGATCGACGCGCGCTCGGGGGCGGTCGTCGGCCTCGAGGCGCTCGCCCGCTGGTTCGACGAGGGCCGCGATCCGGTGCCGCCGGAGGAGTTCATCGCCGTCGCCGAGCACACCGGCCTGATCGTGCCGCTGACCTACGAGGTGATCGGCAAGGCGCTGGGCCGGCTCGCCGGCTGGCGCGCGCAGGGCCACGACGTCACCGTCTCGGTCAACCTCTCCCCGCGCAGCCTCGCGCAGGCCGATCTGCCCGACCGGGTACACGAGCTGTGCCGGGCGAGCGGCGTCGCGCCGCAGGCGCTCGTGCTCGAGATCACCGAGAGCATGGCCGCCGCGGACCCGCAGATCACCGTGCCGGTCGTGCACCGGCTCGCCGCCCTGGGCGTCACGATCTCCGTCGACGACTTCGGGACCGGCTTCTCGTCGCTGGGGTCCCTGCGGGCCCTTCCCGTCGGGGAGCTGAAGATCGACCGCAGCTTCGTCAGGCGCATGCACGACGACCCCCAGGACGCCGCGATCGTCCACTTCGCGATCGAGCTGGGCCACAGCCTCGGCATGCGCGTCGTCGCGGAGGGCGTCGAGACGCACGCCGCGGGTGCCGAGCTGACGCGGCTCGGCTGCGACGTCCTGCAGGGCTTCCACTTCAGTGCCGCCGTCGCGGGCGAGGACGTCGTGTTCGGGCCTGCGATGTCGCGCGTCGTCTCCGCCGCCCGCGCCGCCTGAGCGCCTGAGCCGCCCGCCGGCCGCCGCGGCGGAGCGGCGATTAGACTCCGCGGCCGCATGGCACGCCTTCAGCACCCGGAAACCTTCGACGAGAAGCTCGCCCATCTGGCCGAGCTGCGCGAGCAGGCCGAGCACTGGTCGCCCGAGGCGGAGGCCAAGCAGCACGCCCGCGGCAAGTACACGGCCCGCGAGCGGATCGAGAAGCTGCTCGACGAGGGCTCCTTCCAGGAGCTCGACACGTTCGTGCGCCACCGCACCTACGACTTCGACATGCAGAAGAACCGTCCCTGGGGCGACGCCGTCGTCACCGGGCACGGGACGATCGACGGGCGCAGGGTCTGCGTCTTCAGCCAGGACTTCACCGTCTTCGGCGGCTCGCTCGGCGAGGTGATGGCCGAGAAGATGTGCAAGATCATGGACCTGGCCGCGAAGATCGGCTGCCCCGTGATCGGCATCAACGACTCGGGCGGCGCACGGATCCAGGAGGGCGTCGTCTCGCTCGGCGCCTACGGGGACGTCTTCGTGCGCAACGTCATGTGCTCGGGCGTGATCCCGCAGATCAGCCTGATCATGGGCCCGTGCGCGGGTGGCGCGGTCTACTCGCCGGCGATCACGGACTTCATCTTCATGGTGAAGGAGACCTCGCACATGTTCATCACGGGCCCCGACGTGATCAAGACGGTCACCGGCGAGGAGGTCGAGTTCGAGGAGCTCGGCGGCGCGATGACGCACAACTCGAAGTCCGGCGTCGCCCACCTCGCGGCCGAGGACGAGGACGCGCTGCTCGAGGACACGCGCTACCTCATGTCCTTCCTGCCGCAGAACAACCTCGAGACGCCCCCGCGCGTCGCGCCCACCGACGACCCGGACCGCATGGACCCCGAGCTCGACTCGCTCGTCCCGGAGAATCCGAACAAGCCCTACGACATGCGCACCGTGGTGCGCGCGATCGTCGACGACGGCGAGTTCTTCGAGATCCACGAGCACTGGGCCAAGAACATCATCTGCGGCTTCTCGCGCCTGAACGGCTACGCGGTCGGCGTCGTCGGCAACCAGCCGGCGCAGCTGGCCGGCGTGCTCGACATCGACGCCAGCGCGAAGGCCGCGCGCTTCGTGCGCACCTGCGACGCCTACAACGTCCCGCTGCTGACGTTCTGCGACGTGCCGGGCTTCCTGCCGGGCACGAGCCAGGAGTGGGGCGGCATCATCCGCCACGGCGCCAAGCTCCTCTACGCCTTCACCGAGGCGACCGTGCCGAAGGTCACCGTCGTCACGCGCAAGGCCTACGGCGGCGCCTACGACGTCATGGCCTCCAAGCACCTGCTCGCCGACTTCAACTTCGCCTGGCCGCAGGCCGAGGTCGCCGTGATGGGTCCCGAGGGCGCGGTCAACATCATCTACCGTCGCGACCTGGCCAGGTCCCCCACGCCGGACGACCGGCGCGAGAAGCTGATGGCCGACTACAAGGCGCGCTTCGCGAACCCGTACTCGGCGGCCGAGCGCGGATACATCGACGACGTGATCATCCCGCACGAGACGCGCCCGAAGGTCATCAACGCGCTCGAGACGCTGCTGACCAAGCGCGTGGCACAGCCCAAGCGCAAGCACGGCAACATCCCGCTGTAGCGCCCCCTTTACGCAGCGTTACGCGCGCGGGCGCAGCATGGGTGACGTGCCGCACCGTCCCCGAACCGTCCTCGCCGTCCTCGGCGCCACAGGCCTCTCCGCCGCGATCGCGGCATGCGGGAGCAGCGCGCAGACGCCGCCGGCGACGACCACGCGCCAGGCGGTCACCGTCGCCGACGCGGGCACGACGCCGCCGATCCTCGCGAGCCCCGCCGCCAGCGGGACGGCACGCTGCCGGGCGACGACCGTCGCCACCCTCGCGGGCGTCGCCAAGCGCATCTACTTCCAGGGCGCGCATGGGCGCAACGGCGCCAACGCCATGCGCCGCCTGGGCCGCTCGAGCGCGCTCGCGGACGCCGTCGCGAGCGGCAACCATGCCGCGACGATCACCGCGCTGCAGCCGCTGCTCAAGCACCAGATCCTCCACATCACGATCCGCCACCGCTCGAAGGTCGTCGCCGACGTCGGCCACGTCCCGGTGATGTCGCCGGTCCACGGCCGGCTCTACACGAGCGGCGGGGCGCTCGCAGGGACGTACGTGCTCTCGGTCATGAACCCCGCGTCGTTTGCGGGCATCACCTCCGGCCTGACCGGCTCGACGGTCATCGTGCGCTCCGGCTCACGCCACGTCGCCGGTGGCGCGGCGGCGCCCGGCGTGCACTACCGCACCGTCACGTTCCGCGGGACGGCGTTCCCCTCCGGCCCGCTGCGCATCTCCGTCATGGTGCCGCCGTCCGCGCTGCGCTCCTGCGCAGCCGGGGGCCGGGTCAGCGCGACCGACGTCCTCGGGAAGGTCGCGATGCGGCTGTTCGACGCCGAGACGCGCGGCAGCCGGGTGCAGCAGGCGCTGAACTACGTCGCCCACGACAAGGCCTACCGCACCGCGCTCGCCGCGCGCGACCGCGCGGGCATCACCGCCGCCGTGCGCGACGGCTTCTTCCATGTGCGCCGCTACCACATGGTGCGCGTGCGCGGCTCGCGCGGGAGGAACTTCGTCGTCGACGTCGGCGGGCCGTTCGTGCTCGCACCGGCGTCGATGACGCTGCGCGGCCCGGGCGGGCGCAACGAGGGGAAGATCACCCTCGCGATCCAGGACGACACGGGCTACATCAAGCTGCTGACCCGCTTCACCGGTGGCGCGGTGATCCTGCGCGAGCGCGGCGTCCTGGTCCCCGGCAGCACGTTCGACCCCGCCCCCGCGCACATCCCCAAGCGCGGTGTCGTGACCTGGCACGGGCGTCGCTACGACGCGATCTCGTTCACCGGGCGCGCCTTCCCCTCCGGCCCGCTGCGCATCTCGCTGCTCGTCCCGCTGCGCTGACGGCCCCTCGGGCGGGCGCGTGACCACGCGGTGAACTTCCGCGCGGCGACCCCGCCATCGTGGATACTCGCGTCCACACCGGTCCAGGCATCAGAGGAGCGTTTCGTGCAGACCCGCCGTCAGTTCGTGAGCAAGGCCGCCGCCGTGGGCGCGGCGACGATCGTCGCCCCCGAGGTCCTCGCGCAGCTCGCCTGGGCCAAGGGCGCCGGAAGGCCGCTGCGCTCCGCGGGCTCGTTCGCCGACGGGCTCGCGTCGGGTGACCCGACGCCGAACTCGATCGTCCTGTGGTCGCGCCTTGACGGCGTGAAGAGCGCCGGCACCGCGCAGCTCGAGGTGGCCCTCGACAAGGGCTTCCGGAAGGTCGTCACGCGCACGAACGTCCCGACGGGCCCGGACGTGAACGGCTCGCTCAAGGCCCAGGTCTCCAAGCTCAAGCCCTACGAGGAGTACTTCTACCGCTTCAGCACGAAGACGAAGGACTCGCCGGTCGGGCGCTTTCGCACCGCACTGCCCGCCGGCTCCAGGCAGCCGGTGAACTTCGCCTTCTGGTCCTGCCAGGACTACACGCACGGCTGGTACAACGCGCTCGCCCACCTGAACGCCCAGGACCTCGACTTCGTCGTCTGCCTGGGCGACTACATCTACGACGAGACCTACCACACGGTCAAGGACGGCACGGCCGTCCGCGACGACACGATCGGCTCGCCGCTGCCGGGCTACAACGACGGGCGCCCGGTCGCGCTGACGCTCGCCGACTACCGCAGGAAGTACTCGCTCTACCGCAAGGACGAGAACCTGCGCCGGATGCACCAGCAGTTCGCGTTCGTCTCGCTCTGGGACGACCACGAGGTGCAGGACAACTACGCCGGCAAGGAGGCCGACGGCGGCCTGCCGGCGGTCCAGAAGTACTCGACTGCGCGCAAGCAGGCCGGCTACAAGGCCTGGCAGGAGAGCATGCCGACCTTCGGCGCCGGCAAGGGCAAGGGCACGCGGATCTACCGCCGGCTGCAGTTCGGCAGCACCGTCGACCTGATCATCATGGACCAGCGTCAGTACCGCCAGAACCAGCCCTGCGACGACGCCGTCGCCCCGGCGTGCGCCGACTGGGACCAGCCGCGCGACTTCCTGGGCCGCACCCAGATGAACTGGGTCAAGGACCAGCTCTCGCAGTCCAAGGCCGCCTGGAAGGTCCTGGCCAACGAGGTCACGATCATGCCGACGAAGGTCCTCGGCGACTCGTTCTACACCTTCGACGCCTGGCAGGGCTACCCGCGCGAGCGCGAGGAGCTGCTGCAGCACATCGACGAGAAGGGCATCAAGGACGTCGTCTTCGTCACCGGCGACATCCACACGTTCATCGCGGGCGGCGTCGAGCGCGGCTTCGACGGCAAGGGCAAGACGGTCGCCACCGAGTTCGTCGGCGGCTCGACGACCTCGCAGGGGCTGGGCGAGACCGATCTGGACGCGGGCGGCGGCGTGACGCTGAAGGGCAACGACGCGAACCCCGCGACCCCGCCGTCGATCATCGACGCGCTCAAGGGGATCGACACGTGGGTCGAGACCGCCGACTTCGACAAGCACGGCTACGGGCTCGTCAAGGCCGACCAGTCGGGCTTCGACTGCAGCCTCGTGCGCATGTCGACCATCAAGAAGAAGACGACGAAGACCGAGCCGCAGAAGGGCTTCCGCTGGAAGCTCCCGCGCGGCCAGGTCGGCACCGTCGGTCACGAGGTCTAGGCCGGCGCTACAGCTGCGCCACGGGCGCGTCGATGCGCCCCTCGCGCAGGGCCGCCAGCACCGCGGCGGCGATCGCGAGATCCTGGATCGCCAGACCGGTCGAGTCGAACAGCGTCGTCGCATCGTCGCCCGGACGCCCGGCCTCCGCGCCCGCCAGCACCGCCCCGAGGTCCGTGACGTCGGCGCGCGCGATGCGGCCGGCATCCACCGCGCCGGTCAGCTCGCCCCCATGGGATGCCTGCGCCCACTCGTCGCAGAAGAGCACGCAGCGGGCGACGGCGTCGATCGTCGCCTCCGCCTTCCCTGGGCCGTCGGCGCCGAGCATGTTCAGGTGCGCGCCGGGCCGCAGGTCCTGCTCGGTGACCACCGGTGCCGAGCCGGGCGTCACGCAGGTGACGACGTCGCAGGCGAGCGCCTCGGCGCGCGAGCCCGAACGCCAACCGCCCCCGAGCTCGGCGGCGAGCGCCTCGGCCAGTGGGGCGCGCGGATCGTGGCAGACGCCCGTCGCGTAGCCCGCGGCGAGCAGGCAGCGGGCCGCCCAGGCCCCGTGCAGGCCGCAGCCGATCAGGCCCGCGCTCGTGGCCTGCGAGCGCGCGAGCGCCAGAGCGGCGACCGCCGCGACGGCGCCCGTGCGCAGCGCGGTGACCGACCGCGCGTCGATCAGCGCGAGCGGCTCGGAGGTCTCGGCGTCGGACAGCGCGATCACGCCCATCACCGTCGGCAGCCCGCGCGCCGGGTTGCCGGGGAACGAGCTGACCCACTTCAGCATCGCCAGGCCGTCGCCGAGCGCCGGCATCGCGCGGAAGTCGCCGAACGGCGGGCTCTGGAGGTAGAGCTTCGACGGCATCACCCATGCCCCGCTGCGGTGGCGCAGGAAAGCATTGCGCGTGCGCTCGATCGCGTCCGCGGGCGTCACCGCGTCGAGCACCGCGTCGTGGCCGATGATCGGGACGTCGGGCATGTGGCGCCGGACGATACGCTCCGCCACCGGATGCCGAACCGCCGCCCGCAGCTGCAGATCGTCGCGCCGTCGGCCTCGCCCGAGGAGGCCGCCGCGGTCGTCGCCGCGCTCGAGCAGTTCCTGCGCACGACCGCGCCGGTGCTCGCCGCGGCGCCCGAGCGCCGCAACCCCTGGCAGCGCGCCGCGCTGCTGGAGGGCGTCGGCCGTGAGCCCGGCGAGCCGACGCCGTGGGGCGACCCGAACCCCTGGTGAGGGTGACGTCACCCTCGGCGCAGCCGCCGCCGCACCTCGGCGTAGCGCCGCCGCGCCTCGGCGCGCGCCATGCGCACCTGCGCGCGCACCTCGTCCCACTCCTTCTCGATCTGCTCGTTCGACGGGCGCTCGCCGCGCTCGATCGCCCGCAGCTCATCCCACACGTCGCGCCCGATGCAGGTCGTCGCCACCTGCACGACCATCAGGCCGAAGAGCCAGGAGATCAGCGCGAACGACACCCCGATCGCGCCGAACCGCGTCGCATAGGAGTCGAACAGGTGCGGGACGTAGACCGTGCTCCCGATCGCGAACAGCGCAGAGCCGGCGGTCCCGACCAGCGCGCCCGGGACGAAGTGCTGCCAGCTCAGGCGCCGCCCGCTGAGGATCCAGCCGGTCCAGACGAGGAAGGCCGCGAGCGGCGTGATCGCGACGATCGTGGCGAGGATGCCCGCCACGCCGCGCGGCAGGAGCGCATGCAGGCCGGTCTCGACCGCGAAATAGATGACGAGCGTGCCGATCCAGAGCAGCCCGTTCTTCGTGTTGCGCACGCTCAGCGGCGGGAGCTCCCAGACCTGCTCGTAGAGCCGCTGCAGCGCGCGCGTGAAGCTCAGCACCGCGACGATGATCAGCAGCGTCGCGAAGAGCCCGAGGCCCGTGTCGACGCCCGTGGCCGGTGAGAAGGCCTGGTGGACGGCCTTCGCCGCCTCGCCGCCGAGGTCGAAGCGCTTGACGAGCCGCTCGCCCGTGTCCGAGGAGCCGGTGTGCGGCAGCACCGAGCCGGTGAACATCAGCAGCGGCACGAGCGCCGTGAACGACAGCGAGGCGAGCGCGATCGCACGATCGAACCCGGCGATCAGCGTGAACCGGCGCAGGCATCGCAGGATGAAGTCCGGGCGCAGCCAGAAGGTCAGCAGCCGGACGACGCGTTCGCGGTCGATGTGCACGGCGCCGGATGATGCCAGGAGGCGGCGGGCGGGCGGGCGCCCCGGCGAAGTACCCTTCCGCGGCCATGTTTTCGAAGATCCTGGTCGCCAACCGAGGCGAGATCGCCATCCGCGTCATCCGCGCGTGCAAGGAGCTCGGCATCGCGTCCGTCGCGGTGTACTCCGAGCTGGACCGCGACGCCCTGCACGTGCAGGCAGCCGACGAGGCCTACCTGCTCGGCCCCGGCCCCGCGGCCGAGAGCTACCTCAAGGTCGAGAAGATCATGGAGGTCATCGGCGAGTCCGGCGCGGAGGCCGTCCACCCGGGCTACGGGTTCCTCGCCGAGAACGCCCCGTTCGCGCGCGCGTGCGAGGAGGCGGGGATCGTCTTCATCGGGCCGCCGGCGAGCGCGATCGACGCGATGGGCAGCAAGACCCGGGCGCGCGAGCTGATGCAGGCCGCCGGCGTGCCGATCGTCCCGGGCACGACCGACACCGTCGAGACGCTCGAGGACGCGCGCCGCATCGCGCAGGACGAGATCGGCTATCCGGTCGCCGTGAAGGCCTCGGGCGGCGGCGGCGGCAAGGGCTTCCGCGTCGCGCTGACCGCCGACGAGCTCGAGGGCGCCTACGAGGGCGCCTCGCGCGAGGGCGAGAAGTTCTTCAGCGACGGGCGCGTCTACCTCGAGCGCTACCTCGCCGACCCACGGCACGTCGAGGTGCAGATCATCGCCGACCGCCACGGCAACTGCATCCACCTCGGCGAGCGCGACTGCTCCATCCAGCGCCGCCATCAGAAGCTGATCGAGGAGTCGCCCGCGCCGGTCGTCGAGGCCGACGGCGACGGCGGCATGCGCGACCGCATCGGCATGATCGGCGTCAACGCGGCCAAGGCCGTCGGCTACGTCGGCGCCGGCACGATCGAGGGCCTCTTCCAGGACGGCGAGTACTTCTTCCTGGAGATGAACACGCGCGTGCAGGTCGAGCACTGCGTGACCGAGATGGTGACGGGCATCGACATCGTCAAGGAGGGCATCCGCGCCGCCGCCGGCGAGCAGCTGTCGATCACCCAGGACGACGTCCAGCTCAAGGGCCACGCGATCGAGTGCCGCATCAACGCGGAGGACGCGTCGAAGAACTTCGCCCCGGCACCGGGCCGGATCGGCGCCTACAAGGAGCCCGGCGGCCCCGGCGTGCGCGTCGACTCGGGCGTCGGTCCGGGGGGCGAGGTCAGCCCGACATACGACCCGATGGTCGCCAAGCTGATCGTCTGGGACGTCGACCGTGAGCAGGCGACGCGCCGCATGCTGCGGGCGCTCGACGAGTACGAGATCGAGGGCCTGAAGACGCTGATCCCGTTCCACAAGGCGCTGCTCGCGACCGAGCAGTGGGCCAACGCCGAGACGTGCCGCGACCTCGTCGAGGACAGAACGTGGCTGAAGGCGACCGCGCCCGAGAAGCCGATCGAGCGCGTCGAGGCCGACGGCGCCGAGACGGTCGAGCAGAGCTACACGGTCGAGGTCTCAGGCCGGCGCTTCGACGTCAACGTCATCGGCCCGGCGTTCGCGGGCGGCGGGGTCGTCGTCTCCGGGAACTCCGGCGCCGGCGCCGCGAAGAAGCCCGCCCGCAGCGAGCGCAAGCAGGGCGCGGGCGGTGGCCCGGATCTGCTCGAGGCGCCGCTCCAGGGGAACATGTGGAAGGTCGTCGTCGAGGCCGGCCAGGCGGTCGAGGAGGGCCAGCTCATCTGCATCATCGAGGCGATGAAGATGGAGAACGAGATCACCGCCCACAAGGCCGGCGTGATCAAGGATCTGCCGATCAAGGAGGGCGCCGCCATCGCCGCGGGGGATCCGATCGCGACGATCGTCTCGGCCACACCCGACGCCGCCTGAGATGGACTTCGACGCCCTCGCCGCGGGCTACGCCCAGGCGATCCCATTCAACGTCCACGTCGGCCTGCGCGTCCGGGAGATCGGCGAGGGGTACGGCGTCGTCGTCCTGCCCGAGGGCCCGGCGACGATGAACCACGTGCGCTCCCAGCACGCCGGCGCGCTGTTCACCGCCGGCGAGGCCGCCTCCGGCGCGGCGTTCATCAGCGCGTTCGCCGAGCGGATGGGCGACATCACGCCGCTCGCCGAGAAGGCGGAGATCGCCTACCTGAAGCTCGCCCGCGGTGACATCACCGCGACCGGGCGGTTCACGGACGATCGCGACGCGCTCTTCGCCGAGCTCGACCGGGAGGGGCGCGTGCGCTTCCCGATCGCCGTCGAGCTGACGGACCCCGAGGGGACCGTCGTCTGCGAGATGACCGTCCACTGGTACGTCCGCTCCGGCGCATGACGACCCCCGCGGAGCCGCAGGTCTGGATCGCCGAGGCCGACGAGGCCGAGACGGTGGCGCGACTCCTGATCGCGTTCCGCGACAGCCTCGGTGCCGACTGGCCCAGCGACAACGCGTTCCTGGCCGGCGTCGAGCGCCTGCTCGACGATCGCAACACAGAGTTCGTCCTCGGCGCGCCGACGCCGGACTCCGCGCCCGCCGGGGTGGTGCAGCTGCGCGTGCGTCACAGCATCTGGCGCGCGGGCGGCGACGCGCTGATCGAGGACGTCTACGTCGATCCGGGCGCGCGCGGCAACGGGCTCGGCCGCGCGCTCGTGCAGTATGCGCTGGACTACGCGCGCGTCGAGCGGGGCTGCCGCCGGGCGGAGCTCGACGTCAACGAGGCGAACGAGCCGGCGCTGCGGCTCTACGAGTCGCTCGGCTTCAGCGCGGGGCGCGCGGCGTTCGACGGGCGCGATCTCTTCATGAAGCTGCCGCTCGTCGAGCCCGGGCCGGCGGGATAGGTCCTCGGGGCGACGCGCACGGCCGGCGCTGGGCAGCGTCTTCGTGCCGGGCGCGATGAGCGGCCTGTAGGGCGCCGGGCGCCGCTCTCTTCGTCCGTGCATCTGTCGCCCATGACGGCGCCTTCGGGTGGGTCACCGGGGCGCCGGTGGGGGCCGCCCTGGTGAAGCGGATGCTCAGCCCGGCGGCGGCGCCGCCATCACCTCGACGCGGTGACCGGCGGGCGTGTGGACCTGCGTGCGCGGACTGCGCCAGTACTCCGTGCGCAGCGCCGCCTCGTGGCCGGCCGCGCGCAGGGCGCCGAGCGTGGCATCCCAGTCGGCGGCGACGACGGCGACGTGCCCCGCGCGCGGGATCGCCGGCGCCTCGGCATGGAGCAGGTGGATCTGCTGGCCCCCGCGCTGGACCCAGCGCGAGCGTGGGCGCAGCGCCTCCGGCGCCGGCACCTCGGCGAAGCCGAGCAGCGCCCAGAACGCGACCTCGCTCTCGACGTCCTCGGGTCGCACCTCCAGGCCGACGTGCTGCACGGCCGTGCTCACGCGCGAAGCAGCTCCGCGTTCGCCTCGTGGATGCTCAGCTGCTCGGGCGAGCGCCGCGCGAGCGGCAGCTCGCCGGTCTCCAGGTAGTGCAGGTCCTCGCGCAGGATCGCATCGGCGCGCGCCGCGTCGAGCACCTCGCCGTGCCCGGGAACGACGTGGTCGACGCCGTCCAGGAGCGCGCGCAGGCGCTCGAGCGTCGCGGTGTAGTTGCCCTTCGAGCCGCCCGGCGAGAGCATCGGGATCTCGACCGGGGAGAGGTAGTCGCCGCAGATCAGCACCCGCGCCCACGGCACGAGGATCGCCATCCCGTCGGCGACGTGGCCGTCGGTCGGGTGCAGCTCCAGCTCGTGCTCGGCGTCGCCGAGCTCGAGCCGCCCCGGCACCGGCAGCGCCTGCAGCTCGCCGAGCGCCAGCGGGGCGCCGCGGCGCACGTAGTGCTCGTCGTCGAACGCGCGCAGCTTGCGCACCGCGTCGCCCATGTCGCCGGTCAGGCGCGCGGCCGTCGTCTCGCTGACGCCGAGCGCGGCGCCCGGGAACGCCAGGCGCCCGAGCAGATGGTCCCAGTCCGCGTGCGTGGCCAGCAGGCCGCTGCAGTTCCAGCCGACGTGCTCGAGCAGCCCCGGCAGGGCCTCCAGCTCCTCCGGCAGGACCGGCGAGTCGACGACGAACGTCTCACCCGCCTCAGCGCCGCCGCGCACGATCGTGCACGTCGTCTGCCAGATCGCCGAGGTGCAGACGAGGACGTCCTCGTGCAGCCCGACGACGCGCACCGCCGCGCCCGCGCCCTACGCCGCGCCGAGGAGCTTTGCCGCCTCGAGCAGCGTCTTCACCTCGGCCGTCGGCTTCTTGGCGCCCGGGTCGAGCACTTCCTTCTTGCGGTTCACCCAGATCACGGGGACCTTGGCCTTGATGCAGGGCTCGACGTCCGCGTGCATCCCGCTGGCGATGTGGACCCAGTTCTTCTTGCCGCCGACGCGGCGCGCGAACTCGGTGAAGTGCGCGGCGTCCGGCTTGTAGGAGCGCACCTGCTGCGCGGTCACGACGAGGTCGAAGACGTGCGGGATGTGGCGGCGCGTCTCACCGAGCAGCTTGTCGTCGATGTTCGAGATCAGGCCGGTCTGGAACTTCTTGGCGAAGCGCGTCAGCTGCGTGTTCGTCTCCTTGAACGGGCGCCAGCGCGGCAGCGAGGCGGGCAGGAAGCCCGAGCGCGAGGGCTCCAGAGGCCAGTCGATCTCCTTGGCGATCTGCACGGCGCAGCGGCGCAGCACCTCGGCGTAGAGCTCGTACGAGCCGCCCTCGATCTCGTGCTGCAGCTCGAGGAACCGCGGGAAGATCGCGTCGGGGTCCTCGATCGTGAAGCCCTCGTGCGTCGCCTCGCGCTGGAACGCGTCGATGATCGCCGTCTCCCAGTCGATCAGCGTGCCGTAGACGTCGAACGTGACCCAGGTGACCTTGGAGGGAAGCGCCATAGACAGGCCATTCTAGGAATCCACCGCGCACTACGGCACGCCGCCCCGCCTGCGGCACGCGCGCAGAGGTCGCGCGGCGCGCAGTGTGGTGCCGTCCCGGAGCGTCGCGACGAGCGTCAGGGTGAAGACGCCGGCCGCCGGAGTGCGCACGTCGAACGGGGCGCTCACGGTGAGGATGCCCTCGCTCAGGTCGCACGGCCATCGCGGCGGCGAGCGACGGCGGCGCTTCGTCCGAGCCTCCCCGGCACGCCCGGCGCCGTCAACCGCAGGGCTGCCGCACAGGGTGGTCCGCTACCGTTGCGCGCCGTCATGGACCTGCTCGAATATCAGGGCAAGCAGCTCTTCGCCCGTCACGGAATCCCCGTGCCCACCGGTGTCCCCGCACGGACGGTCGACGAGGCCGTCGCCGCAGCCCAGGAGATCGGCTACCCCTGCGTCGTCAAGGCGCAGGTCAAGATCGGCGGCCGCGGCAAGGCCGGCGGCATCAAGGTCGCCGCCGACGCCGCCGAGGCCCGCACGCACGCCGAGGCCATCCTCGGAATGGACATCAAGGGCTTCACCGTCCACGAGGTCTGGATCGAGGGCGCCTCGCAGATCGAGGCCGAGTTCTACGCCTCGGTGATCTTCGACCGCGGGGCGAAGAAGCCGCTCGTCATGTTCTCGACGAAGGGCGGCATGGACATCGAGGCCGTCGCCGACGAGAGCCCGGAGGCGATCGCGACACTGCACGTCGACCCGCTGCTCGGCTTCCAGGCCTACGAGGGCCGGCGCCTGGCCTTCGAGGGCGGCGTCGACGCCGACCTCGTGCGCCCGATCGGCGCCTTCCTGGCCAAGCTCTACGACACGTTCGTCGCCGAGGAGGCGATGCTCGTCGAGGTCAACCCGCTGATCGTGACGCCCGAGCGCACGGTCGCCGCGCTCGACGCGAAGGTCACGCTCGACGACAACGCGCTGTTCCGCCACAAGGACAACGCCGCGCTGCGCGACCCCAGCGCCGAGGACGCCCAGGAGCAGATGGCCCACGACCGCGGCCTGATCTACGTCAAGCTCGACGGCGACATCGGCATCCTGGGCAACGGCGCCGGCCTCGTCATGAGCACGCTCGACGTCGTCGCCCAGTACGGCGGCGAGCCGGCGAACTTCCTGGACGCCGGCGGCGGCTCGAAGGCCGAGGCGATCACGAGCGCCGTCGAGGTGATCCTCTCCAACGAGAAGGTCAAGGCGGTCCTCTTCAACATCTTCGGCGGCATCACGCGCTGCGACGAGGTCGCCAACGGGCTGATCGAGGCGTTCCGGCAGATCAAGCCGACCGTGCCGTTCGTGGTGCGCCTTGACGGGACGAACGACGTCGAGGGCCGGCGGATCCTCGCCGAGGCCGACCTGCCCGGCGTCCACGCCGTCGCAACGATGAACGAGGCCGCCGAGACGGTCGTGAAGCTGGCCAAGGAGGCCTCGGCGTGAGCATCATCGTCGGCAGTGACACGCGCCTGTGCGTCTCGGGCATCACCGGGTCCGAGGGCACGTTCCACACCCTGAACAACAGGCGCTACGGCACGAACGTCGTCAGCGGCGTGACGCCCGGCAAGGGCGGCCAGGACGTCGAGGGCATCCCCGTCTTCAACACGTTCCACAGCGCGGTCGGCGAGACCGGCGCGAACACGGCGATGATCTTCGTCCCGCCGCCGTTCGCCGCCGACTCGATCCTCGAAGCCGCGGACGCCGGGATCACCACGATCATCGCGATCACCGAGGGCATCCCGGCCCATGACGAGCTGCGCGTCTACACGCAGCTGAAGCGCGACTCCGGCGTGCGGCTGATCGGGCCCAACTGCCCCGGCGTGCTGTCCCCGGGCAAGGCGAACGTCGGGATCATCCCCGCGTCCTTCTTCAAGGAGGGCAACGTCGGCGTCGTCTCGCGCTCCGGCACGCTCACGTACCAGATCGGCAACGAGCTGGCCCAGAGCGGCTTCGGCAACTCGTCGATCGTCGGCATCGGCGGCGACCCCGTCCCCGGCTCGAGCTTCATCGACGTCATCGCCGAGTTCGAGGCCGATCCGGAGACCGAGCTGATCGTCATGTCCGGCGAGATCGGCGGGGACGCCGAGGAGGCCGCCGCGGCCTACATCGGCGAGCACGTGACCAAGCCGGTCGTCGGCTACATCGCGGGCTTCACCGCGCCGCCCGGCAAGACGATGGGTCACGCAGGCGCGATCGTCTCGGGCTCCAAGGGCACCGCGGCGGCGAAGGCCGAGGCGCTCGAGGCCGTCGGCGTACGGGTGGGCCGCACCCCGACGCAGGTCGCCGAGATCGCGATCGAGATCCTCGGCAGGTAGAAGCGAGCGCGTCTCGGCCATCGGGTAGCGTCCGCCGCGGATATGGCGGACGACGAGCCACGCGACGTCCGGGACACGCTCGGCGAGCTCGAGCGACGGCTGCTTGACCTCGAGCGCGAACTGCGCGCCGACGCGGCGCAGGACGCCGCGTCCGGGGCGCCCGGGGCGCCGGTGGGCGCGCCACCCTCCCAGCCCCGGGCCGCCGCGCCCGCGGCCGTCGCCGTCGTGGCGCCCGGCGTCGCGGCGCCCGGCGTCGAGGCGCTCGCCGGCGACGCCCGTGCGCGCGTCGACGCACTGCGCGACTCGCTCGACGGCCTCGTCGGCGCAAGCGACCGCCTGCGCGAGACGGCGCAGACCGTCGTGGAGGACCACGGGCGGGCGCTCGTACGGCTCGACCGCGCGGCGGCCACGCAGGCACCCGCGGCACATGCGGGCCCCGCCGAGCCCGCGCCCGCAGCCGCGGGCGTCGCCGGTGGCAGCCCTCGCGGCGGCGGAATCGGTCGGCGCGGTGTGCTCGTGCTCGCCGGCTGCGGGCTGCTCCTCGCCGGCCTGATCGCCGGGCTCGCGCTCAGCGGCGGCAGAACGACCACCCCGACCACGCGCCCCGCGGCCGCGCAGCCGCTCCTCGTGATGAGCGGGACGCCGGACCTGGGTGTGCCGTCACCGCGAGGCGTCGCGTCCTCGCAGGAGGCGCTGGACGCGCTCTGCGCCGGTCGTGCGCGCGCGGCGCTCGTCGTCAGCGCCAACGGATTCGCCGCCCCCTGCTTCGACATCGTGTCCGTCGCCCACGAGACGCTGAGCGCTCGGGCGCTCGCGATCCCGATCCCCCCGGGCGGAGGCGGACGGCGCTGCGTGAGCCTGGGCGCCGTCGACGCGCTCGTGCGCACGCGCACCGACCCGGTGCTCACCGCACGGCGCCGCGCGGGCGTCGCCGACGCCCGGCGCGTCGCGGTCGCGAGCGCGCGCATCGACTCGATGCCGCCCACCGGCGTCGTCCGCGCGGGGCGCACGGCGCAGGTGAACGCGGGCGCGGAGTTCGACCGCGGCCGCGGCCTGCGACTGCTCGGCGTCTCCGCCCGGCCCGGCGCCCCCTGCGTCAGCCCGGCCGGCGCGGCACTGGCGCGCGGCAGCTACCCGCTGACGAGCCGTCTCACGCTCGTCGCGACGACCGCGACGGCCGGCTCGCCGGCGGTCCTGGCGGTGCGCGACGCGATGTCGGCGGCCCTCGGCGGGGCCGTGCCGGTCGCTGCGACGGTCCTGCGCTGAGGGCGCGCGCGCGGTTGTCGTAGATTGGAGGCCAATGGCCGACATGATCTCCTTCGCACGCGGAGCCCCGTCGCTCGACATCGTCGACGTCGAGGGCCTCCAGGACGCCGCAGCCGCGGCCTTCACCGACGACCCGGCCGGGACGACCGCCTACGGCACGTCGATCGGCTACGTCCCGCTGCGCCGCTGGATCGCCGAGCAGCACGGCGTCGACGAGGCCTGCGTCCTCGTCACCAACGGCTCGATGCAGGCCGACGCGTTCCTGTTCGACGCGCTCGTGGCGCAGGGTGACGCGGTCATCGTCGAGAAGCCGACCTACGACCGCACGCTGCTGGGCCTCAGGCACCGCGGTGCGGACGTGCGGATGGTCTCGCTCGAGCACGACGGCATCGCCGTCGACGAGCTGCGCGCGCTGCTCGAGGACGGCCTGCGCCCGAAGCTCGCGCACATCATCCCCAACTTCCAGAATCCGGCCGGCTACACGCTGAGCCGGGAGAAGCGCGTCGCCCTGCTCGGGCTCGCCCGCGAGTACGGCTTCACGATCTTCGAGGACGACCCGTACATCGAGATCCGCTTCAGCGGGCACACGCTGCCGACGATGCTCTCGCTCGACGGGCCGGAGGACGAGAACGTCGTCTACGCCTCGTCCTTCTCCAAGACGGTCTGCCCGGGCATCCGGGTCGGCTACCTCGTCGGACCGACGGAGCTCATCGCGACGATCGCCCGCGCGGCGACGAACACGTACATCTCGCCGAACATGGTCGCCCAGTCGATCGTGCACCAGTTCTGCGTCTCGGGCCGCATCAACGACGCGGTGAGGACCGTCAGCACCGCCCTGGCCGAGCGCGTCGAGGCGCTCACGGCCGCGCTCAGCGAGCACCTGCCGGAGGCGGCGTTCACCGCGCCCGAGGGCGGCTACTTCATGTGGGTCGAGCTGCCGGAGGGCACCGACGTCCACGTCCTCTTCGACGAGGCGACCGAGCGCGGCGTCACGTTCGTCAAGGGCACGGACTTCCTGCTCGAGGGCGGCGAGAACACCCTGCGGCTGGCCTACTCCGGGGTCACGCCCGAGCAGATCGGCGAGGGCGTGCGGCGCCTGGCCGCGGCGTATCGGGCACTCTGAGTCCACGACATCGGTGATGTCACCGCAACCGCGGTGACATCACCGCCGTTCCAGCACCATGCGCCCATCGGTCCAGATCGCGCTGACGCTCGCCTGCGTCACCACCACGCTCGCCGCGGCGACCCCCACGGCCGTCGCGGCGCTGCGCTTCGACGATCGCGTGACGCTCGGTACCGGGTACGTCGAACAGGAGGCCGTCGCCGTCGGCGACGACGACACGATCGCCGCGACGTGGGACGGCCCCTTCGGCGTCTGGGGCGTGACGCGCCGAGCGGGCGGACCTGGAGCGAGCCCCAGAACCTGACCGGCAGTGACGGGCGCGCACCGCAGGTCGCCGTGACGCCGCGCGGCAACGCCCTGATCGCCTGGGCGGACTTCGACGGCGTCGTGCGCGCCGATGTGGCGGGGCGGGGACAGCCGTTCGGCGCCGTCGCGACCGACATCGGCCGCGCGCGGCTCGACGCGGCCGCCGGCCTGCGCGTGGCGGCGCTCGCCGACGGGCGCGTGCTGATCCTGTGGTCCGATGCGCCACGGTCCCGGCGGCTGAGCGCGCGGACGCCCACCAATC
The DNA here is from genome assembly GCA_036510915.1 of Solirubrobacteraceae bacterium. Classification (GTDB taxonomy): domain Bacteria; phylum Actinomycetota; class Thermoleophilia; order Solirubrobacterales; family Solirubrobacteraceae; genus F1-60-MAGs163. The sequence continues at coordinate 17,747 of DATCDC010000084.1, read as the reverse complement.
CCGGCGCCCTGCGCCTGGCAGTCTGGACGCCGGGCCGCGGCTTCGCGCGGCCGCGGGTCGTCGGCGCGTCCGCCACGGGCCCGGCCGTCGTCGCCGCGCCGGACGCCACGGCGACGCTCGCGTGACTGAGTCGCGGGCACCTGCGCGTCGCCCACATCGCCGCGGGCGCCAGCGCGCCGGGAAGCCCCCGCACGCTGGGCGCGGCCTCCGGCCCCCGCGCGCTGCTGTCCCGCAGCCCGGACGGGGTGCTCAGTGCAGGCTGGGTCGCCCCCGGCGGGCACACGCTCATGACGCGCCCGCTGGGCGCCGGGGCGCCGGCCGCGGCCCGGCTCTCGTTCCCCGCCACGGCCGGGCCGATCACGGCCGTGCAGTTCGCCTCCGGCTCCGCGGGACGGATGGTGGCCGGCGTCCAGACGGCGATCACACGCGGCGCCAACAGCCTGTGGACGGCCGCGGGCAGCTCCGCCGCGGGGTGGGATGCCCCGGTGCTGCTCGGGACGCCCGCGAGGTTCCCGTCGATCAGCACACCGGCGGCCGGGGTGCTCGCGAGCGGCACGCCGCTGCTCGTCTGGGGGGCACGAGAGCCTGCGCATTCCGGCATCGCCGACGTCGTCGCCGCGAGCGACGACGGCGATGCGACGGTGCTCGACTCCGCGTCAGCGACGTTCAGCAACCTCGACGCGGCCGTCGCCGCGGGACCGAACGCCACCGCCCTCGTGTGGCCGGCCCTGGCCCGCACCGGCCCGTCCGGTCAGCCCCTCACGGGCGGCGTCACGATCGCCGTCGGGACCTAGGTCCTAGCGCCCGTAGCGCTCGGTCGCCAGCACCAGCGACTCGGGCAGGGCGACGCGCGGAGGCGGCGAGGGGTCGGCGGTGACCGAGACGGTCTCCGCGACGCTCGCGGTCAGCGCGACGCGGCGCCCGTCGGCCGCCTCGACGACGACCTCCTCGTCGGTGCGCTCGGCCAGCGTGCCGTGCATGCCGGGCTCGATGCCGGTCGCCATGAGGTAGTGCAGCAGGTCCTCGGCCTCGTTCTCGAAGCGCAGCACGGTGACGCTCGCGCCCTCCGCCACGTCGGCGAGCGGCACCCCGGCGAGGCGCTCGCCGACGTTGATCGGGTGGCCGTGCGGGCAGGTCGTCGCATCGCCGACGGCGGCGAGCATCCGCTCCTCGAGGACCGGGCTCATCGCGTGCTCGAGCCGCTCGGCCTCCTCGTGGACCTCGTCCCACGGGATGCCCAGCACGTCGGTCAGGAAGCGCTCGACGAGCCGGTGGCGGCGCACGATGTCCTCGGCGTGCACACGGCCGGTGTCGGTGAACGAGATGGTCTTGTCCGCGCCGCGCGTGATGTAGCCGTCGCGCTCGAGGCGGCCGATCATCTCGTGGACCGTCGGCGGCGAGAGCTGCATCGCCCGCGCGACGTTGGCACCGGTCATCGGCAGCCCGGCCTCGTAGAGCCAGAAGATCGTCTCCAGGTACTCGCGTTCGGCGACGGTGGCGGCGGGCGCGGAGGACATGACGCCGAGGATATCGGGCGTGCGGGGCCGGCCAGATAGTCTCCGGCGCCGTGCAGATCGTCCCCGGCACCCGCGCGTTCATCACCGGCGCCTCGCGCGGGATCGGCGCCGCGCTGGCGCAGGCGCTCGCCGCACGCGGCGCGACGGTCGGCCTCGCCGCGCGCACCAGCGGCGAGCTGGAGGAGCTCGCCGCGCGCCTGCCGGGCACCCATCACGCGCTCGTCTGCGACGTGACCTCGGCGGACTCCGTGCGCGACGCGCTCGCGCGCTTCGACGAGCTCGCCGGCGGGATCGACCTGCTGGTCGCCAACGCCGGCATCACCCACTACGGGCCCTATCGCGACCAGCCGCTCGAGCAGCAGCTGCAGATGAGCGAGGTCAACTGGCACGGGACGCTGCGCACCGTGCACCACGGGCTGCCCTACCTGCTCGACCGCCGCCGCGGGCACATCGTCGTCGTCTCCTCCGGGGCGGCGCTGCGCTCGTTCCCGGGCGCAGCGGTCTACGGCGGGACGAAGGCCGCACAGCGGATGTTCGCCGAGGCGCTGCGCCACGAGCTGGACGGCACCGGCGTGTCGCTGACGACCGTCTACCCCGGCGAGATCGCCACGTCGCTGCACGATCACGAGAAGGACCGCATGCCGGCCTGGTACCGCGGGGGCCCGAACGCCGCGTCCGCCTCCGAGCTCGCCGCGCGCATCGTCGCGGCGGTCGAGGCCGACGACCGCGCCGTCTACTACCCCGGCCTCGTGCGCCTGCTGCAGACGCTGCACAATCTCAGCCCGCGTGCCTCGGACGCCCTGCTGCGGCGCCTGCGCGGCAGCGCGGCGGCACCGCGCCGCGACTAGGACACGCGAGGCCGAGCAGCGCGCCGTTCAACCACCCGGTGGGACCTCGGTGGGGACGTGCTCAGGACCGCAGCGAGCTGCGCGGCACGCGCTGCATCTCGGCGACGGTGCGGCGCAGGCGCTCCTCGACGATCGAGGTCATGACGCGCGCCGCCGGCGAGAGCGGCGCGCCGTGGCGGAAGACGAACGCCAGCGAGACGCCGATCGGCTCGGCGAACGGCACCCAGCCGACGCTGCCGGCGAGCCGGTGGCGCCGCGCGACGAGCAGCCCGTGCCAGTTGACGGTGTCGCCGACGCCGCCGGCGACGAGGTCGAACACGGTGCTGTCGGACTCGACGTCGATCACCGGCCGGATCGTGACCCCTGCGCGCTGCGCCAGCTCGGCGAGCCGCCTGCGCGTCGGGTCCTCGATGCCGAAGCTCGCGTCCGGCATGATCAGCGGCATCTCGGCGAGGCGCTCGATCGTCATCGGCCTGCGCAGCTTCTCGCGGTCGGTGCTGACGAACACCAGCTCGTCCTCGACGACCGGGCGCACGTCGAGCCCCTCGTCGTCGATCGGCAGCGCGACGATCGCGGCCTCCAGGCGCCCGGCACGCACGTCCTCGGCCGCGTCCGCGGAGTTCAGCCCGAGGATCCGCACGCGCACGTTGGGGTGGCGACGGCGGAACTCGGCGATGAGGTCCGAGCCGAGGTAGTCCCCCGCGGCGGCGAACGTCCCGAAGCTGGCCGTCCCGCCGCGCAGCTCGCGCACGGCCGCGACCGACTCGCGCGCCTCCTGGACGGCCTCGAGCACCGCCTCGGCGCGCGGGCGCAGCGTGCGGCCGGCATCGGTCGGGACGAGGCCGCGGCCGACGCGCTGGAAGAGGCGCACGCCGAGCTCGTCCTCGAGCCGGCGGACCTGCTCGCTGACCGACGGCTGCGCCAGGTGCAGCGCATCCGCCGCGGAGGTGAACGAGCCATGCTCGACCGAAGCGACGAAGTACTCGAGCTGCTGCAGGTTCACGGGCGATCGACCTCAAGGTGTTGCCTATGGCTCATAGAGGAAACAAAGTCTACCGCTGGTAGGTGCGAACCCCCATCATGCTGTTCATGACCTTCTTCATCATCCTCGTCGTCACCGTCGTCGTCCTTTGTGCCGCACCGAAGTACGGCCAGGATTCGCGACGGCCCTACGACGGCCGCCTGAACTGGTAGCCCGCGGTTGCCCGGTCCGGTGGAGCAGCACCGCGAACACTCGCTCGGCGTCGCGCTGACGCTCGGGTCGGCCGTCGCATTCGGCGCCACCGGCGTGCTCGCCAAGCTCGCCTACGGCGCCGGCGCGGACGTGCCGGCGCTGCTCAGCACCCGCTTCACCCTCGCCGCCCTGCTCCTGTGGGGCCTGGTCGCGTGGCGGGGCCCGGCGTTCCCGCCGCTGCGCACGATGCTCGCGGCCCTGGCCCTGGGCGGCGTCGGCTACGCCGGTGAGGCGCTGCTGTACTTCTCGGCCCTGCAGCGCCTGGACGCCTCGCTCGTCGCGCTGCTGCTCGCGACCTACCCGGTGGTCGTCGTCGGCGCGGCGATCGTCCTCGGCCGTGAGCGGCCGGACCGCGGGCGCACGGTCGCGCTGAGCGCCGCCCTCGCGGGGACGGTCCTCGTCCTCGGCGGCGCGAGCATCGGCGCACTCGACGGCGCGGGCCTGCTGCTCGCCCTGGGCTCGATCTTCGCCTACGCGACCTACGTCATCCTGGCCGACGGCTTCACGCGCCGCATCGACGGCCTGCTCCTGGCGGCGCTCGTCATCACCGGCGCGGCGCTCGGCACGACCCTGGCCGGCGTCACCGGCGGCGCCGACTACTCGATGCAGCCGATCGCCTGGCTGTCGATCGCCGGCCTGGCCGCGGTCTGCACCGTCGTGCCGATCACGGCCTTCCTGCTGGCGCTGCCGCGAATCGGGCCGGGCACCGCGAGCATCCTCTCGACGCTCGAGACGGTCATCGCGGTCGCCCTGGCCGCGCTGCTCCTGCACGACGCCCTCGGTGTGCTCCAGCTGCTCGGCGCCGCACTCGTCCTCGGGGCCGTTGTGATCCTCCAGCTGCGGGGTAGGGTCAGCACCGATGACGCTGCCGCTGACCTCCCCGCTGGCGCCCCAGCTCGCACGCTCGCGCTCGTCCCTGCCGACGGAGCCGGGATGGGCCTTCGAGCCGAAGTGGGACGGCTTCCGGGCACTGGCGTTCGTGGACGGCTCGAACACCGAACTCCAGTCGCGCAACGGCCGGCCGCTGTCACGGTATTTCCCTGAGGTCGCCTTCCCGGCGGGCCGCTACGTCCTCGACGGCGAGCTGATCGTCCGCGGCGCCGACGGCCGCGAGGACTTCGACGTGCTGGGCCAGCGCGTCCATCCCGCGGCCTCGCGGATCGAGCGCCTCAGCCGTGAGACCCCGGCGATCTACGTCGCGTTCGACCTGCTCGCCCGTGACGACGACGTCCTGCTCGAGCTGCCCTACGCCGAGCGCCGCGCCGCGCTGGAGGCACTGGTCTCGGACCCCGTCGAGCTCACGCCGATGGTGCGCAGCGCAGAGGAGGCGCAGGGCTGGCTGCACACCGCCGAGGGCGTCATGGCCAAGCAGCTCGACGCGCCCTACCGTCCTGGCGAGCGCACGGGGATGCTGAAGATCAAGCGCGTGCGGACGATCGACGCGGTCGTCATGGGCTGGCGCCCGGGCAAGGAGGAGGGGACGGCCGGCGCGCTGATCCTCGGCCTCTACGGCGAGGACGGCGCATTGCACGAGGTCGGCCACTCGTCCGGCTTCACCGCGAAGGAGAAGCGCGAGCTGCCCGGCCGCCTGGCCGCGTACGAGACCGGTGCGCGCGGCAGCGGCGAGCCGAGCCGCTGGTCCGCGGGCCGCGACCTCCAATGGGTCGCGCTGCGCCCCGAGCTCGTCGTCGAGGTGACATTCGACCACGTCTCGGGCGGGCGGATCCGGCACGGGACGAAGATCAAGCGCTGGCGAGACGACAAGCCGCCGGGCGACTGCCGCACCGAGCAACTCTCATGAGAGCTACCGTACGGGTCGTGCCCACACGGAACCGCAGGATCCACACCCTCGGCGCATTCGCCGCCGCGGCCCTCCTGACCGCATTCGCCGCCCCCGCCGCCCAGGGGCTCGAACTCGGGGTCCAGGACGACGGTGCCTTCCTCTACCAGCAGATCGGCTCGCGCCCGCAGGCGCTGTCGCTCGCCGAGCAGGTGCAGGCCAAGCGGATTCGCGTGCTCGTCTTCTGGAACCGGATCGCGGGGGCGCAGGCCACTGCCAGGCGGGTCCCCAAGACCTACCGCTACGACTTCCGCCAGCTCGACGGCCTGGCGGCCGCGGCGGCGCAGCGCGGCCTCAAGCTGCAACTCGTGCTGACGGGCAAGAGCCCCGCCTACGCGACGGCGAACCACAGGGTCGGGAACTTCAAGCCCGACCCGAAGCTCTACGCCGCCTGGGTCAAAGCCGTCGCAGCCCGCTACAAGGGCCGGGGCTACCGCTACAGCCTCTGGAACGAGCCGAACTTCATCGGCTGGCTGCAACCGCTGAAGAGCGCCCCGCAGCTCTACCGGCCGCTCGTCGTCGCCGGGTACAAGGCGATCAAGCGGGCGGATCCGAGCGCGCAGGTGCTCGTCGGCGAGCTCGCATCCTTCAGCACCGCCCAGCGCTCGATCGCGCCCCTGGACTTCCTGAAGCGCATGCGCTGCAGCGGCTGCGCGAGGCTTCCGGGCGACGGCTTCGCCTACCACCCCTACGACCTCACGCACGCGCCGTCGGCGGTGCCGGCGAACCCCGCGCAGGTGACGATCGGGACGCTCCCGCGCCTCTACCGGGCGCTCGACAGCAGCGGCGTCTTCCGCGCCAAGCTGCCCGTCTACCTCACCGAGTGGGGCTACGCGACAAGCGGGCGCAGGGCGATCAGCCCGGACCGCCAGGCGCAGTACACGGCGCAGGCGCTGCAGCTCGCGTCGGCCTCCCCCCGCGTTCGCGAGCTCGTGCAGTACGGCCTCTACACGCGGCCGGGGACGTCGTTCGACACGGGCATCGTCACCACCGCCGGGCTTCCACTTCCGGCGCTCACCGCGCTGCAGACCCACGCGGCGCCCGCCGCCGGCGGGAGTGGCGGGGGGGCCGCGGGATAGGGTCCCGGCGATGGCCAGGGACCTGCGGCTCGGACTCAACACCGGATACTGGGGCGCCGGCCCGCCGCACGGCGCGCCGGAGGCGATCGCCGCAGCCGACGAGCTCGGCTTCGACTCCATCTGGACCGCCGAGGCCTACGGCTCCGACGCGCTGACGCCGCTGGCCTGGTGGGGCTCGGCCACGCGCAACGTGCGCCTCGGCACCGCGATCATGCAGATGTCGGCGCGCAGGCCGACGGCGACCGCGATGGCCGCGCTGACGATGGACCACCTCTCCGGCGGGCGCTTCATCCTCGGCCTCGGCGTCTCGGGCCCGCAGGTCGTCGAGGGCTGGTACGGCGAGCCGTTCGCCAAGCCGCTGGCGCGCACCCGCGAGTACGTGCGGATCTGCCGTGACGCGTTCGCGCGGCGGGGGCCGATCACGAGCGACGGGCCGTTCTACCCGCTGCCGCTGGCCGACGGCGAGGGCGTCACCGGGCTCGGCAAGGCGCTCAAGCCGACGCTCCACCCGGTGCGCGAGGACATCCCCATCTATCTCGCCGCGGAGGGCCCGAAGAACATCGCGCTCAGCGCCGAGATCGCCGACGGCTGGATGGCGCTCTTCTACTCGCCCCAGCACGAGGACCTCTATCGCCCGCAGCTCGCGGAGGGCTTCGCGCGCGAGGGCTCGCGCCGCTCCTGGGCGGACTTCGAGATCACCGCCACCGTCCCGCTGATCGTGCACGACGACGTCGAGGTGGCCGCCGACATGATCCGCCCGATGTACGCCCTCTACTTCGGCGGCATGGGCGCCAAGGGCGCGAACTTCCATGCGGACGTGCCGGTGCGGATGGGCCACGGCGACGCGGTGCGCCGCGTCCAGGAGCTCTACCTGGAGGGGCGCAAGGACGAGGCGGCGGCCGCGGTGCCGACCGGCCTTGTCGAGCAGCTGGCGCTGATCGGGCCTGAGGCGAAGATTCGCCACGACCTCGAGGCCTGGCGTGACAGCGTCGTCACGACGCTGCTGATCGGCGGCGACGCGGCGATGGTGCGCCGCGCGGCCGAGATCGTTCTGGGCTGACTCAGGCCTCGCCCGGCGGCGACGCCGGCGCATCCTCGACGTCCGCGAGCCGGCGATGGAGCTTGGCGCGCAGTTCCTCGGGGTCGTACTCCTCGTGATCGCGGCGGTTGCGCGCCACGACCACTCCGGTGGCGGCGACGCCGGCCAGGCCCGCGAGGCCCAGCAGCTTCCAGGCTCTGCTCATCGCCTGGGTAGGTTACGGCGGTGCTCGACGCCGCGCTGGACTTCGACGAGGCGATCGCGACCGCCGCGACCGGCGATCTGTGGCTCTTCCGCGGCCGCTCGATCGCCGACGTCGCGATCCGCACCGTCACGAACGCGCCGGTCAACCACGTCGGCATGGTCGTCGCGTTGGACGATCTCCCGCCGCTGCTCTGGCACGCCGAGATGGGCCAGTCGCTGCCGGACGTCTGGACAGGCGAGCATCAGCGCGGCGCGCAGCTGCATCGCCTGCCTGATGCGGTTCGCACGTGGGACGAGCGCTACGGGCAGCGCGCCTGGACGCGCCGCCTGGAGGGGACGATCGAGCGCCATCACGAGGATCGGCTGATCGAGACGATCGAGCGCCTGGACGGCCGGCCGTTCCCGAAGACCGCCGGCCTCGCACGGCAGTGGGTGACGGGCCGCTACCGGCGCCGCGACTCGTCGATGGAGACCGTCTACTGCGCGGAGCTCGTCGCTGTCACGTACCAGGCGATGGGGCTGCTTCCGCGCAAGCGCCCCGCCGGGTGGTACGACCCCGGGCGCTTCTGGAGCGGCGACCGCGTCGAGATGGAGCCGCCGTTCGCGCTGGCCGGCGAGATCGCCGTTCGCTAGGCGTCAGGACGAGTCGGCCTTCCTCGCCCGGCTGGGCTGCACGCGCCTGGGCTCACCCGGCTGCTTGGCGAAGTTCGGCGGCCAGGGCGCGTCGCCCAGGCCCTCCTGCTCGTCACGTCGCGCAAGGTCGAGCAGCGGGGTGAGGTCGTGGTGGACGTCGTCGATCGCGGCGAGCGGGTCGCCGGTGTCCGCGAGCCGCGCCGGGACGGTGTCGATCCGGAAGTCCGCGAGCTCGCAGCCCGGCACCTCGTCCCACGTCAGCCCGCAGGAGACGCGCGCGTCGGCGACGGGGCGCACCGAGTACGCGCTGGCGACGGTGCGGTCGCGCGCGTTCTGGTTGTAGTCGAGGAAGACGCCGACGCGCTCCTCCTTCCACCACTTCGAGGTCGCCTTCCCCGGCATCCGCCGCTCGACCTCGCGGGCGAGCGCCAGCGCGGCGCGGCGGACCTCGGTGAAGTCCCAGCGCGGCTCGATGCGCACGTAGACGTGGATGCCGCGCGAGCCCGAGGTCTTCGGGTACCCCAGCATGCCGTGCTCGGCGAGCACGTCGCGGACGGTCATGGCGACCTCGCGCACGGTCGCGAAGCCCACGCCCTCCGAGGGATCGAGGTCGACGCGCAGCTCGTCGGGCGCGTCGAGGTCCGCGCGGCGCACGGGCCACGGGTTCCAATCGATGTTGTTGAGGTTCGTCGCCCAGACGAGGTGCGCCGCGTCGACGGGAACAAGCTCGGTGGCGCTGCGGCCGGAGGGGAAGTGCACGGTCGCGGTCTGCAGCCACGGCGGCGGCGACTGCACGCGCTTCTGGAAGAAGAACTCGCCGTCGACGCCGTTGTTCCAGCGCTTGAGCACGGTGGGGCGCTCGCGCACCCCGAGCAGCACCGCGTCCGCGCAGGCGAGGTAGTACTCGACGAGATCGAGCTTCGTCCAGCCCCCCTGCGGGAAGAGGACCTTGCCCGGGCTGCTGACGCGCACCTCGATCCCGGCGGCCTCGACCGTCGTCTCATCCTTGGCCTTCGCCATCCCTGCCAGGATGCCGCACCGTGACCCCAGCTGAAACCCCCGCAACGCCGATCACGGACGAGCGGCCCGTGCTCGTCGCGCCCGACGCCTTCAAGGGAACGCTGCGTGCGAGCGAGGTGGCGGCGGCGATCGGCCGCGGCCTGGAGCGGGCGGGCGCCGTCCCACCGGACCTCATGCCGGTCGCCGACGGCGGTGAGGGCACGATCGAGGTGCTGCTGCCCGCGCTCGGCGGCGAGACCGCCGGGACGCACGTGCGCGACGCGCTGGGCCGGCCGCGCACCGCCGGCTTCGCCCTGCTCGAGCACGGCGGCGGCGCCCTGGTCGAGACGGCCGCGGCGATCGGGCTGGGCCTCATCGCCGTCGGCGAGCGGGACGCAGAGGCGGCCACCTCGCACGGCGCCGGCGACCTCATCGCCGCCGCGATCGACGCGGGCGCGGAGACGGTGCTCGTGGCCGTCGGCGGCAGCGCGAGCACCGATGGCGGCGCCGGAGCGATCGAGGCGATCGAGGAGCACGGCGGTCTGCGCCACGCGCGGCTCGTCGTCCTCTGCGACGTGCGTGTGCCATACGAGCTCGCGGCGGACCGCTTCGGCCCGCAGAAGGGCGCGGACGCCGCGGCGGTGCGGCGCCTGCGCGCGCGGCTCGAGCGCCTGGCCGCGAGCTGGCCCCGCGATCCGCGCGGCGTGCCGCTGACCGGCTGCGCGGGCGGCCTCTCCGGCGGGCTCTGGGCGCGCTACGACGCCGCGCTCGAGCCGGGCGCCGCATTCGTGCTCGACGCGCTCGGCGCCGACGGCCGGATGCGCGCGGCACGGGCGCTCGTCGTCGGCGAGGGCCGGCTCGACGCGACGACGCTGCAGGGGAAGATCGCCGGCGAGCTCGCCGTGCGCGCACGCCAGGCCGGGGTGCCGTGCCACGCCGTCGTCGGCCAGGCTGCCCTGGACCGCTTCGGGCGGCGCGTGATCGACCTGCAGGCGGTGCTCGAGGCGCGGACGATCTCGGGGCTCGAGGCCGCCGGGGAGGCGCTGGTCGCCTACCTGTAGCCGGCGCCCGACGAAACCGCGTGAACGTCCGCGGGTACGTTCCTGGGATGCCCGCCGCCGCCCGTCCCCCATTCGCGCGCCAGGGTCCGCGGCGCGCGGTGGTGATCGGCGCGGGCTCGTTCGGCACCGCCACGGCCGTCCTGCTCGCGCGCGGCGGGCTGCGCACGACGCTGCAGACGCGCACCCCCGAGCAGGCCACGCGGCTGCAGGCCACGCGCGAGAACGAGGAGTACCTGCCGGGCGTCGAGCTGCCGCCGGACCTGCGCATCGACTCCGCCGGACTGAGCCTGGAGCGCTTCGACCTCGTCTTCCTCGCGGTGCCCTCGCGCGGGCTGGACGGCGTCATCGCGGGCCTCGAGGGCCGCGGGCTGCAGCGCCGCGCGGCGATCGTCTCGCTCGCCAAGGGCCTCGTGCCGCCGGACGGGCACCCGCCGTCGAGGCTGCTCGGCGACCTCGTCGGCTCCGCCCGCGTGGCGGTCGTCGCGGGCCCCGCGCATGCGCAGGAGATGGTCAACGCCGGGGCGGGGCTCGTCGTCGCCTCGGCCGACGAGGAGCTCGCGGCCCTCGTCGCGCGCCTGTTCACGCGCGGCGGCGTCGTCTGCGAGCGCTCGAACGACCCCGTCGGCGTGGAGCTCGCCGGCGCGGCGAAGAACGCGGCCGCGCTGGCATCCGGTGCGACCCAGGCGCAGGGTCTCAACGCGGCCGGGGCCGCGGCCGGCCACATCTTCCAGGAGGTCTGGCGCTTCGCCGAGGCGCATGACGCACGGCCCGAGTCGATGATCGGCCTGGCGGGCACCGGCGATCTCGTCGCGACCGCGCTGGCCCCCGGCAGCCGCAACCGCCGCGCGGGCGAGCTGCTCGCCGGGGGGATGCCGGCCACCGAGATCCCCGCGGCGATCGGCCAGGCGGTCGAGTCGCTGGAGTCGGTCCCGATGCTCGCGCACGCGCTGGAGCGCGCCGGCGTGGAGGCGCCCGTCACGAGCGGGCTCGCGCGCCTGATCTCTGGCGAGCTGCCACTGGATCAATGGGTCGCGCTCGTGCGCACGACGGTCCCACCGCCGCCGCGCTGGCGGGTGCGGCGCGGGTTCTGGCGCCGGCTGTGGGCGCGGATCACCTTCGCTCGGCGCCGTGGCGAGCTGACGGCCTGACTGACGTCTTCCCCGGTTTCAAGCGTGCCCTTCGTCGCCGTCGTCGACGACCTCTCCATCTCAGGGAGACGTCACCCTCGCCAGCGCCAGCACCGCCGCCGCATGCCGCCGGACGGCGGCGGCCGACAGCTGCCCGCCCGGAAGCTCCACGACGAACGAGCTGCCCGCCCGCACGCGCACGTTGGTCCAGCGCGACAGGCTGCCCGGGTAGTGCGGCAGCGGGCGCAGCGGCAGGCCGACGAGGCGCGCGTAGCGCCGCGCGCGCCCGTCCCAGCCGGCTTCGGGCACGTCGACACGCGCGAGCGGCTGGTGGTACCAGATGACGATCTGCGGGCGCTCGCGCAGGATCAGCGCGCGCACCGCCCGCGACTCGGGTTCGGAGAACGGACCGGGGCCGGAGTAGAAGGGGCTGCCGGGCGGCCCGAGGTCGCGATGGCCGACGGCGCCATTGCGGTTGAGGTCGACGCCGCGGGCGTTCTGGCGGGTGTCGTGCGCGAACCCGTCGGGGTTCATGTCGCGCACGAGCAGGAACCGCGCCGGCGCGTCGGCCGGGATGATCCGCGCCAGGCGCTCGACGACCGCGCGGCCCGCGCCCTCGTTCCCGTGGATGCAGCCGACGACGAGCACCTTGCGCGTCGCGGCGGGCGAGCCGAGGCGCAGCAGCCCGATCGGGCGCCCCTGCACCGAGCGGCCGATGCGCTGCGCGGCGTTCGCGGGGACCGCCGTCGCCGGTCGCAGATCCTCGCCCGCGTGCTCGGGCGCGCGCGCGTCGGCCGTCCCCGCGACGAGGGCCGCGACGGTCAGCGCAGCGCAGCAGGCCGCCCGGTACATCGTCCGGTCAGCGGCGCTCGGCGAGCGTCGACATCACGGCCTCGTAGACGCCCGCGCCGTGGGCGCCCTCGGCGACGCGGACCTTGTCGCCGTGCCCGTTGACGGCGTCGCGCAGGCTCGGCTCGCGCTCGATCGCGTTGGCGACGAGCCAGAACGCGCCGACGGTCGCGGCGACGGCGAGGTCCTCGCGCGAGTCGCCCACCGCAACGCAGTCGGACGGGATGTAGCCGCGCATCCGCTGGTGGGCGGCGACGGCGTTGGCCTTCGAGACGCCGCGCGGGCGCAGGTGGTAGGCGTGCACCTCGGGCAGCTCGGCGAGCGCGGGCGAGCGGCGGCGCACCGCGCCGTTGTTCGTCAGCTCCAGGCCCTCGTGGCCGTGCTCGGCGAGGAACGCGTTCGCCTCGCTCGTGTCGACGAGCCCGCGCAGCAGGTGGGAGACCTCGCGGCCCGTGTGCCAGGGGGCGTGCTCCTCCAGGCAGCCGCTGTACTCCTCGAGCAGCAGCTGCGGTGCGCCGGACTCGGCGATCTGCTGGTGGATCGTGCGGTCGCCCGGGCGCCAGGAACCGGTCAGCCAGTGCGTCTCGCCCTCCAGCACCACGCCGGCGCCGATCTCGAAGATGCAGGCGCCCTGGCCGAACAGGCGGGCGTCCTCGACGGCGATGCTGCGCCGCCGCCCGGACATCACGACGACCTCGACGTCCGCGCGCAGGCACGCCTCGATGGCGCGCGCGCCGAGCAGCGTGACCTCGCCATCGGGCCCCGCGAAGAACCCGCCGCCGGGACCGAGCAGCGTCCCGTCCATGTCGACATAGAGGCAGCGCACCGCACCCGAGGGTAGCCCGCCGCCCGCAGCGCCCGGTGCGCCTACGATGGATGCGTGCCCGTCGTCCGCGAGACCCAGCCCTGGAGCGCGCTCCTGGACACCGGTCGCGAGGACGGGCGGCTCGTGCGCGAGGCCTTCGAGGGCGCACGCGAGCCGGTCTTCGAGGACGTGCCGCGCGATCTGCACCCGCTGCTCGCGGATGCTCTTCACAGCGCGGGGATCGAGCGCCTCTACAGCCACCAGGCGGCGGCGCTGCAGGCGGCCTGGGCCGGCCCGACGATCGTCACGACGGGCACCGCCTCGGGCAAGTCGCTGTGCTTCCAGCTGCCGACGCTCGAGACGCTGCTGAGCGACGCGCACGCACGCGCGATCTACCTCTACCCGACGAAGGCGCTCGCCCAGGACCAGGCGCGCGCGCTGCACCGCTTCGGCCTGCACAAGGGCATCCGGCCGGCGATCTACGACGGCGACACCAAGCGCGAGGAGCGCGCGGCGATCCGCAGGCGCTCGAACCTCATCCTCACGAACCCGGACATGCTGCACGTCGGGATCCTGCCCAACCACCAGGCCTGGGCGGACCTCTTCTCGAACCTCGCGATCGTCGTCGTCGACGAGGCGCACGTCTATCGCGGCGTCTTCGGCAGCCATGTCGCAAACGTGCTGCGCCGGCTGCGGCGGATCGCGTCGACCTACGGCACGACGCCGCGCTTCCTGCTGGCGAGTGCGACGATCGCCAACCCGGTCGAGCTCGCCGAGCGGCTCACCGGCCTGGAGGACATCGCGCTCATCGACGAGGACGGCTCGCCGGGTGCGCGGCGGCAGATCGCGATGTGGAACCCGCCGATCGAGGACGAGGCGCTGCAGACGCGGCGCAGCGTGCTGACCGAGGCCGCGGAGCTCGTCGCCGAGCTCGTGCGCTCGGGCTCGCGGACGATCTGCTTCATGAAGTCCCGCAAGGGCGTCGAGCTCGTCGCCAAGCTCGCCGCCGAGGAGCTCGCGCGCACCGGCGACACCCAGCTCGCAGACCGCGTCGCCGCCTACCGCGCGGGCTACACGCCCCAGCAGCGCCGCGAGCTCGAGGCCAGGCTCGTCGCCGGCGACCTGCTCGCCGTCGTGACGACCGATGCGCTCGAGCTGGGCATCGACATCGGCGAGCTCGACGCCGCCGTGTGCATCACCTTCCCGGGAACCGTCGCCTCGCTGCGCCAGATGTGGGGGCGTGCGGGGCGCCGCGGACGCGGGCTCGCGGTCTACGTCGCCGGCGAGGACGCGCTCGACCAGTTCTTCTGCCGCCACCCCGACGACTTCCTCGACCGTCCGGTCGAGTCCGCGATCCTCGAGTACGAGAACGAGCCGATCCATCTCGCCCACCTGCTGTGCGCCGCGCACGAGGGCGCGATCGACCCCGACGCCGACGCCGCGACGCTCGGCACGCGCCTGCGCTCCCACTGCGAGGCGCTCGCCGCGCAGGGGCTGCTCGTCGAGCGCCGCGGAGCCTTCACGCTGCGCAGCCCCGAGGACTTCCCGGCCGCGCGCGTGTCGCTGCGCTCGGCCTCGCCCGAGGCGATCCAGGTCGTCGACACCTCGCAGGGCGAGCTGCTCGGCACGGTCGAACTGGCGCGCGCCTGCTCGACGGTCCACGACGGCGCGATCTACCTGCACATGGGCCGCAGCTACGAGGTGCGCGAGCTCGACCTCGAGCTGCGCCGCGCGCTCGTCGAGCCGTTCAACGGCAACTGGTACACGCAGCCCAAGCGCGAGACCGACACCGACATCGAGCGCCTGCTCGACCGGCGCGACACGTGCGGCGTCGCGCTGAGCTTCGGCACGGTCACGGTCAGCGAGCAGGTGCTCGCCTACCAGCGCACGAAGCTGCCCGAGCGCGAGGTGCTCGACCTCAACGGCCTCGACCTGCCGCCCACCGAGTTCACGACGCAGGCGCTCTGGTACGAGCTCCGCGTCGACGTGCTCCGGGACCTCCCGATGGACGTGCTGCTCGGCGCGCTGCACGCCGTCGAGCACGCGCAGATCGCGGTGCTCCCGCTGCTGGCGATGTGCGACCGCTGGGACATCGGCGGCCTGTCGACGAACGCGCACGCGCAGACCGGCGGCCCGACGATCTTCATCTACGACGGCCACCCGGGCGGCGTCGGGATCACGCGCCAGGGCTTCCAGCGCTTCGAGGAGCTCGTCGACGACGCGCAGCGCCTGATCGGCGAGTGCCCGTGCGAGAGCGGGTGCCCGTCCTGTGTGCAGTCGCCCAAGTGCGGCAATCTCAACGACCCGCTCCACAAGGCCGGGGCGCTCGAGATCCTCGGCCGGATGCTGCAGCTTCGTACGGATTGAGCAGCTTTGCGCCGCTCCGTGGAGCTTTCCGGCGCAAAGGCGATGCATCCAGACAGCACCCGTCGCACGTATGCATGCTGCGACCGATCGTTGGAGCGATGAAGCCCCTTCCCCGAGGCCTCATCGTCTCCCTCCTCGGGACCCTCCTCCTCAGCGCACCCGCCCCTGTCGCGATCGCGGCGGGGGCGGGCGGCGTTTCGGCGGACCCCGGGCAGGTGCAGGCGAGCCACCACGCAGCCGGCGGCGCCCAGTTCGGCGCCACGATCCGCCACCTCCCCGGGCGCGTCCTGCTGCGACGCGCACAGCTCGCCGGCATGCACGTGCGTGAGGGCCACAGCCCGCTGCTGATCGTCCGCGTCACGCGCGACTACGCGCAGAGCGCGCGGCTGCTCGTGCGGATCTCCGCGCGCGGCGCGCGCACCCGCACGCTCGACCTGGGCCGCGTGCGCACCGGCGCGCGGGTGGCGCTGCGCCTCCCCGCGCGTGCGCGCCTGCTCCCCGGAAGCTACGTGCTGCGCGTCATCGCCGCGGGCGGCGCGGGCCAGCCGGTCGCCGTCAGCGCCGCTCTGCGCGTCGTGGTTCGCGCGCGGCCCGCGCCGACGGCCAGGCCGAAGCCGCGCACACCGGCCGCCCCGACGCCCTCGGCCCCCGCGACACCGCCGCCGGTCCCGAAGATCCTCGGCGGCACGGGCTCCAGCAGCGGCGTCTTCCCGGTTCAGGGCCCGTACTCGTTCGGCGGCGCCGACGGCCGCTTCGGCGCCGGGCGCGTCGGGCACCTGCACGAGGGCCAGGACATCCTCGCCGTCCAGGGGACCCCGGTGGTCGCTCCGGTGCCGGGCAGTGTCCTCTTCAACGACTACCAGCACGGCGGCGCGGGACGGTACGTCGTCCTGCACGCCGACGACGGGCGCGACATGTTCTTCGCCCACTGCGAGGCCGGCTCGGCGAACGTCTCGCCCGGCCGGCACCTCGCCGCGGGCGAGCGGATCTGCCTGGTCGGCGCGACCGGCGATGCGACCGGCCCGCACCTGCACTTCGAGCTGTGGCCCGACGGCTGGCGCCAGGTCAAGGGCACGCGCCCGATCGACCCGCTGCCGCAGCTGCGCGCCTGGGCGGGCTGAGGCTGCGACAACGGGCCGGCGACCGAGCCCTCAACGGGCGCTCCCCGCGCGTCCCCGTGGCTACGCGAGGAAGGGGGTGACCGCCTTGGTGGCCTGCGCGGCGGTGAACGCCTTCGGGAACGAGGCGCCGACCGGCTTGCCCGACGCGAGGTCGGAGAAGACCGAGAGGTGCTGGGACTCGCTCGTGGCGATCTGGGCGGCGACGCCCTTGAGACCGTTGTCGCTGAGCGCCGTCACCGCGCCGAGGTAGGCGCCGACGAACGCCGTCTCGAGCGCCACGCCCGTCCTGGCGACGTGCAGCTTCGTCGAGAACGTGCCCTTCGGGTACTGGAACTTCAGGCCCTTGGGCGCCGCCGAGCCGAGCACCTTTGCCAGCGCGTCGTAGTGGTCGTGCTCGTTGACGCGCGCCTGGTGCAGGTACTTCAGGTCGTCGCCCTTGAACTTCCCGGAGGCGATCGCCTGCGTGTAGAAGTCGATCGCCAGCAGCTCCGCGGTGGCCGCGAGCTTCGCGATGTCGGGGTCCGTGACGGTCTGCCCGAACGCCGGCGTGCCGCCGGTCACGAGGGCGAGTGCGCTGTTGCCGGCGACCAGCGCGAGGCCGCCTGCCGCGCCGCGGCGCAGGAACTGCGCTCGGTTGACGTTCATCTCCATGGTCTGCTCCTGGGGTCGAGGTGCTCTTCGCCTCCTCAACGACGCGAGCGGCGCCACTGGATCAACGCCGGTCGAACCGGTCCTGGCGGGCCGCGCCCGGGGCAGGGCGCGCGCTACCCTGAGCGACCCACTCGGCGAGATAGCTCAGTTGGTAGAGCACACGACTGAAAATCGTGGTGTCCCCGGTTCGAGTCCGGGTCTCGCCATCGCGAAGGGACAAAATGCCGCTTTGCGACTCATTACTCCGAGTTGCGGTGCTTTATCGCGGGCTGCACGCGGCGCACCACCGCCGGAATCGTGGTGTCCCTGGTTCGAGTCCGAGCGTCGCGATGCGCTGGTCCGCTGAACGACCGGCGCTTGACCATCGAGAGCG
>DATCDC010000083.1:0-16360 GCA_036510915.1 Solirubrobacteraceae bacterium | reverse complement strand
GACCGGCCACGCGCCGGCGCGGCTCGCGGCGCCCGACCGCATCGACACCTTCGAGATCGTCTCGATCGACGACATGGAGGTCGTCCTCTTCTGGGACATCCCGGCGCGCGCGACCTCCAGGCTCGAGGCGACCGTCCGCGCGGATCTCGAAACCCTTGATGCGGAGGAGTTCTATGCGCGGTGGGCCGCCTTCGACGTCGCGGACCTGGGCGCCTAACCGCCGAGGCCGACCGCCTCGTCGGCCGTCCGCGCCAGCCGGTCGACGAGCCGCTGGATGAACGGGCCGTAGGTGCGCTTCAGCGTCGCCTCGAACGGGCCGGGCGCGCTGATCGTGATCGTGACGCGGCTGCCGCCCTCCTCGCGCGGCTCGACGATGTGGTCCATCGTCACGAGCCCGACGCGCCATTCCCACGCGTGCCCGGCGTCAACGCGCGTGATCTTCGCCGGCACCGGCACCGCGCCGAACAGGCGCAGCGCGCCCAGCGAGCCCTCCTGCACCTGCGGCCAGCCGAGGCGCCAGCCGCCGCGCACGTGCGGCGACCACTCGGGCCAGCGCGAGGGGCAGGCGATCAGCGCCCAGGCGGTCGCGGGGGAGGCGTCGGTGTCGGCTTCGTAGTGCAGCACGGTTCCTGGAACCGTACGGCGAACCCCGCTGATCGGGCGGTTCCCCTCAAGCCGGTGGCGATGACCCATTAGTGTGCGGGCACATGGCCGACCACCCGCTCCCGGACCCTGCAGTCGCCCGCGAGTGGTTCGAGGCGATGTTGCTGATCCGGCACTTCGAGGAGCGCGCCGGCGAGCAGTACGCCCGCGCGAAGGTCGGCGGCTTCCTGCATCTGGCGATCGGCGAGGAGGCCTCGATGGTCGGGACGGTCCGCGCGATGCGCGACACCGACTACCTGATCTCGACCTACCGCTCGCATGGCCAGACGATCGCGCGCGGCACGCCGCCCGGGAAGGTCATGGCCGAGCTGTTCGGCCGCGTCGACGGGCTCTGCCACGGGCGTGGCGGCTCGATGCACATGTTCGACCTGCCGCGGCGCTTCATGGGCGGCTACGGGATCGTCGGCGGCAACCTCCCGATCGCCGCCGGTTTCGGCCTGGCAGCGGACTACCTGGGCAACGACGACGCGACGGTCTGCCAGTTCGGCGACGGCGCCTCCAACCAGGGCACGTTCGGCGAGACGATGAACCTCGCGGCGCTGTGGAGCCTGCCCGTCGTCTTCATGGTCACGAACAACCGCTTCGGCATGGGGACCGCGCTCGAGCGCCACTCCGCGGTGACCGACCTGCAGGTCAAGGGCGAGGGCTACGGGGTGCCGGGGATGGAGTGCGACGGCATGGACGTCGTCGACACGTACCACGTCACCACGGAGGCGCTGCGGATCGCCCGCGAGGAGCGCCGGCCCGTGTTGGTGGAGGCGCTGACCTACCGCTTCCGCGGGCACTCGATGGCCGACCCCGAGGAGTACCGCACGAAGGACGAGGTCGAGGAGTGGCGCAAGCGCGACCCGATCCTCACCTTCGGGGACCGGCTCGTCGCCGAGAACGTGATCACCGAGGACGAGCGCGCCGCGATGGACGCGACGGCCCAGCAGGCGGCCGACGACGCGGTCGCGTTCGCCGACGCCTCGCCGGTGCCCGATCCGTCCTCGCTCTACGACGACGTCTACGTCCTCGGCGGCCAGGTCCAGGGCTGGTACTCGGTCGACGAGCGCGGCGCCGGCGTGCGCAAGGGCGAGGAGATCGGCTGATGCCCACGATGCGCTACCGCGAGGCGCTCAACCAGGCGCTGCGCGAGGAGATGACGCGCGACGAGCGCGTCTTCCTGATGGGCGAGGACATCGGCGTCTTCAACGGCGCCTACAAGGTCACGAACGGGCTGCTCGACGAGTTCGGCGAGCGCCGCGTGCGCGACACGCCGATCTCCGAGAACACGATCGTCGGCATGGGCGTCGGCGCCGCGATGCTCGGGCTGCGCCCGGTCGTCGAGCTCATGACGATCAACTTCTCCCTGCTCGCGCTCGACCAGATCGTCAACCACGCCTCGCACATCCACTACATGTTCGGCGGCCAGGTCTGCGTGCCGATGGTGGTGCGCATGCCGCAGGGCGCGGGCCACCAGCTCGGGCCCACGCACTCGCACTCCTGGGAGGCGCTCTACCTGCACGTCCCGGGCCTGCTCGTCGCCGTGCCGAGCACCGCGGCCGACGCCAAGGGGATGCTGAAGGCCGCGATCCGCGACGAGAACCCCGTCGTCTTCATCGAGCACGAGTACCTCTACGGTCAGCGTGGCGAGGTGCCCGAGGGCGAGGACGTCGTCGTGCCGTTCGGCAGGGCGGCGATCCGCCGCGAGGGCACCGACGTGACGATCGTCGGGATCTCGCGCATGGCGGTGACGGCCGAGAAGGCCGCGGCGCTGCTCAGCGAGCAGCACGAGGTCGAGGCCGAGGTGATCGACCCGCGCACGCTGCGCCCGCTCGACCTCGACACGATCCTCGCGAGCGTGCGCAAGACGAACCGCTGCGTGATCGTCGAGGAGGGCTGGCCGCACGGCGGCGTCGGGGCGAACCTCGCCGCGCTGATCCAGGAGCAGGCCTTCGACGACCTCGACGCCCCGATCGGGCGCGTCACGGGCGCCGACGTGCCGATGCCGTACGCCAAGAACCTCGAGCAGATCGCGTTCCCGCACGAGCCGGACGTCGTCGACGCGGTGCTCGCGACCTTCAGGGACCTGTGATGAGCGAGATCGTGATGCCGCGGCTGTCGGACTCCATGGAGGAGGGCACGATCATCCGCTGGCTCAAGCAGCCGGGGGAGCAGGTCGAGCGCGGCGACGAGCTGGTCGAGATCGAGACCGACAAGGCGACGATGACCTACGAGTCCGACATCGGCGGCGTGCTCGAGATCCTCGCCCAGGAGGGCGACACGCTGCCGGTCGGCTCGCCGATCGCGAACCTCGGCGACGGTGCCGCCGCCGACGGCGGCGGGGGCGGGCGCACGCCGGAATCCACCACCGGTGCGGTCGTCGCGCCCGTCGAGGACGCAGCGGCCGTGCCGCCGGCGGCGCCGGTCGCCGGTGAGCGCCTGAAGGCCTCCCCGGTCGCGCGGCGGATCGCCCGCGAGCGCGGCGTCGACCTGGGGTCGCTGCGCGGCAGCGGTCCGGGCGGGCGGATCGTGAAGGCCGACGTCGAGAACGCCGGCGCCGGCGCACCGGCACCCGCCGCCGCGCCGCCGCCTGCTGCGACCGCGCCCGTTCCCCAGCCGGTCGTCACCGGCGAGGCCGCGACCGGCAAGGGCGAGGTCGCCACGACCGAGCTCACGCGCACCCAGTCGCTGATCGCCCGGCGGATGGCCGAGTCGCGCGCGACCGTCCCGGCGTTCACGCTGCGCACGACGATCGACATGAGCGCCTGCGTGGCGCTGCGCGCCGGGCTGAAGGCCTCCGGCGCCCCGGTCGTCCCGTCGTTCAACGACCTCGTCGTCAAGGCCGCCGCGATCGCGCTCGCCGAGCACCCCAAGGCCAACGGCGCCTACAGGGACGCGCGCTTCGAGCACTACAGCCGCGTCAACGTCGGCGTCGCCGTCGCCGCCGAGGGCACCCTGGTCGTCCCGACCGTCTTCGACGCCGACCGCAAGGGCCTGGCGCAGATCGCGAGCGAGACCCGCGTGCTGGCCGAGCGCGTGCGCTCCGGCGAGATCACCCCGCCCGAGCTCTCCGGCGGAACGTTCACCGTCAGCAACCTGGGCATGTTCGGCGTGCGCTCCTTCGAGGCCGTCATCAACCCGCCGCAGGCGGCGATCCTCGCCGTCGGCGCGCTCGAACCGCGCCCGGTCGTGCGCGACGGGGCGGTCGTGATCGCCGACCAGATGGACGTCGAGCTCGCCTGCGACCACCGCATCCTCTACGGCGCCGAGGCGGCGCAGTTCCTCGCGCGCATCCGCCAGATCCTGCAGGCGCCGCTCGCGCTCGCGCTCTGATGCCGCGCTCGGAGCGCCTGACCAGCCGTGAGCGTGCCGAGCGCCGCGCCGCCCGCGCCCTCGCCGGCCTGTCGCCGCGCACCCAGGTGCGCCTGTCGCGCAAGCCCGCCGTGCGGCTCGACGGCCAGACGCTCGACCCGGAGATCCAGATGACGCTGGCGCTGCTCGAGCGCCGCGGCGACCCGCCGATCGAGACGCTGACACCGGCCCAGGCGCGCGCCCAGACGCGCCACACCGCGCGGCTCGTCGCGGGCCGACCCGTGCCGGTCGGCGCCGTGCGCGAGCTGACGGTCGACGGCGCGGAGGGCCCGCTGCGCGCACGGCTCTACTCCTGCGACGAGCCCGCCGGGCCGCACCCGCTGCTCGTCTTCTTCCACGGCGGCGGCTTCGTCATCGGCGACCTCGACTCGCACGACGGCGTCTGCCGGATGCTGTGCGTGCACGCCGGCGTGAACGTCCTGGCGGTCGACTACCGCCTGGCGCCCGAGCACCCGTTCCCGGCGGCCGTCGAGGACGGGCGAGCGAGCCTGCGCTGGGCGATCGAGCACGCCGCGGCGCTCGGCGCCGACCCGGCGCGCGTGGCCGTCGGCGGCGACAGCGCGGGCGGCAACATCTCGGCGGTCGCGTGCCAGCTCGCCGCCCGCGACGGCGGCCCGGCGCCCGCGCTGCAGCTGCTCATCTACCCCGCGACCGACGCCAGCACCCCGCGACCGTCGGCGGGCCTCTTCAGCGAGGGCTTCTTCCTGACGCGCGCGCAGATGGACTGGTTCACCGAGCACTACGTCTCGAGTCGAGACCTCGCCGACCCGCGCATGTCGCCGCTGCTCGCCGACGACCTGGCCGGCCTGGCACCGGCGATCGTCGTCACGGCCGGGTTCGACCCGCTGCGCGACGAGGGCGAGGACTACGCCGCGGCGCTCCGCGCCGCCGGCACACCGGTGATGCTGCGCCGCTTCCCCGGCCTGATCCATGGGTTCATCAACGCCGCCGGCATCAGCCGCGTCTCACGCGACGCGCTGATCGAGATCGCCGGTGCGACGCGGGCGCTGCTCACGGCTGGATGACGTTGCGCGGGTCCGGCTGCTCGCCGGCCGGCGCCTGGCTGTAGTCGCCGAACGGGCCATCGCGCTCGGCGACGACCGCGCCGACGCCCTCGTTCTCGGCGATGCCGATGAACCGCCGCGCATCCGGCGTGTTGCGCATCAGCCCGTCGAGGATCGGGCCGAGCGTCTGCGTCGATGCGAGCCCCATGTTCTCGTAGGCCTGGTTGACGACGAGCTTCATCGCCGCGAGCTGCGAGAGCGGGATCTGCGCCAGCCGGTCGGCCTCCGCGCGCACCGTCGCCTCGAGGTCGGCGAACCGGACGGCGCGGTTGATGAGCCCGATCTCGGCGGCCTGCACGCCGGACAGCGGGCGCCCTGTGAGCGCGTACTCCTTGGCGCGCGTCAGCCCCAGGCGATAGAGCCACATCCCCGACAGGTACGCGCCCCACATCCGCGCGTACGGCGTGCCGATCCGCGCGTCCTCGCTCGCGATGACAAGGTCGGCGCAGAGCGCGAAGTCGCTGCCGCCGCCGACGCACCAGCCGTGCACCTGGGCGATCACCGGCTTGGGCGAGCGCCAGATGCTCATGAACTTCTGCGTCGGCGACTCGCTCGCGGCGGTCGCCATCACGAAGTCCTTGCCCGGGTCCCAGGCGCCGTCGGTCGTGATCGCCGCGTCCCAGTGATGGAAGCCGCCGGAGAAGTCGTAGCCGGCGCAGAACGAGCGGCCCGCCCCGCGGACGACGATGACCTTGACCGCGGCGTCGGCGACGGCCGCGTGCACCGCCGCCTGGACCTCGTCGGGCATCGGGGGGACGATCGTGTTGAGCGACGCGGGACGGTTGAGCGTGATCGTCGCGACCGCGCCCTGGACCGTATAGAGGAGCGTCTCGTAGGCCATGCGCGCAGGCTATGCCCGCGCGGCCTGCACCGCGGCCGCGACCGCCTCGGCGCTCTCGCCCTCGCCCGGGTCGACGAGGAAGCTGCGCTCGCCGAGCTCCAGGATGCCGGGGTGCTCGTTCTCGGCGGCGTCGAACGGCTGCCACGCGGCGAAGGTCTGCCCGAGCGGCTCCTGCGACCAGCCGCCCGAGCGCGCGTCGACGCGATCGATCTGACGACCCTCGGTGGTGAACACGTAGAGGCTCGACTGCGTCACGGCGACGACGTAGATCCCCTCCGTATGGCCCGCGGCGACGAGCTTCTCGCCCTGCCCGCGCGAGGAGAGCCCGGAGGTCGCCGTCTCGTTGACGAGCGAGAGCGGCGTCTCGGCCGTCTCCGTGCGCAGGTCGCCGGTGAACGAGGCCGACGTGATCGCCGCGCCGACGGTCGCCAGGAGCACGTCCTCGCCGCCCGCCACGAGCCCGTGCTCATGCACGCCGTCGAGGATCGCCTGCTTGATCGCCTGGGGGTCGCGTGCCATCGCGCCGATCCTACCCGAGCTCAGCGGATGCGCAGCACCGTTTCGCCCGGGCCCGCGACGACGGCGTTGGGCTCCTGGCTGCGGTCGCGCGTGACGCCCGCCGGAGACTGGTCGGTCGTCACGTAGACGCACAGGTCGCGCCCCGGATCGGGGCCCGGAAGGCAGGTGCGGTACAGGTGCGGGCCCGCCTTCCAGGTCGTGAGCCGCGTCAGGTTGCGCCGGTAGGCGGGCGGCGCCTGCGCAAGGAAGTAGGCCCGCGCGGCGGCCGCCTGGACGCCGAGCTCACGCGACTCGCCGTGCACGGCGGAGCGGTGCGCCAGCCCGCCGATGACGAGCAGGCAGCACATCCCCGCGAGCGCCAGCACGCCGCCGCGGTCGCGCGCGGCGAACGCCGGCATGTCGGCGCGCCGCCGGCGCAGCCAGACGCCGGTCAGCGGGCCGATCACCGCGACGGCGACGAGGTTCAGGAATCCGGCGAGGATGAACGTCGCGACGATGCCCGGGCCGCGGTCTCCGGCGAACGGCCAGGCCTGCAGGACGGCGGCGTCCAGCAGCGTGAACAGGACGAACGCCGGGGCCTGCCAGGCCCCGCGCAGACGCCAGCGCAGCCGTCGCGCCCACACGAACCGATCCTCGTGGGCCTCCACCCCAGCAGCGTAGAGCGCCGCACAACGGTTGAGGTGCCATGCGCGAGCGGCTGCGGCGCGCGCAGGCGGTCCTCTACCCTGGAACGCATGGCGCGGGCCGACGGCCATCGACCGGAGCTCTGGGTGTGCCAGCTCGGCCGCCTGCCGTACCGCGATGCCCTGGCGCTCCAGGAGCGCGTGCGCGACGCGCGTGAGCGCGACACCGTGCCGGACACGCTGCTGCTGCTCGAACACGATCCGGTCTACACGCGCGGGCGCCGCAGCGGCGAGGCCGAACTGCCGTTCGGCGAGGCCTGGTACGCCGGGCGCGGGATCGACGTCGTCGACGCCGACCGCGGTGGGCGCGTGACCTACCACGCCCCGGGCCAGCTCGTCGGCTACCCGATCGTCCGCACGACCGACGTCGTCGCCCACGTGCGCGGCCTCGAGCGTGCGCTGATCGACGCGCTCGCGCAGGAGGGCGTCAGCGCGCGCTCGCGCGCCGACGAGGGCAGCGACTTCACCGGCGTCTGGGTCCAGGACCGCAAGATCGGCTCGATCGGCGTACACGTGCGGCGCGGCGTGACGACGCACGGGTTCGCGCTGAACGTCGACATGGACCTCGAGCCGTGGACGTGGATCGTCCCGTGCGGCCTGAGCGCGACGATGACCTCGCTCGCCGCCGAGACCGGCCGCAGCGGGCTGCTGGCGTGCATGCGACGGCGCGTGGCACACGCGATCGCGAGCGGGCGCGGCGCGCGCCAGCGCCTGATCACCCCGACCCGCCTGGACGCCGTCCTGGGCGCGGACGCCGTGGCGATAGCCTGAACGACGTGACCACCGAGGCCGCAGACCGCCAGCACAGGACGCGCTCCCGGGCCAACCCGGGCGGCATGGACGTGCTGACCGTGCTCGGCGGCGACGTCCAGCCGATCCGCGCGCGCAAGCCGCCGTGGTTCAAGGTGCCGGCCCCCGGCGGTGAGAAGTACCGCGAGCTGTCGGACATGATCAGGTCCGAGAACCTGCACACCGTGTGCCAGGAGGCCGCCTGCCCGAACGTCGGTGAGTGCTGGGAGCGCGGCACCGCGACCTTCATGATCCTCGGCGACACCTGCACCCGGCGCTGCGGCTTCTGCAACGTCACGACCGGCAAGCCCACCTGGAACGACCCGCTCGAGCCCGCCCGCGTCGCACGCTCGATCGCGAAGATGGGCCTGCGCCACGCCGTGATCACGAGCGTCGACCGCGACGACCTGCCGGACTACGGGGCCGGGATCTGGGCCGCGACGATCCGTCAGTGCCGCCGCCAGGCGCCCGACTGCAAGGTCGAGGTCCTGACGCCCGACTTCCGCGGCCAGGAGATGCCGCTCGCGAAGGTCCTCGCCGAGCGCCCCGACGTCTTCAACCACAACGTCGAGGTCGTCCCGCGCCTGTACGCGATCGCCCGCCGTGGCTCGCGCTGGGAGCGCTCGCTGCGCGTCCTGCGCAACGCGAAGGCGATGGGCGAGGGCCAGGTCGTGACGAAGTCCGGCCTGATGGTCGGACTGGGCGAGACCCACGACGAGATGGTCGCCGCGTTCGAGGACCTGCGCGTCGCAGGCGTGCAGGTGCTGACCGTCGGCCAGTACCTGCGCCCGACCGAGCGCCACCTGCCGATCGTGCGCTACTGGCACCCCGACGAGTTCAAGGCGCTCGAGACGGCGGCCTACGACCTCGGGTTCGACCACATCGCCGCCGGTCCGCTCGTGCGCTCGAGCTACCACGCGGACCAGCACGTGCCGCAGGAGCGGCCGGGCGTGGGGCCGCTGCACCAGCGCGCCGCGACCGCGTGACGTCCCCCTGAAGGGGTTCCCGTGACGTCCCCCTGAAGGGGTTCGATGTGCGAGAGCACATCGCAGATCGATCGGCGCAGCCGATCACTCGACGCGCGGGCGCCACTCGCCCACTAGCCTCAGGCGCCCCGTGATCCCGCTGACCGACGACATCGAGCGCGTCCGCATCCCCGTGGTCACGCTGACACTCGCGACGGCCGCGCTGGCCGGCGCGTGCGTGGAGCTCGCGCGCGGCGCCGGCTGGACGGCGCTGGCGCTGCTCGTCTGCGCGCTGTTCGCCTGGGTGTTCGGCGCCGCTGAGGAGGACCGCCTGCGCGTCCCGCTGTTCGCCCTCGTCGTCCTCGCGGGCGCGGCCGCCGGGATCGGCGTCGCCGGGCTCGTCGGCGACCTCGCGGCCGGCGCACTCGCCGCCGTCGGCGCCGTCAGCGCGATCGTGCTCGTCCACCTCGTGCGCTTCCACGGGGCGCGCGTCCTGAGTCTCGTCCTGATCCCGTTCTTCTCCGGCTTCGTGGCAGTGCGCGCGTGGATCTGGGCGCTCGCCTGGCCGGCGCTCGTCGCGGGGCTCGCCGTGCTGGGCGCGTTCGGGGCCTGAGCGGTGCGCAAGGCCATCCTCGCCGTCGTGAGCGTCTTCCTCGTGAGCTTCGGCATCCTGACGCTGTACGCCGCGGTCGACCGCGGCTTCACGATCCTGTCCGTCGCCTCGATCCTGATCCTCGCGCTGCTGTCGATCGGGATCCTCGGGGCGCTCTGGCAGCAGCCTCCCGACGAGTAAGCGCCCCGGCGCCCAGTTCTCCCGCACGGCAACCGCACCCGTCGACGCCTCGTAGTGGCCCGCACCAGAGGTCCAACGCGGGCCTGCGCCCGCCGATCCCAGAGGAGTCCCATGCGCAAGCTGCTGTCCCTTCTCGCCGTGCTCACCGCACTGGCCGCACTCATCATCGCCCCGTCCGCCCAGGCACACGGCTTCGGGTTCCCGGCGCCTCGTGCCGCCAAGCTCTCGCTCGTCCACGGCATCCCGGGCGACTCGCTCGGCGCCTCGCGCGCGCTGCCCGTGCAGATCCGCGTGTACCGCCTGTTCGACGGCGTGAAGGTCTTCAACGACGTCCCGTTCGGGACGGCGACCGACACGCTCACCGTCAAGCCGGGCATCTACCGCATCCAGGTGCGCGTCAACGAGGCCCCGGTCACGCTCACCCGCTGGACGTACATCGGGCCGGGCCAGAACGTCACCGCCGTCGCGTACCTCACGGACTCGGGGCGCCTGTCGAACCCCGCCGGCAAGCCGCAGCCCCGGCTGGGCATCTTCACGAACGACACCTCGGACCCCGGCGCCGGGAACGCGCGCGTGATCGTCCGCCACCTGGCCGACGCTCCGGCGGTGGACGTGCTCGCGGGCAAGTCGACCCTGATCAACGCGCTCTCCAACGGCTCGTCGGCGACCGCCGTGGTCCCGGCCGGCACGTACCCGATCAGCGTCGTCGCCGATGCCGACAACAGCATCGTCGCGCTGCCGCCGACGAACCTCTCGTTCGGCGCGGGGAGCACCACGGTCGTCTACGCGACGGGGAGCTTCTTCGACGGGTCGTTCACCCCGCAGGTCAAGGTCGTCTCCTGACCTCCTGAGCGTCGCGGACACGGGGCCGGGTCGCGAGCGCGGCCCGGCCCCGTCGCGTCCGTATCATCCGCACCGCACGACCGACCGATCAGTCAGTCAAAGGAGCAAGGGTGGATCTGAACGACACCCCCGAGCAGGCGCAGTACCGGGCGCAGATCCGGTCCTGGCTCGAGGAGCACAAGTCCGAGGCGCCGGTCATCGAGGGCGACGGCGCCCCGACCGACCCCGACGAGATCCTCGCGGCGCGGCGCGCGTGGCAGGGCCGCCTCGCCGAGGCGGGACTCGCCGGAGCGACGTGGCCGAAGGAGTACGGCGGCCAGGGCGCCGGGCCGATCGAGAACGTCATCATCAGCCAGGAGATGCGGCGCGCCGGCGTGCCGGGCATCCTCGACGTCATCGGCGTCGGCATGCTCGGGCCGACGATCATCGCCCACGGCACCGACGAGCAGAAGGGCCGCTACCTCGGCGCGATGCTCCACGGTGACGAGGTCTGGTGCCAGCTCTTCTCCGAGCCCGCCGCGGGCTCCGACCTGGCCGCCGTCCAGACGCGTGCCAGGAAGAACGACGACGGCAGCTGGACGCTCAACGGGCAGAAGGTCTGGACGACGAATGCCCAGTTCGCCGCCTTCGGCCTGATCCTCGCGCGCACGAACGCGGACGTGCCCAAGCACAAGGGCATGACGATGTTCATCGTCCCGATGGACGCCGCCGGCGTGACCGTGCGCGGCCTGCGCCAGATCTCGGGCGAGGCCGAGTTCAACGAGGTCTTCTTCGACGACGTCACGATCGACTCGGGCTCGGTCGTCGGGCCGGTCGACGGCGGCTGGGGCGTGGGCCTGACGACGCTGATGTTCGAGCGCCTGACGATCGGCATGGGCGGCGGCTACCGCTCGGACCGCTTCGCCCAGGCGGTCGGCGGCGACCCCGCCGCGCGCCGCGACTCCGGCGTGCGCCACGACCTCGGCGAGCTCAGCGCCGAGCTCGAGGCGATCCGCTGGACGGGCTACCGCTCGATCAGTGCACTGCAGGGCGGTCAGATCCCGGGGCCGGAGTTCGGCCTGGCGAAGGTCACGATGGTCAACTGCGCCGTGAAGGCCGGCGACCTCGTCGCCGACATCATCGGCCCCGAGGCGCTCGCCGAGGACGGCGAGTTCGCCTACATGATCTCGTTCCTCCCCGGCCTGAAGTCCGCCGGCGGCACGGAGGAGATCCTGCGCAACACGATCGGTGAGCGGGTGCTGGGGCTGCCGCCCGAGCCGCGCCTGGACAAGGGCATCCCGTTCAGCGAGCTGCGCGCCAAGGAGAAGGAAGGGGCCGCGGCATGAACCTGGACCTGTCCGACGAGCAGGAGTTCCTGCGCGAGGCGGCGCGCGGCGCGCTGTCGCGCTTCAAGACGCTCGAGGCCGCCCGCGAGGGTCTGGAGGACGACGGCGCCCGCCTCGACCTCTGGCCGACCGCGATCGAGGCCGGCTGGCCCGGCCTGCTGATCACCGAGGACAACGGCGGCGCGGGCCTCGGCGCCTACGACGCCCTGCTGGTGGCACAGGAGGCCGGCCGCGTGCTGGCCGGCGCGCCGCTGCTCGGCCCGCTGCCGGCGTCGCTGCTGCTCGACCGCGGTGGGTACGCGCGGATCGAGGAGGTCGCCTCGGGCGAGCTGAAGGCCGCCTG
Organism: Solirubrobacteraceae bacterium; assembly: GCA_036510915.1. Lineage (GTDB taxonomy): Bacteria > Actinomycetota > Thermoleophilia > Solirubrobacterales > Solirubrobacteraceae > F1-60-MAGs163. The sequence goes on along the minus strand of DATCDC010000083.1, from coordinate 4,175 downwards.
GCTGCCGGCCCGCCCGCCGAGCGAGCTTGAGGAGTCGTGGACCGTCGACGCGCTGAGCGGGATGACCCGCCCGCCGGCGCCGGCTGCCAGCGTGGACGGCGGCAGCGCCACGCTCAACGGCACGGTCGCCTGGGCGCCCGATGCCGCCGAGGCGGACGTGCTCGTCGCGATCGGCCGCACCGCGGACGGTGAGCCCGTCGCGGTCGCCGTCGAAGCGGGCGCCGCGGGCGTCAGCATCGACGCGGGCTGGCGCTACGACGCCACGCGCAGCCTGGCGACCGTCACGCTCGCGAATGCGAGCGGGACGAAGCTCGCCGTGTCCGCGACCGACATCGCCGAGGCCTGGTACCTCACGCAGGCCCTGATCGCGGCCGAATCGGCCGGCACGGTCGAGACGGCGCTCGAGGTGTCCGTGCAATACGCCAAGGAGCGCTACACGTTCGGCCGCGCGATCGGCTCCTACCAGGCGATCAAGCACAGCCTCGTCGAGATGCTGCGCCGCCTGGAGAACGCCAAGTCGCTGCTGATCTACGCCGGGTTCGCGTTCAGCGACCACCCCGAGGAGGTCGCGTACGCGGCGAGCGCGGCGCGCTCGGTCGCCGGTGGCGCGCTCGACTTCGCCGCGCGCCAGCAGATCGCGGTCCACGGCGGCATCGGGGCGACGTGGGAGCACGACGCGCCGCTGACGTTCCGCCGCGCCCAGCTCAGCCGCCGCCTCGTCGGCGGCACCCACGACGCGACCGACCGCGTCACCGAGGAGCTGCTCGCCGGTCGTGGGCCCGCCTCCGAGGCCGCGTAGGCCGAGGCGGTCCGGTACAGGCCGCGTCCCCGCCGGGGCGCGGCCTGCGCTGCGTCTCAGGACAGGGTCTGGCGGCGCATCGCCGGCAGCAGGACCGTGCGCGGCGCGTAGCGCCCGGCCAGCGACAGCACCTTGTTCTGCGGGCCCGGGATCACCGAGCGTTTGCCCGTCAGCATCCCGCGCACGGCCTGCGCGGCGACCTCCTCCGCGGACACCTTCAGCACGCCCGGGAAGCTCGACTCGCCGAAACCGGCGATCTCGGCCCACTCGGTGTCGACCGGCCCGGGGCAGAGCGTCGTGACGGACACGCCGCTGCCGGCGAGCTCGGCGTGGACGGCCTCGGAGAAGGACTGCACGAAGGCCTTCGTGGCGGCGTAGGTCGCCATGCCCGGCATCGGCTGGAAGGCCGCGCTGGAGGCGACGTTCAGCACCGCGCCCGCACGGCGGCGGACCATCTCCGGGACGACGGCGAGCGTCAGGTGGTGCAGCGCCTCGACGTTCAGTGCCACCTCGTCCGCCTCGCGCTCGAGGTCGAGCTCCCAGGCGCGGCCGCTGGAGCCGAAGCCGGCGTTGTTCGCCAGCCCGACGACGTGGCGGTCGAACTCGGCGATCGCGCCGAGCAGCCCGACGCGCGCCACGCGCTCGCGCAGGTCCGCGGGATGCACGAACACGTCGACGCCGTGGCTGACGCGCACGTCGTCGGCGAGCTCCTGAAGCCGGTCCTCGCGCCGCGCGACGATCACGAGATCGTGCCCCAGCGCCGCCAGCTGCCGGGCGAGCTCCGCGCCGATGCCGGCCGACGCGCCGGTGACGACGACGACGGACTCCTTGGTGGGGACGGGGAGGCTCATGGCCTGGATCCTCTCAGGTGTCCGGCGCGGACAGGACCGCGCCATGGGAGACTGGGCCCCATGAACGCGTCACCGACACCGCTGCGAGCACCGCGCGCGACGCTCCCCGGCGCCGTGCTGCTCGCCGCACTCTGCTGCCTCCTGCTCGCCGCCCCGCGCGCGAACGCGGCCACCAAGACGACGTGGCTCTGCAGCCCGAGCCTCAAGAGCGACCCGTGCCGCCCGAGTCTCGACACCACGCAGATCTCGCCGAGCGGAACGGTCCTGGGCAGCACGAAGGTGACGGCCTCCAGGAAGCCGGCGTTCGACTGCTTCTACGTCTACCCCACCGTCAGCAACCAGCCCACGCCCGAGGCGACGCTGAGGATCGATCCCGAGGAGCGCTCGATCGCGCTCTACCAGGCCTCGCGCTACTCGAAGGACTGCCGCGTCTACGCGCCGATGTACCGGCAGGTGACGATCCAGGGACTGCTGAACCCGAGCACCGTCAGCGCAAAGATGCGCACGACCGGCTACGACGACGTCGTCGCCGCGTGGCGCGAGTACCTGAGGCACGACAACAAGGGCCGCGGCGTCGTCCTGATCGGGCACTCGCAGGGCAGCTTCGTGCTGCGCAGCCTGATCGCCAAGGAGATCGATCCCAAGCCGACGATCCGCAGGCAGCTGATCTCCGCGATCCTGCTCGGCGGCAACGTCGTGGTCAAGAAGGGCTCCGACCGCGGCGGGGACTTCAAGGACGTCCGCGCCTGCCGCTCGGCGACGCAGATCGGCTGCGTCGTGGCCTTCTCGACCTACAACGCGACGCCGCCGGCCAACTCGCTGTTCGGGCGCGCCGACGTGCCGATCGCCGGGCTCACCAAGGCCGCCCCGAAGACCTTTGAGGTCCTGTGCACGAACCCCGCCGCGCTCGGCGGCGGCTCGGCGCCGCTGGACTCGATCTACCCGACGACGCCGTTCGCGCCCGGCACGGCGATCGGCGCGCTGGTGCCGCTGATCGGCTTCCCGATCCCGACCACCGCGACCCAGTGGCTCGAGGCCAGGGGCGCCTACACCGGGCAGTGCTCGGCCGCGGGCGGCGCGCATGTCCTGCGCATCACCGGTGTCGACGGCGCGCCGGTGCTCAAGCCGCTCGCCGACGCGACCTGGGGCCTGCACCTGGCCGACGCGAACATCGCGCTGGGCAACCTGAGCGCCCTGGTCGAACGCCAGGCCAGGACCTACCTCAAGCGCTGATGTCGGCAACCGGTCGTTCACAGCCCCGACGCGGCGCGGCCCTACCCTGGTCGCCCATGCGGTCCAGCACTCTCGTCCTGTCGATCCTCTGCGCGCTGCTCGTCGCCGCGCCCGCGGCATCCGCGGCGGGCGCCGGCGGCACGCCGGCGCGCCTCTCGGTCCTCGTCACGAACGACGACGGCGTGGGCGCGCCGGGGATCGACGCGCTCGTCCAGGCGCTGCGCAAGCAGCCGGCCCTGACGGTGACGGTCGTCGCGCCCGCGAAGAACCAGAGCGGCACGGGCGGCAAGACGACTCCGGGCGCGCTGAAGGCCACGCCCGCGCGCACGAAGAGCGGCTATCCGGCGACCGCGGTCGCCGGCTACCCGGCCGACACGATCACCTACGCACTGGCCCACCAGTTCAAGCGCCGCAAGCCGGACCTCGTGGTCTCGGGCATCAACTTCGGACAGAACATCGGGCCGTTCGTCGGCCTCTCCGGCACGGTCGGCGCCGCGCTCGCCGCCGGGAAGCGCGGGATCCCCGCGCTCGCCACCAGCCAGGGTCTCGGGAACCCGGCGAACTTCCCCGCCGGCGTCAGGCAGACGATCGCCTGGCTCACCGCCAACCGCGCGCACCTGCACAAGGGGCGCGTCGTCAGCATCAACACGCCGACGTGCTCCAAGGGGCGCGTGCGCGGGATCCTGCCCGCCACGGTCGCCGCCTCGTTCGGGAGCATCGACCCGTTCGCGGCGGTCGACTGCTCGACCGCCGCGAAGCCCGCATCCGGCGCGGACGTCGCCGAGTTCTCCGCCGGGTACGCGACGATCGGCGTGCTGCGGCGCTGACCGCGGGCCGGGTCAGTCCCGGACGAGCTTGGACAGGTGGTGCAGGCGGATGTGACCGCAGTGGCCGCACAGCATCGCCGCGACCTCGAACCCGTCGGCGGTGTCACCGGTGAAGGCGATCTCGCCGCCCGGCGTGATCGCCTGCATGAAGAAGGTCTCGTCCGCGAGCTCGAGCGCCGCATGTCCGCACGCCGAGCACGTCGGGTCGTCGGCGCCCTTGCGATGCAGCGCGTCGACGATCACGGCGAGGCGCGGTTCGAGCTCGTCACGGGGTTCGTCGGTGGCCATCCGCGCATGCTCGCAGGCGGGCAGGCGGGCTCGGCGGCGGGCCGTTTCCAGCCGCTCGCCGCGGGCCGCCGCGTTCACGTCGCCGAGCACCGAGGCGCACGGCGTCCCTGGGCGGCGTTCCGGCGTGCGATGAGCGTGCGGGTGGCGACGAGCGTCCGCGCCCCACGGTGGCCGACG
>DATCDC010000082.1:0-3469 GCA_036510915.1 Solirubrobacteraceae bacterium | reverse complement strand
CGCTGGCGCCGACGGTGGCACGGACCGGCACCAGCTCGTTCTCGATCGCCCCGGCCCTCCCCTCCGGGCTCAGCCTCGACCCGCAGACCGGCGCGATCTCCGGCACGCCGACCCAGGCCCGCGCGGCTGCGGCCTACACGGTGACGATGAACGATCTCTCGGGCAGCGCGCAGACCACGGTGACGGTCGCGGTCGGCGGCCCGGCGACCACGCCGTCCGGGACTCCGGACGTGCTGGCCCCGTCGATCAGCGCGTTCGGATTCACTCCGTCGCGGTTCGGGCTCGCCGCCAGGTCGACTGCGCTCAGCGCGAAGACCGTGCGCGGGAGCACCATCACCTTCACGCTCTCCGAGCCCGCGAGCGTGAGGATCACCCTCGCCCGCGTCCTGGGGGCCGGGCGCACCAGCGGCCGGCAATGCGTGAAGCCCACCGCGCGGCTGAAGCGCAGGGCACGCTGCACACGCACCCGCACCGTCGCCGCGCTCACCCGAGGCGGCCGCGCTGCCGGCGAGAACAGGCTCCCCTTCACCGGCCGCGTCGACGGGCGGGCGCTCCCTGCTGGCCGCTACCGCGCCGCGATCACCGCCACCGACCGCGCCGGCAACACCGGCCGACCGGCCGCCGCCACGTTCACGATCACGCCCCGCTGACCACCACGCGGTCGCTCAACCGGGGAGCGTGCCGCCTCATCCCAGCTGCGCGCTGCTCGGCGTGCCCAGCGACGACCAGGTGAGTGTCTGGCCGTCGACCTTCAGGTCGGTGATGCTCCTCGGTGCAGGCCCGGAGGCGGGTTTCGCCGGGTCCGCGCGGCAGTCGAGCATGCGCTCGCCGGCCGGGTCGACGGCGATGAGCGCCGTCGCGGTCTGGCCCGCGGCCAGACCGGCGACGCATGCCCGTTCGGCCGTCCCGGCGGAGTACTCCGCCGGATCCACGAGATAGGCGACCGACCCGTCGCTCGCGATGACGTAGGGCTCGCCGAGACCGAACTCCGTGATGCGCCCGCGCGCGATGTCGAGCACGTCGGTGTAGCCCGCGCCATAGCCGCTGCCGTCGAAGACCGAGTACGAGTAGACGACGTCGGGGCCGGCGATAGTGATCTTCGCCTCGTCGATCCCGTCACCGGCGCAGCCCGTGCAGGTCGCCCCGGGGGAGCGAGGCCCCTGGAGCAGTTCCTGGACCTGGCCGCCCGCGCGCAGGCAGGCGTAGAGCCGGCGGTCCCCCCAGCGCTTGGAGGCGAACACGCGGACCTGCGGGGTCGCGCTGATCTCCTGGCCGGACGCGTCGCACGTGGGCGGTGGGTAGAGCAGCGCAGTCTGCTCCTTGCCGGCGGCGGTCCGCCAGACCACCACCTCGTTCTCGGCGTCCAGCACGAGCGACCCGTGCTTGACGGCACCGACCGCGCGGCCGACGACGCGCGACGTCGATCCGTCGATCACGAGAACCGTCCCGGAGTCCAGGAGCACCGCCGCGAGCGGCGAGTCGGGGTTCAGCGCGAACTGCACCACGTGGTGGCCGTGCAGCGTCGCGGGGCCGATGGTGGCCTTGTCGCCGTTGGTGTCGGTGATGAACGCGCCGGTGCCGGCGCGGGTACGGGTGGCGGCGAGCACCCCGACGACCGAGCGCTCCTGGTCGATCGACTGGAACCCATCCACCTGGACGAGCCGGGTGACGCTTGCGGGGAGGCGCGTCGTCCGGGGGCGCCGGGCCGCGTACGTGCACCACCCGAGCACGAGCCGCCCGCGCTGAACCGTCGAGAAGAGCCGCAGGTCGCGGCTGTAGATGGTGTGCCCGACCCGGCAGCGCTTCGCCCACGCGCTTGCCGGACTCACCGGCGCCGCGCTCGCGGCCAGCAGCATCGCCGCGGTGAGCGCGAGGACGATCGCCGCACGCCGGCCGTTACTCGGGGGCGCCTGTCGTTCTCGGGTCTTCATGCTCATCCGATCGTCGCGCTCTTCGGAGTGCCGAGCGAGGACCACGTCAGCGTCTGCCCGTCAACCTTCAGGTCGGTGATGCTCGGCGTCCAGTCGGCGGACGGGTCGGCGGGTTTGGGGTCGGGCCGGCACTCCAGCGTTCGCGCCTTGGGCGGCTCAGCGGCGATGAGCGCGGTCAGCGTCGATGCGGCGCCCCCGGGGTTGGCGCCCTTCGGGCACGGCCCGCCGCCGCCGTTGACGCGCTCGGTATAGACCGGGACACCGTCTGCGGCGAGCGCGACGGCACCGATGCTGTCAGCGGCCTCAACGTCGGTCACGACTGCTCGCAGGCCACCCCGCTCGAGGTCGAGCACGCGCAGATCGACCTCGCCGCCGTCGGGATCGAACGCGACGCTCACCTCGTACAGGACGAACGTGCCGGACACCATGATCGACGCCGCGCTGATCGGGTCCGGGTAGAAGTTGCCGCTCGAGCCCGTGGGGTAGGTCAGCTGCGTCGTACGGCCGGTCGAAAGGCGGCAGGCGTAGAGCGACCGGGTTCCCCCCTGGGTGGTCTCGAACACGCGGACGTCAAGCGTGCCGTGGACGTCGCGACCTGGCGCATGACACCCGGGCGACGGAAGCAGCGGGGCGCTGCGCACCGACCCGCGCGCATTGCGCCAGGTCACCCCCGCGCCGGGGACGTCGAGGGCCAGCGAGCGGGGAGCGACCTTACCGAACGCCTGCCCAGCCGACCAGGGGACGACGCTGCCGTCGTCCGCCGACCGCAGCACCGTGAGATCGCCGGTGTCCAGGAGCAGCGCGAGGTACGGCGATCCGGCCTGGACGGCGAACTGACGGATCGCGCGCCCGGCCAGGACGTCCTTCCCGACGAGCGCCACGGGCCCGGGCGAGCCGTCGCGCCGAACCTCGACGATCGCCGCGCCCGCACCGTCCGCCGCGCGGCGCGCGACCAGGACACCGACGAGATCGCCGAAGCGCTGCGCCGCAACAACCCGCGTGACGCCCGTCGGGAGCGGGACCGGACGCGCACCGTGCGCGGCGCGCGTGCATGCCGTCAGCCGCACCCGCCGGCCCGGCGACACCACGAGCCGCAGTCCCGAGTCGGCGTACACGCTGCGCCCCGCGCGACACGACGCCGCGTGCGCGCCCGGCGCAGCCGCCATCGTCAGCGTCGCCGCCATGACCATCGCGACCACCCAACATCGTCGGAGCACCGTTCCCCCATTCGCTGGACGACGCAACGCTAACACCGCGCCCGCGCCCGCGGTCACCGATCACCCCGGCCCGGACGTGCATCACCGACAGCGCCCGCGGGCGGATGTATCGGCGCGATCGGGCGCCGTGTAGGTTGTGCCCTCCTTCAACTCGTGCGGGAGGTCCAGCGTGCGGAAGTGGTTCTCAGGTCGCGCCGGGATGGCGCTGGCATTCGTGCTCGGCATGGTGATCGCGACCGCGGCGACGGCGGGTGCAGCGAGCTTGATCACGGGCAAGCAGATCAAGGCAGGCTCGATCACTGCCAGGAACCTGTCACAGAG
>DATCDC010000081.1:0-28248 GCA_036510915.1 Solirubrobacteraceae bacterium | reverse complement strand
GGAGGCCGTCGCGCCCGCGCCCGCGCCCGAGCCGGCCGAGGGCCACCCCGCGCCGACGGTCCTGCACGGCGACGGCCATGCGCACGAGCGGATCGGCGAACGCGGACGACCCGACGGCCCCGTTCCGGGATCGGGGTGGTGAGGTCGTGAAGGCCCGCAAGGTCAAGCACCTGGATCCGTCCGGCACGCTCGCGGACAACGCGCAGCGGATCGTGCGCGTGCGGCTCGCCGAGCTCTGCGACTTCGGCCCGAAGGTCGCCGACCCCGCCAACGTCCGCGAGCTGCACGCGATGCGGATCGCGGCCAAGCGCCTGCGCTACGTCCTCGAGGCGACCGCCGACCCCTGCTTCGGGCCCTACGCCCACACCGCCGCCAAGCGCGCCAGGGAGCTCCAGGACCTGCTGGGCGAGATCCACGACTGCGACGTCCAGCTCCCGCGCGTCGAGGCGCTCGCGGCGAGCCTGCGCGCCAGCGACACGGCCGAGCTCGGCCGTCGCGCCGGCGACGCCGACGACCTCGACCCGGCGCTCGCCGCGCGGCTGCCCCACAGCGACGCCTGGGAGGGGCTGACCGCGCTCGAGATCTACCTGCGCGCGCGCCGCGACCTGCTCTTCGAGCGCTTCACCGCCTTCTGGCGCCACCTCGAGCGCGACGGCTTCCGCGCGCGCCTCGAGTACGCCGTCAACGAGCGCCCGGAGCCGCCGGCTGCGGGCGCCGAGACCGCCGCGCCGCCCGTCGCCGCGGGCCTGAGCACCAACGGCGCAGAACCGGAGCCCGCGTGAGCGAGACACCGACCACGGAGCCGCTCGCCGGCCCCCCCGAGCCCGAGCACGACGGCGCGGCGGTCCCGATGCCGGACGATCCGTTCCCCGCGCCGCGCGAGTCGCTCGACCTGGCCGATGCGGAGCTCTCGTTCAACCGCGAGGTCTCCTGGGCGGACTTCAACGACCGCGTCCTGCAGCTCGCCGAGTCCGACTACCACCCGCTCATGGAGCGGATGAAGTTCGCCGCGATCTACACCTCGAACCTCGACGAGTTCTTCATGATCCGCGTCGCCGGCCTGCACGACCAGGCCGACGCCGGGATCGAACGGCTGCGTGCGGGGCTGACGCCCTCGCAGACGATCGACCGCCTGCGCGAGCGTATCCAGCCGCAGATGGAGCGCCAGGCGCGGCTCGTCGACGAGGTCCTGTTCCCGGCGCTCGCCGAGCACGAGATCCGCGTGATCCGCCTCGACGATGTCGCCGAGGACCTGCGGCCCGCGCTCTACGAGCGCTACAAGCGTCAGATCCTGCCGGTCCTGACGCCGCTGGCCGTCGGGCTCGGACGCCCGTTCCCGTACATCTCGAACCTCTCGCTCAGTCTTGCCGTCCTCGTGCGCGACCCGCAGACCGACCAGACGGTCTTCGCGCGCGTGAAGGTGCCCAAGGAGATGATCCCGCGCTTCGTCCCGGTGATCGAGGGCGAGACGACGTTCGTGCTGCTCGAGGAGCTCATCGCGGCCAACCTGCAGGCGCTGTTCCCCGGCATGGAGGTCGTCGACCACGGCCTCTTCCGCGTCACCCGCGACGCCGACTTCGAGATCGCCGACGAGGCCGACGACCTGCTCGAGGCCGTCGAGGCCGAGCTGCGCCGCCGGCCGTTCGGGGAGGCCGTCCGCCTCGAGGTCGAGGCGGGCCTCAACCCGGACCTGCGCGAGGAGCTCGTCTCCGCGATGCGCGTCGAGGAGCGCCAGGTCTACGACGTCCCGGGGATGCTCGATCTCAACGACCTCTGGCAGATCGTGGGCCTGCCCGGGCACGCCGAGCTGCGCGAAGAGCCGTGGACGCCGGTGACGCAGCCGCGCCTGGCCGACGCCGAGGCCGACGAGCAGGACATCTTCGCCGTGATCCGCCAGGGCGACGTGATGGTCCACCACCCGTACGACTCGTTCTCGACGTCGGTCGAGCGCTTCGTCCAGCAGGCCGTCGAGGACCCCGACGTGCTCGCCGTCAAGCAGACGGTGTACCGCACGTCCGACGACTCGCCGCTCGTCCCGTCGCTGATCCGCGCGACCGAGCGCGGCAAGCAGGCGGTGTGCCTCGTCGAGCTCAAGGCGCGCTTCGACGAGCGGGCGAACATCATGTGGGCGCGCAAGCTGGAGGAGGCGGGCGTGCACGTCGTCTACGGCATGCCGGCGCTCAAGACGCACGCCAAGTGCCTCCTCGTCGTGCGCCGCGAGGGCGACGGCGTGCGCCGCTACGTGCACATCGGGACGGGCAACTACCACCCCAAGACGGCCCGCCTCTACACGGACTTCGGGCTCTTCACCTGCGACGAGCGGCTCGGCGCCGACGTCGCCGAGATGTTCAACTTCCTCACCGGCTACGGGCGCCCGGCGCGCTACCGCGAGGTGTTGATCGCGCCGAACTTCATGCTCGACGGGATCATGGACCTCATCGATCGCACGATCGACGCCCACCGTCAGGGCCGCCATGCGCACATCAAGCTGAAGATGAACGCGCTCGTCCATCCGCGCGTCATCGAGGGCCTCTACCGCGCCTCGCAGGCCGGCGTGCCGGTCGACCTCAACGTTCGCGGGATCTGCTGCCTGGTGCCGGGGATCCCCGGCGTCTCGGACAACATCCGCGTCGTCTCGATCGTGGGGCGGTTCCTGGAGCACTCGCGGATCTACGCGTTCGAACACGGCGAGGAGCTGGACGTCCTGATCGGGTCCGCCGACCTCATGCCGCGCAACCTCGACAACCGTGTCGAGCTGATCACGCCGGTGCGCGACCCGGCCTGCAAGGCCGAGCTGATGGACACCGTCGAGCGCTGCCTGGCGGACAACACGAACGCCTGGGAGCTGCGCCGCGACGGCACCTGGGAGCGCGTCATCCCCGACTCCGGCGAGCGCCCGCGCAACGTGCAGCGCGAGCTGCTCGCGATCCACGCCAAGCGCGCCGCCGAGGCCCAGGCCACGGCGTCCTGACCCCTTGAGCGTGCGGGACGAGGGCGAGCCGCGGGCCGCCGAGAGCGCGAGCCTCGCCGAGCGCGTCGGCGCCGCCGAGGTCCGCGCGCCCACCCGCGGGAACCGCAGGCTCGAGCAGCTGCTCGATGCGGTCAACGCCGACGGGCAGATCAAGGCCATGTGGTACGTCGCCGGGGTCAACGCGACGCGCCTGGGGATGTCCGACCACTCCTGGGTCCACATCCAGATCGTCACGAACATGGCGCTGCGTCTCGCGCGCCTGCTGTTCCGCGCCGGCGTCCAGCCCGCGATGGTCACCGACCACGGCATGACCGAGCGCGACGCGGAGGTCGTGATCGCCGCCGGCGCGCTGCTGCACTGCCTGGGCATGTCGATCCAGCGCGAGGATCACGAGACCTTCTCGCTGTTCCTCGCGGCCGACCGCCTGCCCTCACTGCTGGAGGGCATCTACGACGAGCCGGAGCGCACCGTCATCGCCAGCGAGGCGATGCAGGCGATCATCTCCCACCGCTCGAAGGGCAGGCCCCAGACGATCGAGGCCGCGATCGTCCGCGTCGCCGACGCGCTCGACATGGCCAAGGGCCGCGCGCGGCTCCCGTTCGAGGCGGGGGAGACGAACATCCACTCGCTGTCGGCGTACGCGATCGAGGAGGTCCGCATCGCGCCCGGCGAGGACACGGCGGTGCGGATCGAGATCGAGATGTCCAACAGCGCCGGGATCTTCCAGGTCGACGAGGGCCTGGGCACGAAGCTCCGCGGCACGCCGCTCGAGCCGCACATCGAGGTCGTCGCGCGCATCGAGGCCGAGCACGAGAAGCGCCTCGTGCCCGTCTTCCGGCTGTAGCTCAGCCCTCGGTCACGCGCGGAGCGTAGCGGTGGTGGAGCATCAGGCGGTTGCCGTCCGGGTCCGCGAAGAACGCCATGTGGCAGACGCCCGTGTCGAACGTGTCGCCCATGAACGTCACGCCCTGCGCCTCGAGGGCGCTGCGCGCGGCCTCCACGTCGCCGACGTGCAGCGCGACGTGGTTGCGGTTGGGCTCGAGCTCGCCGATGCCCATCTTCACCGGGTCGGTGATGTTCAGGGTCAGGTTGCCGGTCTCGAACTCGGCGAAGTTGCGCTCGGGCATGTACACCGCGCGCCGCAGGCCGAGCGTGCCGCCGTAGAAGGCGACCGAGCGCTCCAGGTCGCTCGTGGGAACCATCAGGAAGTCGGTGCCGGTGATGCCGGGGCTGGCGCTCATGTCGTCCTCTGCGTCGTCGGGAGGCTGGTGACCACGACGCTACCAGCGCCGCGCGCACTAGCCTGCGGCGGGTGAGCGTCCCACCCCACATCGCGCAGCGGCGCGCAGAGGAGCACGAGCGCCGGCGCCGTGCCGCGCGTCGGCGCGGCCTCGTCGCGGCCGGCGTCCTGGTCGTGCTGGCGGCGCTCGTCGCGGTGCTCGTCACCGGCGCGTTCGGGGGCTCGGGCTCGGGCTCGAAGCCCGCGGCCGGCGCCGCGCAGCCCGCGGCTGAGCGGAGGAGCACGACCGCGGCGACGGCGCCGCCCCCGGCGACCGGCAGCTACCGCGGCGCGGTCCCGATCCTCATGTACCACGTGGTCAACGCCCCGCCGGCCGGCACGCCCTATCCCGAGCTGTGGACCCCGCGCGGCACGTTCCGGTCGACCGTCGCGCTGCTGCGCCGCAGCGGCTACCACGGCGTGACGCTCGGCCAGGTCTGGCGCGCATGGCACGGCGGCGCGGGCCTGCCGCGCCGTCCCGTCGTGTTCAGCTTCGACGACGGGTACCTCAGCCAGTCGACCCACGCGAAGCCCACGCTGCGCGCGGCCGGATGGCCCGGCGTGCTGAACCTCGAGGGCAAGAACATCGGCCCCGGGGGCCTCACGCGCCATCAGGTGCGCGGCATGATCGCCGCGGGCTGGGAGATCGACTCGCACACGCTCACGCACCCGGACCTGACGACGGTCGACGACGCGACGCTGCGCCGCGAGGTCGTGGCCTCGCGCGCGCTGCTGCAGCGCGCGTTCCACGTCCCGGTCGACTTCTTCTGCTACCCCGCCGGTCGCAACGACGCGCGTGTGCGTGCCGCGGTCCGCGCCGCCGGCTACCACGCCGCGACGACCGTCGAGCCGGGGATCGCCGCGCCGACGGACGACCCGTTCGCGCTCCCGCGCATCCGCGTCAACGGCACGGACTCCGCGCAGACCGTGCTCGCGAACCTGCGCGCGGGCACGGCCTCCGCGGGGCCGGCCGGCGGCTGACGGGGTTCTCAGGCCTGTGCGTCCGCCAGCGCCGCCTGTGCGGCGTTGCGGCCGTTGAGCGCGATCACGCTGCCGGCCGGGTGCGTGGCGGCGCCGCACAGGTAGAGCCCGTCGACCGGCGTGCGCGCCGACAGGCGGTGCTCCCACATCTGGTCCGGGGTGACCTCGCCCTGGAAGATGTTCCCGCCGGTCAGGCCGACGCGCTCCTCGATGTGCGGCGGCCCGAGGACCTCGTGATGGACGAGGATCTCGCGGAACCCGGGCGCGAAGCGGTCGATCAGGTCGATGAACTGATCCGCGACCTCGTCGCGGCGGCTGTCCCAGTCGCCCTCGGAGAGCTCGTACGGCGCGTACTGCCCGAACACGCTGAGCAGGTGGTAGCCCTCCGGCGCGGGCGTCGGGTCATAGCCCGTCTGCACGTAGATCTCGCCGAAGCCGACCGACGGCTCGCCGCGCCCGCAGGCCTCGGCGGCCTGCTGGGCGGCCTCGAGGCCGAGCGTCACGTCGACGGTCGCCTGCGCGGGGAAGCGCTCGCCCGGCGCCGCGGTGAAGCTCGGCAGTGCGTCGAGGACGGCGTTGAACTTCACCACGGGGCTGCGCATCTTCCACGCGTCGATGCGCTCGCGATAGGCGCCGGGGACGTCCTGGCCCTCGAGCAGGCGCATCGTCACCTTCGGGTCGGCGTTGCTGAGGACCCGCTTTGCGCGGATCCGCGTGCCGTCCTCGAGCACGACCCCCTCGCCGGGGACGATCTGGGCGACCGGCACGCCGGTGGCGAGCTGGGCGCCGTACTCGCGCGCGGCGTCGGCGATCGCAAAGCTCACCATGCCCATGCCGCCCTTGACGTAGCCCCAGACGGGCCCCTGGCCCTCGAGGTCGCCCTGGTAGTGCATGAGCTTGATCGAGGCGGTGCCCTTGTCCTTCGGGCCGCCCCACGAGGCGATCACGGCCTGGCCGAAGAGCGCGTCGTGCAGGCGCTGGTCGGTCATGTACTCGTCGAGCACCTCGGCGATCGAGGCCTCGAAGACGATGTCCTGCATCATCTGCTCGCCCTCGAGCAGCGCCTCGATCTCCGCGCGCGTGGGGGAGTCCCCGATCCACGTGTCGCGCGCACCGGTGCGCAGCTTCTTGCGGATCTCGTCGAAGATCTCCTCGTAGGCCCAGTAGCCGTCGATGTCCGCCTGCGCGACGCCCAGCTCCTGCAGCGAGGCGAGCGTGCGGTCGTGGTCGAGCCACTGGCCGAAGGACGTGCCGTCCTCGAACGGGACCCAGAGGTTCGGGTCGGCGACATAGCATTCGTAGCCGCGCCGGCGCAGGCCGAGCTCACGGATCACGACGTCGTCGAGCAGGCCCACGACGTACGCGCAGGGGCTGATGACGAAGTCGCCGTCGAAGGGCCGCTCGAGCGTGCAGGCGCCGCCCAGGCGCTCGCGCGCCTCGAGCACGAGCACGCTCCAGCCGGCCTTCGCGAGGTAGGCGGCGGCGGTCAGGCCGTTGTGCCCGCCGCCGACGATGACGGCGTCCCACTCGCGCGCGGCGAGCTCGGTCAGCGGAGCCGGCAGGCCGACCTCGCCCAGCTTGGCGGCGATCTCGTTCATGATGTCCCTCCGGTTGTCTGGGCCAGTGCGTCGACGGCGACGGCGCCGGACGCGTGCACGATCACGGGGTTCAGCTCGAGCAGCTCGAGGCCGCCGCGCAGCAGCAGGTCGCCGGCGGCGGCGGCCAGGCGCGCGGCTGCGCCGACGTCGGCCGCCGGGCGCCCGCGGCCGCCGGTCAGCAGCGCCGCGCCGCGCAGGCTGCGCAGCGCGCGCTCGACGCGCGCGGGGCTCGCCGGGAGCGGGATCAGCGCGACGTCGTCGAGCAGCTCGGTCCAGACGCCGCCCAGCCCGACGACGAGGACGGGGACGACGGCGTCGGCGCGCGCGGCGACGAGCAGCTCGACGCCGGGCGCCGCCATCTGCTCGACGAGGATCGCGGCATCCGCGTCGATCGCACGCAGGCGCTCGTAGGCGTCCTGCACCGCTTCCACGGTCGTGATGTCGAGCGCGATCGCCCCGCGCTCGGTCTTGTGGCGCAGGTCGCGCCCGGAGAGCTTCACGGCCACCGCGCCGCCCAGCTCGTGCAGCGCCGCGCGCGCGTCGGCCACGTCGCCGACGGTGCGCCCGCCGGCGACGGCGATGCCGGCCTCGCGCAGCAGCGCCTTCGCCTCGTGCTCGGCCAGCCAGGTGGCGTCCGCACGCGTCGCCGCGGCACGCGACGCCGCGGCGTCGCCGATCTGCGCAATCCGCTGTGGGTCGCCCGCGGGGGCCCCGAGCGCCTGTGCGACGCGCAGGCCGGTGTGCAGCCCGGCGATCGCGGGGAGCCCGTCGGCCACGAGCGCGCTCGCCGAGGCGTCGGCGAGCAGCTCGGGCAGCGTCGAGGCGACGGCGACGGGCGCCGGAGAGCGCGCGGCGGCGCTGCGCACCGCGCCGAGCACGGCGGCCCACGACGCGGCGGCGTCCGCGTCCATGTCACCCGGCTCGTCGTAGAGCACGAGCACGCGGCCGATCCCGGGATCGGCCGCGAGCGCGATGACGAGCTCCTCGAGCGCATGCGGGTCGTCCCACAGCAGCGAGGTGTAGTCGAGCGGGTTGGCGGCCGTGGCCGCGTCGGGCAGCAGCTCGCACAGGCGCGCGAGCGTCGGGGGCGCGAGCTCGGGCAGCGCCAGGCCGAGCTCGTCGGCGATGTCGGCGGCGAGGCTCGAGTCGCCCCCCGAGCAGGTCATCACCGCGACGCCGGCGGCGGGCGCGCTCACTGCGACGTCGCTCGGCGGCCGCGCGCGCTCGGCGGCCATGCCCTTCGCCAGCTCGAGCAGCTCGTGCGGGTCGCGCGCCCAGGCCGCGCCGGCCTCCTCGACGAGCGCGCGGAACGCACGCTGATCGCCGGCCACGGCGCCGGTGTGGGCCTGGGCCGCCGCCGCGCCGGCGCCCGAGGCGCCGGCCTTCAGCACCGCGACGCCGACGCCGGCGCGCGCACAGCGCTCGAGCGCCGCGCACCAGCGCGGCCCGTCGCCGTCGGCCTCGAGGTACAGCGCCACCGCGCGCACGCCGTCGGCCTCGGCGAGCGCCCACAGGTAGTCCTCGGCGCCGAGCACGGCCTGGTTGCCGCACGAGATGACCGTGTGCAGGCGCAGCCCCCGCGCCGACGCCAGGGCGTTCACCGCGACGTTGCCGCTCTGGGAGACGAGCGCGACCGGGCCGGCCTCGCGCGGCGCGACCATGTCGCCCCACAGCGCGGTGCGCGCGGGGAGGCAGACGATCCCGTTGCCGTTCGGGCCGCAGACGGGCAGGCGGTGCAGCTGCGCGGCGTCGACGAGGCGCCGCTGCAGGCCGGCGCCGCCTGACGCCTCGGCGAACCCGGCGGCGAAGACGACCGCGCCGCCGCAGCCGAGCGCGCCGGCCTCCTCGACGACCCCGGGGACGTCGGCCGCCGGAATCGCGACGACGACGGCATCGGGCGCCTCGGGCAGCGCCGCGAGCGACGGGTGGCATTCGAGGCCGTGCGCCTCCGCGCGACGCGGGTTGACGGCGTAGACGCGCCCGGGGTAGCCCAGGCGCTGCAGGTTCAGCAGCGCCTCGCCGCCGTAGGAGGCGGCGCGGTCGGTCGCGCCCACGATCGCGATCGACGTGGGCCGCAGCAGGCGGCCGAGGTCCATCACGCGCTGATCACGAGTGCAGCACCCGCTCCACGCCGCGGCGCTCCAGCGAACGGGCGATGATGATCCGCTGGACCTCGCTCGTGCCCTCCCAGATCCGGTCGACGCGCAGCTCGCGCCAGAAGCGCTCGGCGACGTTCACCCGCGTGTAGCCGCGGCCGCCGAAGATCTGCAGGCAGCGGTCGGCGCAGCGGTTGGCCGCCTCGCTGCAGAAGAGCTTGGCCATCGAGGCCTTCGCGTGCACGAGCTTGACGTCGGCGTCGCTGTCGGCCAGGCGCGCGACGTCGAGGCCGAGCAGCCGCCCGGCGGCCGCGTCGGCGGCCGAGTCGGCGAGCGGGAACGAGACGCCCTGGTGGTCGATGATGCGCCCGCCGCCCTGCTCGCGCTCGATCGCCCAGGCGGTCGTCTCCTCGAGCAGGCGCCACATCGCGCCGCTGCAGCGTGCCGCGATGCCCAGGCGCTCCTCGGCGAACCACGCGCGCTGCAGCTCGTCGCCGCCGCCCAGGCCGCCGATGACCGCCTCGTCGCCGACCTCGACGCCGGTGAAGCGCAGCGTCGGGTGCCCGTGCGGGTAGTTGTGGGTGAACGGGGGGTCGTCGACGACCGCGATGCCGGGCGTGTCGCGGTCGATGAGGAAGAGGGTCGGGAGCGACGCGCCGTCGACCAGCGCGTTGGCCATGACGATGTAGACGGCCGCGACGTCGCCATAGGTGACGAACCACTTCTCGCCGTCGATGCGCCAGCCCGCGTCGGTCTTCGTTGCGGTCGTGGCGATGCCCGACGGGTCGGAGCCGGCGAACTCCTCCGTGACCGCGTAGGCGTCGTGCGTCTCGCCGCGCAGGCCGGGCTTGAGGTAGCGCTCGATCTGCTCGTCGCTGCCGTGCGCAAGGACGTTGTAGGCGGTCGGCACGTACCAGGACAGCGCGTTCGTCGAGCGCCCGAACTGCTCCTCGACGAGGAACCACTCCACGTGGCTCCAGCCGTTGCCGCCGTGCTCGGCGCCGTGCAGCCCGCCGTGCAGGCGCCGCGCCAGCGCCTCGCGCTTGATCAGCGCGACGTCGGCCTCGGGCAGGCCGCCGCCGGCGCGCTCGGCCTGCTCCTCGAGCGGGATCAGGATCTCGTCGACGAAGCCGCGGGCCCGCTCCTGGAGCTCGCGCTGCGCCGGCGTCAGCGAATCGGCGGATGCGGGTGCTGTCGGCGTGCTCATGGGAACCTCGTGGGCGGGGTGGTGGGTCGACTAGGGTGGTGACGGTGTCGAGCCGAGCGGACACGGACGACGGCCGGATCAGCGCGCGCCAGCGCATGCTCGACGCGGCGGTCAAGCGGATCGCGAGCGAGGGCATCGACGACGTGCGGATCGCCCGCATCGCGATGGACGCGGGCGTCTCCCCGGCGCTCGTCCACTACCACTTCGAGTCGCGCGAGGCACTGCTCGCCGAGGCGCTGGAGCACTCCTACGAGCGCGCGGGCGACGCGCGGATCGCCGGCCTCGACGACGACGCGCCGGCGGCCTACCGGCTGCGCGTGATGATCGACCAGTGCCTGCCGCTGCCGGGCGCGCTGCGCGACGACTGGCTGCTGTGGGCGGAGCTGTGGCTGCGCGCCTCGCGCCATCCGGAGTTGCGCGAGACCGCGGCGCGCCTGTACGCGCGCATGCGCGAGTGGTTCTCCGAGGTGATCGCCGACGGGATCGCCAAGGGGGAGTTCACGCCGTGCGACACCGGTCGCGTCGCCGACCGGCTGATCGCGCTGATCGACGGCTGCGGCATCCGCACGCTGATGGGCGATCCGGCGATGCCGGTCCAGCGCGCGCGGGTCGAGATCTGGGCGGCGGTCGCGAGCGACCTCGGCGTGCCCGAGGACGCCGCGGAGCCCACGCTGCCGGCCGACTGAGGAGCTCATCCCGCGAGCGCCTCGCGCTCGGCGGTCGTCAGCGGGCGCGGGCGGCCCGTGTCGCGGTCGCGCACGACGAGCGTCACCGCCGCCTCGAGGATCGGCGCGCCGTCGGCGGTCGCGATCGTCTCGTGCGTGCGGATGCTCGTCTCGCCGACGCGGTCCAGCGCGCAGCGCACGACGACCGCCTCGTCGTCACGGCGCAGCGTGCGCTGGAAGTCGAGGCCGAGCTGCCCCACGACGGCGTCGGGGACCGCGCCGGTCGCCGCGAAGCGCTCGGTCAGCCAGGCGCCGCGCGCCTCGTCGAGGTAGGTCAGGTGGACGGCCGGCAGGACGGCCCCGGTGGCGTCGAGGTCGCGGACGCGGATCGTCACGTGCGAGCTGTAGGGGCGCGGGGCGACACGGGTGGCCGGGGCCTTGCCGTGCCGGGGCAGCGCGATGGCGAGCTCCGCCTCGACGAGGCGCCGCGCCCAGGCGGTCGCGCGCTCGGCCGGCACGTCGAGGTCGTGGATCGTGGTGTGCAGGCCGATGCCGTCGAGCGCGGCGACGAGCCGGCCTGCGAGCCCCTCGGGGTCCTCGCAGCGCCACGCGCCGTCCTGCACGCCGTCGGTCAGCACCTGCGCCAGAACGGCGCGCCAGCCGCGCGCAAAGCGCTCCAGCGTGCCGCGCAGCGCCTCGGTCCGCACGCTCTGGCCCCAGCTGTCGATCCACACGCGCCAGGCGGGGTGGTTGTCCCAGTCGAGCGTCTCGAGGAACGCGACGAGGCGGTCTGCGGGGCGCTCGTGCACGCGCGAGATCTTCTGCAGCTGCTCGAGCTCCTCGCCGGCCAGATCGGCGAACGCCTCGGCGACGACGTCGTCCTTGGAGGGGAAGTGGTAGTTCAGGAGCCCCAGGCTCGCGCCGGCCTCACGCGTGATCTCGCCGACGGTGGCACTGGAAAGGCCGTCGCGCTGGATCACGCGCCGCGTGGCGTCGAGCAGCTCGCGCCGCGTGTCCGGGCGCACGGGGCGTGTGCTCTCCGCGGGGGTCATGAGGCCTCGGCGGGCACGGCGGCCTGCTCGATGGCGGCCGGGGGCTCGTCCGCCGCCAGCACGCGCAGATAGCGTGGCGGCAGGTGGACGGCGACGGCGTTGCCCTGCTCGTACTCGATCGCGTCGCCGTCGTTGGGCACGTCGACGCGGATCAGCGCGCCCGTCGCCAGGCGCACGCGCACGTCCTGGTGGAAGCCCAGGTAGACGACCTCCTCGACCATGCCCGGCATGCGGTTCTCGCCGGTCGTCCCGTGCGGCTCGAGGCGCACGCGCTCCGGGCGGATCATCGCCAGCGCATCGCCGCGCAGGTCGGCGGAGCTCTCGGCCGCCTGCAGCGTGAAGCTGCCCAGCGTCAGCTGAGCGCCGCCGGCGCCGTTCGCCACGGCCTGCACCGGCACGAGGTTCGACGCGCCGAGGAAGTTCGCGACGAACGCGGTGCTCGGCTCCTCGTAGAGCTCCTGCGGCGGGCCGCACTGCTCGATGTTCCCGTCGCGCATGACGGCCACGCGGTCGCTCATCGTCAGCGCCTCGTCCTGGTCGTGCGTGACGTAGATGAAGGTCACCTCGAGCGTCTCCTGAATGCGTTTGAGCTCGACCTGCAGATCGAGGCGCAGGCGCGCGTCGAGCGCGCCGAGCGGCTCGTCGAGCAGCAGCACCGGCGGCTCGAGCACGAGCGCGCGGGCGAGTGCGACGCGCTGCTGCTGGCCGCCGGAGAGCTGGCCGGGCTTGCGGTGGCCCAGGCCGGAGAGGCGCACGAGCTCCATCGCCTCGCCCACGCGGCGCGCGTGCTCGGCCTTGGAGACCTTCTGGTAGCGCAGGCCGAAGCCGACGTTGTCCTCGACGGTCCTGTGCGGGAACAGCGCATAGCTCTGGAAGACCGTGTTGACGTTGCGCCTGTGCGGCGGCGTGCGCGACATGTCGACGCCGTCGAGCAGGATCCCGCCCTCGTCGGGGCGCTCGAACCCCGCGATCAGGCGCAGGGTCGTCGTCTTGCCGCAGCCCGACGGGCCGAGCATGGTGAAGAACTCGCCGCCTGGGACATCGAGGTCGATGCCGTTGACGGCCACGACCTCGCCGTAGCGCTTGACGAGCCCGTCCAGCTTGATGTCGCCCCTGCCGGCGCTCACTTGCTGCCTCCCGCGTCGATGCCGGCCTCGATCCCGGCGAGCTGGCCGATCGCCGACCCGCCGCCCTCGCCACGCGTCATCAGCCGGAAGACGAGGTACGCCAGGCCGAGCGCGAGGAGCGTGACGGTCAGCATGATGGTCGCCAGGGCGTTCAGCGCGGGCGTCGGCGCCGCGCGCGCCTGGGCGTAGATGCGCATCGGCACCGTGGTCGTGTCCGCGCCGGAGGCCAGGTACTGGCTGACGACGAAGTCGTCGATCGACAGCGCGAAGACGATCAGCAGGCTGGCGGCGATCGCGGGCAGCAGCAGCGGCACGAGGATGCGGCGCACCACGTCCCAGGGCGGTGCGCCGAGGTCGGCGGCGGCCTCCTCGAGGTCCCCGCCGATCGTCGCCAGTCGCCCGCGGACGATCACCACCACGAACGACATCGAGAACGTCACGTGCCCGATGACCTGGGCGGTCGTCCCGAGGCCGAGGACCTTGAAGGCCGTCGTGAAGAGCAGGAACAGCCCGACGGCGAAGACGAGCTCGGGCGTGACAAGCGGCAGCAGCGTCAGGACGTTGGCCGTGCCCGACCCCGGGCCGCGCCAGCGCTGCAGGCCGAGCGCGAGCGCGACCCCGAGCGGCGTCGCGATGAGCATCGCGAAGAACGCCAGCGTCAGGCTCTGCTGGAGCGCCGAGCTGAGCGTCGGGTCGTGGAAGACGCTGAGGTTCGGGTCCTTCCAGAACCAGCGCAGCGACCAGCCCTGCGCGGCGCTGCGCGAGCGGCCCGAGTTGAACGCGAAGCGGATCGCCAGCAGCACCGGGACGATCGACCAGAGGATGTAGATCCACGTGACGAGCGCCAGCCCGCGCGGGTGGCCCCACGGATCGCGCCACTGGAAGCGCCGGCGGCGCGCGCGGGTCGGCGCAGCCCCGATCCCGCGCTCGAGTGCGGTCGTGTCGGTCATGCGCGCGCCTCGCGCTGCTCGGCGCGCATGCTGCGCAGGTAGCCGAGCATGAAGACGAGCAGGAAGACCGACAGCAGCATCGTCAGCGCCGCGCCGAGCGACTTCTCCGAGCCGCCCTGCACGTAGCCGTTGATCGTGTTGCCGATCATGCTCGTGTCGGGCGAGCCCGACATGAGGTCCTGCGTGAAGTAGTCGCCGAACATCGGCAGCGCGATCAGGACCATCCCGGCGAGGATCCCGGACTTCGACAGCGGCAGGACCGTGCGCCAGAAGGACTGGAAGGGGGAGGCGCCGAGGTCGCGCGAGGCCTCGATCAGGCGGTGGTCGAGGCGGTCGAGCGAGGCGTACAGCGGCAGGATGAAGAACGGCAGATAGCCGTAGACGAGCGCCAGCACGACGGTCACCGACTGCCCGCCGAGCCAGTCGTTGCCGTTCATCACGCCGAGCTTGTTCATGAGCGTGTCGATCCCGAGGCCGTTGAGCGCCTTGGAGGCGTAGCCGTCGGCCGCGAGCAGGTTCGTCCAGGCGAACATCCGCATGATGTAGGAGATCCAGAAGGGCAGGACGAGCAGCAGCAGCACGATCCCGCGTGAGCGCCCGGCGTAGCGTGCGGCGTAGTAGGCGACCGGGTAGCCGATGACGAGCGAGAGCGCCATCGCGACGGCGACGTAGGCGACGGTGCGCACCGCGACCGGCCACGTCGTGCCGCCGGGGATCACGTCCTTGATCGCCTGCCCGAGGTAGCCGACGTTCCAGTCGAGCGGGTTCCAGTGCGGGACGGGCTCGAACAGCGTCGTGACGTTGCCCATGCCGACGCTCACGATCGCGTAGGTCGCGACGAGGAAGAACAGCGTGAGCCAGACGAGCGGGGGCGCGGCGAGGACGCGCCAGATCCAGCGGGGTGTCACGTCAGCCCGCCTGGAACCGCACCCAGCCGTCGTCCCAGAGCCGCTGCCCGGCGGTCGTGAGCGTCAGGTAGGCGTTGCCGTTCGCGTACGCCTCGCGCGTGACGAGCGCGGTCTGCAGCCCCTTGGGGATCAGCCCCTGGTCGAGCAGCAGCGCGGCATCGATGCCGTTGATCGGCGGCTGGTAGCCGACGAACCCGGTGAAGTTCTCCAGCGCGACCTTCTTGTCGAGCATGAAGTTCAGGAACTTGTGCGCGAGCACCGGCTTCGTGGCGGCGCTCGCCACCGTCATGATGTCGTTGAAGACCGGGCCTCCGACCTCCTGGTAGGCGTAGGAGATGACGTCCGCGCTCGTGCCCTTCGGCAGGTAGCTGATGACCGCGTTGAGCATGTCGCCCGACCAGACCTGGCCGAGCACGATGCGCCCGGCGGGCAGCGACTCGTAGGCGGAGATCTGGACCTTCACGCCGACGGTGCGGTTGAGCTCCTTGAGCGAGGCGACGGAGCCGTCGATCAGCGTCGGCTTCTCGGTGTTCAGGTCGTCGCTGCCGCCGTGCATGAGGCCCATGCCGATGGCCTCGCGCTGGTCGTTCAGCAGCTGGACCTTTCCGTGGTACTGCGTGGCCGCCCACATCGCGTCCCAGACCGGGTTCATCTTCGCGGGGTCGTAGCTGACGATGTCGTTGCGCCAGCCGATCCCGGTCGTGTAGACGGTATACGGGACCGAGTAGCGCGGGCCGACGTCGTAGAACGGCTCGGCGGCCTCGGGCCAGACGTTCGCGGCGAGGTTGGGGATCAGGTCGTAGTTCAGCGGCTGGACGAGCCTGCGGCCGACCAGGCGCGAGAGCTGGTCCGGGGTGGAGAAGATGACGTCGAACTTCAGGCCGCCGGTGCTGAGCTTCGAGAAGGCCTCGTCGAGCGTCTCGAACGTCGTCACGCGGACGCTGACGTTGTTCTGGCGCCCGAACTCCTTCAGCACGGCCGGGTTGAGGTAGTCGGCGTAGTTGTAGATCAGCAGCTCGCCGCCGGACTCGGGCTTGCCGGCCTTCACCGGCGTGCCGAGCTTCGGCAGCGTCACCGGGTAGTCGCGCCGCGCGAGGGGGATGCCCGAGGCGTCGACCGGGCCGCCCGCCGTGGGATCGCCGAGGATCCCCCTGCCGCCGCCGCCCGCGGCGCCGTAGGCCGCCACCGGCGTCGTCGTGTCCTCACAGCCGGCGAGCGCCGCGGCACCGGTGCCCAGGAGCGCCAGCCCGCCTGCGCGCTTCAGCAGCCCGCGCCGCGACAGACCGCTCGAGGCCGGGGTGACATCCGTGTCGCGAGCCGCTTCCGGCTCATTCTCTGAAGGCCCGTTCAAGGTGGAGACATTCCTAGCGGACGTGTGACCGCCGTGTCAAGACGGTTTGTACGCAGCGGAGGCCCGAGCTGGGCTGAATGGCGGTTCAGCCGGCGCGGGCCCCGCTGCCGGGTTTCCGTCAGGAACTGGGTGCGGCCTGCCGCGGCCGCCGGATGCGGGCCCTGGCGCGCTCCCGGCGCGCGTCGCGCAGCACGACCTGTGCGGCGTTGTGGCCCGATGCCGCGATCACGCCGCCGCCCGGGTGGGTCCCGGCGCCGCAGAGGTAGAGGCCGTCGACCGGCGTCCCGTAGCGCGAGAGCTCGGGCGTGGGGCGCATGAAGGCCATCTGGTCCAGTCCCTGCTCGCCCTGGAAGATCGAGCCGCCCTCCAGCCCGAAGATCCGCTCGAGGTCCGGCGGCGCGAGCACCTCGTAGTGCAGGATCGCGTCGGGCACGTTCGGCGCGTGCTCGGCGAGCATCGCGAAGCACTTCTGGGCGTACTCCTCGCGCGCGCCCTCCGGCCAGCCCTCCTCGTTCCACGGCCCGAACTGCGTGAACATCGTGACGACGGTCGTGCCGTCGTCGGTCAGCGTGGGGTCGACCGCGGTCGGCACCTCGACCTCGATGTAGGGGCCGTCGGCGGGCTTGCCGCGCTGGGCGTCCTGCCAAGCCTGCTCGAGGTAGTGGACCGATGGGCAGATCGCCACGCTCGCGTGGAGCAGCTGCTCGGCGACCTCGGGTGCGGCATTGACATAGCGCGGGGGCTCGGAGAGCACCGCGTTGATCTTCACCGAGGCACCGCGCGTGCGGTAGCGGCGCATGTCGTCGGCGACGTTCTGCGGGAAGTGCTCGGCGCCGACCAGCCCGAGGATCGTGTGCTTGGGGTGCGCCCCGGAGAGCACCAGCGGAGCGTGAAGCTGCTCGCCGCCGGCGAGCGTCACGCCGGTCACGCGGCCTCCGTCGACGTCGATCGACGTGACGTCGGCGTCGGTGCGGATCGTCGCGCCGCTCGCTCGGGCGCTCGAGGCGATCGCCTCGGAGATCGCGCCCATGCCGCCCTTGACGTGGCCCCACGCGCCCTGCACGCCGCCGACCTCGCCGAGGGCGTGGTGCAGCAGGTTGTAGGCGGTGCCCGGGGTGTACGGGCCGGCCCAGACGCCGACCACGCCGCTCGAGGCGTAGGCCCCCTTGAGCTCGTCGGTCTCGAAGTAGTCGTCGAGCAGGTCGCCGACGGACATCGTCATGAGGCGGAAGATCTCGGCCAGGTCGCGGCGGCTCATGCCGGCGGCCCGGCCCGCCTCGCGCAACAGCTCGAAGACGTCGGTGGGGCGCTTGGACCCGAGCGCGGGCGGCGGGCGCATCATCAGCGGCTTGAGGAAGCCGGCCGCCTTGTCGAACAGGCGGTCGAACGGCTCGAGCGCGTCGGCGTCCTTCTTGGAGACGCGCGCGACCTGCTCGTAGGTGATCCGCTTGTCGTTGGGCAGCAGGATCGGGCTGCCGTCGGAGGCGAACGTCGCGAACTCCGGGTCGAGCGGGATCGGGTGGTAGCCGTGGCGCGTGAGCTCGAGGTCGGCGACGATCTTCGGCTGCAGCATCGACACGACGTACGAGGCGCGCGAGACGCGCTGGCCGGGCCAGAGCTCCTCGGTGACGCAGGCGCCGCCGAGCACGTGGCGGCGCTCGAGCACGCAGACGCGCAGCCCCGCCCTCGCGAGGTAGGCGGCGGCGGTGAGCGCGTTGTGGCCTCCGCCGACGACGATCGCGTCGTAGGAGGCGCTGCCCGCGCCGTTGGCACTGTGGCCGTTGACGCTCATCGCGCGACCTCCGCGCCGAGCGCCTCGAGGTAGCGGTCGGCGACCATCACGTCGAACAGGTGCACGTGGTCCTCCTGGCTCGTGTAGCGGCCGGGCTCGAACCCGCTCGACTGCATGCCGAGCTGCGTGATGCGGCAGACGCCCCAGTCCTCGCGGTTGACCTGGTCCCAGAAGTCCACGGCGTCCTGCGCGCTGAAGCCCTCCAGCGCCATCGTCTCCGGCTCGAAGAACCACTCGCAGACGACCTTCGTGCGGCCCTCGCTCTGCGGCCACATCGTGTGCAGCATCACGTAGTCGGGGTGCAGCGAGACGAGCGTGTTCGGGAACACCAGGAAGTAGAGGACGTCGCGCTGCTGCTCCTCGGTCAGGCCGCGGATCGGCGGGCGGTTGTGGGCCGCGCCGCCGTCCTTGCCCATGGTGTCGGCGCCCTCGGTCAGGGTCATCGAGCCGCCGCACCATGCGCCCTCGCCGAAGATGTCCTCACCGGAGAGGTAGTGCGAGAGCCGATTGAGCTCCGGGTGCACGCCCGGGCAGTGCAGGCACTCGTTGTAGTTCTCGGCGATCGCCTTCCAGTTGGCCTCGACGTCGTAGACGATCTGCGCGCCGCGCCGCAGCTCGCCGGTGCGGTAGCGGGCGAGCAGCGGGGCGAGGTCGCCGACGTGCTCGGCGGGGGCGGGCGCCTCACCGGAGAGATCGAGCAGGACGAGCCCGTCGATGACCGCGAGGCGCACGGGCTTGAGGCCGAAGCAGCCCTTGTCGAAGTCCTCGATGTCGTCGGTGAAGGGGGCGCTCCTGAGGACACCGTCGAATCCGTAGGACCACGCGTGGTAGGGGCACTGCAGGCGCGGCAGCGTGCCCTCCGGCGCGTCGACGAGGCGCGCGCCGCGATGACGGCAGGTGTTGTGGAAGGCGCGGGGCAGGCCGTCGTCGTCGGCCACCACGAAGACGCTCTCGCCGCCGAGCTCGACCATCAGGTAGCTGCCGCGGTCGCTGACCTGGTCGATGTGACCGGCGCAGACCCAGTTCTTCAGGAAGATGTTCTCGATCTCCCACTCGAGGACGGCGGGGTCCGTGTAGGCCGCGCCCGGGAGCATGTGCGCCTGTTCGAGCGGCAGCCGCGTCCGCTCGACATCCGTCGCCGACAGGGGCAGCAGCCCCGGCTCTCCCGCTCGCATCCTCTGCTCCTTGTGTTGCGTGACGTTCACCCGCCGAGGCGGGCGCTGCGGGCAATCTAGCAGCCGGTTTGTGCAACTGGCAACAAAGTCAGGATTGGGCGCGGCGGCGTCGCTCCGGCGCACTCCGAGGGTCCCGCGACACACGCGCCGCGGCAGGACGGCGAACGCGCCCGAGCCCGCTGCCGGCGGCGCGCCCTCAGCTCCGCGGGCGCAGCTTCTGCGGGTCGTACGCGCAGTCGAGGGCGACCGTCGCGCCGATGGTGCCGCCCTCGACGGCGACGTCGACGCTCGCGCCCTCCACGGCGTTGTCGCTGCGCAGGCGCGCGAGGCCGATCGCGCCGAAGCGGGGGCTCTGGACCGGGCTCGTCAGCGTGCCGACCACGGCGCCGCCCGCGAGCACGTCCGCGCCGAGCTCGGGCAGCTCCCCGTCGCCCAGGTGCAGCGTGACGAACCGGTTCGGCGGGTCGGCGGCGACGGCGCGCAGCGCTTCGGCGCCCAGGAACGTTGCGGAGCCGTCGAGGCGCACGAGCCGTTCGAGCCCGACGTCGAACGGGGTCTGCTCGCCGGCGAGGTAGTCCTGCTCGTGGATGATCAGCCCGGCCTCGACGCGCGCGATCTCGACGGCCTCGAAGCCCGTGGGGCGCACCCCGGCGGCGCCGAGCCGCGTCCACAGCTCCGCGGCGTCCGCGCGGGCGGGGATCAGCTCGAAGCCCAGCTCGCCCGAGAACCCGGTGTGCAGCACGTGCACGCCGATCCCGGCGACCTCGACCGGCTCGGGCGTGAAGCGGAAGTAGCGCAGCGCGCCGAGGTCGAGCTCGGTCAGCCCCTGGAGCACCTCGCGCGAGCGCGGGCCCTGCACGGAGATCAGCGGCATCTCGTGGAGACGGTTCTCGACGGTCACCTCGAGGTCCTCCGCATGCGCGGCGAGGTGCTCGGCGAAGGTCGTGCCGTTGGTCATGACCCAGAGGTGGTCGGCGGCGTGGCCGAAGACCGTGCCGTCGTCGACCATCGCGCCGTCGGCGCCGACCACCGCCCCGTAGCGCACCTGGCCGCGGACGAGGCTCGCGACGTCGTTCGTGAAGACCCGCTGCACCGCCTCGACCGCATCCGCGCCGCGCACGTCCCACTTGACGAGGCCGTAGACGTCCCACATCACGACGTCGCCGCGCAGCGCCTCGTACTCGCCGAGGCTGTCACCCATGCTGAGCGTCCAGACCCAGCCGTCGTAGTCCTCGAACGTCGCGCCCTGCGCCGCCTGGACGTCGTAGAGGACGGACTTGATGGGGACAGATGCGGGTTCGGTCACGAGCGTGGGCGCGGAGAGGATCCCTTCGATGTGCTCTCGCACATCGAACCCGTTCCGGGGGACGTCACCAGTGCACCCCTTTCATCAAGTTCGCCATCGCGATCTGCTCCATGCTCGCCTTCTCGTCCGGATCCTTCTGGCCCTTCGACGCGGCGGACTCCGGGAAGACCTTGTATGCCGTGTGCAGGATCTGGTCGACCGCCTTCGGGGCGAGCGCGTAGAGCACCTCGCCGAACGTGCCCAGGCGCGTGTTGATCTGCTTGGGCTTCTTGCGGATCGCGTCGCAGACGAGGTCGCCCGCCTCGTCCGGGGAGAGCGTCGGGATCGAGTCGTACATCTTCGTCGGCGCGATCATCGGCGTGCGCACCAGCGGCATGTGGATCGTCGTGAACGAGATGTTGTCCCCGACGAGCTCGGAGCTGACGACGCGCGTCCACGCGTCGAGCGCCGACTTCGACGCCACGTACGCGCTGAAGCGCGGCGGGTTGGTCTGCACGCCGATCGAGCTGACGTTGACGACGTGCCCGAACTTGCGCTCGGCCATGTGCGGGATCAGCCCCATCACGAGCCGGATCGCGCCGAAGTAGTTCAGCTGCATCGTGCGCTCGAAGTCGTGGAAGCGGTCCAGGCTCAGCAGGATCGACCGGCGGATCGAGCGGCCGGCGTTGTTGACGATCATGTCGACCTGCGCGTGGTCGGCGAGGATCCGCTTGACGAGATCGTCGATCGCCTCCATGTCGGAGAGGTCGGCGGTATAGACGTACGCCGTCCCGCCGGCGGCCTCGATCTCGGCCTTCGTCTCGAGCAGCTTCTCCTCGCCGCGCGCGACGAGCAGCGGAATGGCGCCGGCCTTGGCGAGCTTCAGCGCCGCCGACCTCCCGATGCCGCTGGAGGCGCCCGTGATGACGATCGTGCGCCCGTTGACGGCCGCGCCGAGCGAGCGGTCCTTGAACAGGTCCGGGTCGAGGTTGCGCTCCCAGTAGTCCCAGACGCGGTCGGCGTAGTCCTCGAGCGGCGGGACCTCGATGCCGGTGCCGGCCAGCGCGCGCTCGGTGTCGCGCGTGTCGAACGAGCAGGTGAAGCCCATGTGTCCGATGATCTCGTCGGGGATGCCGAAGTCCGCGAGCACCGCGCGCCGCACGTCCTTGAGCTGGGGCAGTTGCAGCAGCAGCGAGAAGACGCCCTTGGGGAGCGCATCGAGCAGCTTGCTGTCGACGCGCACCGCGAGCTGCGGCGCGTGCGCGGCCTTGGCGAACTCGTTGAGCGCGGCGCCCGCCTTGGTCATGCGCGGCGCCGCGAGATGGAAGGCCTGGCCGTCGAGGCCCGGCTGGTGGGCGATCGCGTCCATCGCGTCGGCGACGTAGTCGACCGGGACGATGTTCGTGTCGCCGACCTCCGGCCCGGCCAGCGGGAACCACTGTGGCAGGACGTCGCGCGCGCGCTGGATCGCCTTGAAGAAGTAGTAGGGCCCGTCGACCTTGTCCATCTCGCCGGTGCGCGAGTCGCCGATGACGACGGCGGGGCGGTAGACGCGCCACGGTACCGTGGTCTCCTCGCGCACGATGCGCTCGGACTCGAACTTCGTGCGGTGGTAGGCCGAGGGCAGCTTCTGGCCCTCGTCGAACATGTCCTCGCGGAAGAGGCCCTTGTACGCGCCGGCCGCGGCCACGGAGGAGGTGTGGTGGAGCACCTTGGGCTCGAGCGCGTTGGCGAGCGCGACGAGGTTGCGCGTGCCGCCCACGTTCAGGACGTCGTTGCGCTCCTCGTCGGCGGTCATGTCGTAGATCGCGGCGAGGTGGAAGACGTGGTCGATCCCGCCCTTGTGCTCGGCGATCCAGGCCTCGTCGACGCCGAGCATCGGGGCGGCGAGGTCGCCGACCACCGGGTGCACGCGGCCCTGGGCGCTCCAGCGCTCGATCAGGGCGTCGAGGCGCTCACGCGAGCTCTCGCGCACGAGCACGTGGATGTCGCCTTCGCGCTCGAGCAGCCGCTCGACGAGATTGCGCCCGATGAAGCCCGTGGCCCCCGTGACGAAGTACGACATACAGCTCCCTCTCCTCGCGCCCGGTGGTCCATCCATCCGGCGCGGCAAGCCTACCGGTGACGTCGCCGTCGGAAGGGCGGATGTGCGGGAGCGCATCCGATGGAAGATCGGCGACGCCCGAAGCCGGGAGTCGGAATCAGTTAGGGTTCCCTAAGACAAGGACCCGTCGGAGGCAGCGTGTCGTTCTCGCAGACCGTCGTACTCGGAGCCCTCGCCGGCTTCACGATCTTCCTGGGACTCCCGTTCGGGCGGCTCCAGCTGCTGAGCACCCGCGGGCGGGTCGCCCTCGCGATGTTCTCCGTCGGGGTCCTGGCGTTCCTGTTCGTCGACGTGCTCTCGCACGGGTTTGCGATCGTCGAGAAGGCGGTCACGGGCTACAAGGACGGCAGCGGCAGCTTCGGCCACGCGGCAGCGCTGGCGGCGATCCTCGGCGGCGGGTTCGCACTGGGCACCGCGGGCCTCGCGACGATCGAGCGGCGCATCCGCGGCACCGCGCCCGCGCCGCGCCCGCCGCTCGGCGGCGGAGCGACGCCGACGCTGACGGTCGGTCAGGCCGAGCAGCTCGCCGCGGCCGACCGCGGCGCGCGCAGCGCCGCGCTGCGCACCGGCATGACGATCGCGGTCGCAATCGGCATCCACAACTTCGCCGAGGGCCTGGCGATCGGCGTCGCAGCGAGCACGGGCGCGATCAGCCTTGCGACCGTTCTGATCATCGGCTTCGCCATGCACAACGCGACCGAGGGCTTCGGCATCGTCGGGCCGCTCGGCTCGGTGCGCCCGTCGTGGCGCTGGCTGCTGCTCGCCGGTCTGATCGGCGGCGGGCCGACGTTCCTCGGCTCGATGATCGGCTACTCGGTCAGCTCCGCGCCGCTGGAGCTGGCCTGCTACGCGCTGTCCGGCGGCGCGATCCTCTACGTGATCGGCGAGGTCTGGCACGGCATGCGCCGCTACGGCCACCGCGAGCTCGGCCTGTGGCTCCTGTCGGCGGGATTCTTCGCGGGGGTGGTGACGGACCTGGTGGTGGCGTACGGGGGTGGGTGACGGGGCGCGCGTACGCCGGCTGCGCCGGCGTGATCTCCGATCTGCTCTCGCAGATCGGACCCCTTCAGGGGGACGTCACCGGGCCGGCGTGATCTCCGATCTGCTCTCGCAGATCGGACCCTTTCAGGGGTACGTGACCAGGCCGGCGTGATCGCTGATCTGCTCGCGCAGATCAGCCCCTTTCAGGCGGACGTCACACCCCGGAACCAACCCCGCCGCGTCCCTCGCCACCCGCGAACCGCGCTGCCCCGGCGACCGCGTCGCGAAACACCTGCGGGCCCGCCTCGGCCTCCAGCGCGAGACCCTCGCCCAGCGGCAGCCCCTGTGCCTCGAGCGCGGCGCGGCGGTCGGCGAGCATCGTGCTCTGGGGGAAGGAGGCGAGGCCCTCGGCGATCTCCAGCGCGCGCTCCAGGTGCGCGCCCGGCGCGACGACCTCGGTCAGCAGGCCCATCGCGAGGGCCTCGTCGCCGGCGACCAGGCGCCCGGTGAGGATGAGGTCGAGCGCGCGGCCCAGGCCGACGATCCGCGGCAGCCGCTGCGTCCCCCCGTCGATCAGCGGAACGCCCCAGCGGCGCTCGGGGAAGCCGAGCGTCGAGCCCGCCGCGGCGATCCGCAGGTCGCACCACAGCGCCAGCTCCAGGCCGCCGGCCAGGCACCAGCCGGAGATCGCGGCGATCGTCGGCTTGCTCGGCGTCAGGCGCGTGAAGCCGAACGGGCCCTCCGGTGAGGACAGCCGCGGGCCGAACGTCTCGATCGCCTTGAGGTCCGCGCCGGCGCAGAAGCTCACATCGCCTGCGCCGGTGACGACGAGCACGCGCGCGCCCTCGTCGGCCTCGAAGGCGCGGTAGCCCTCGAGCAGCCGCTCGGCCGTCGGGCCGTCGACCGCGTTGCGCCGCGCCTGGCGGTCGATCGTCAGGAGCGCGGCGCCGCCGACCCGCTCGTACCGCACCTCATCAGTCATACGTCCCCCTGAAAGGGTCTGATCTGCGAGCGCAGATCAGAGATCACGCCGGCGGAGCCGGCGTACCGGCCCACCACCCCGGCTGCTACCAGCCCGACTCCCAGCGATCGCCCATCGCGGCCTCGGTGCGCTTGGCCGCGGCCTTGCGCGCGTCCTTGCGCTTCTCCAGACGCCCCTGCAGCAGGCTCATGCAGAGGATGAACAGCGGGAAGAAGACGATCAGGATGAACCCGACGTTCGTCACGACCTTGTCGTCGGCGATGCCGTAGGCGCCCTCGCCGGAGACCGGCTCCTGCGCGCCCGCCAGCGCGACCTGCGCGAGGACGAGGAAGAACAGGAGCGTCGCCGGGATCAGGAGCTTGAGACGGGTCATCGCAGCCAATCGTATAGAACCTCGCGGCATGCCGGCCATCCAACGCGAGCGCCTCGACGACGGGATCGAGGTCGTGCGCCTCGACCGCCCCGGGGTGCGCAACGCGCTCGACAGCGCGAGCATCGCGGCGCTGCACGCAGCGCTCTCCGAGCTGGGCGCGGACGAGGCCCTGCGCGTGCTCGTGCTGTCGACGACGAGCACGCGTGCGTTCTGCGCCGGTGCCGACGTCGGTGAGCGGCTCGACGCCGCCGGCGGCGTGGCGCGCATGGAGGCGTTCGCCGGCCTCTACGCGGCGCTCGACGCGTTCCCCGCACCCGTCGTCTGCGTCTGCGTGGGCAACTGCGTCGGCGCCGGCGCGGAGCTCGTCGCCGGCAGCGACCTGCGCGTCGGCGGCGACAACCTGAAGCTCGCCTGGGCGGGCTCGCGGCTCGGCGTCCCCGTCGGGCCGGCGCGCCTGGCGCCGCTCGTCGGCCTCTCGCGCGCGAAGGAGCTCGTCTACACCGGCCGCGTCGTCGGCATGGAGGAGGCACGCGCACTCGGGCTGCTGCACCGCACCGCGCCGGCGGAGGGCGCCGAGGCCGCGGCCGTCGCGCTCGCGCGCGAGATCGCCGCCCACCCGCACGAGGGGCTGCGCCGCCTGAAGGCGATGTTCCGCGACTTCGAGGGCACGGCGCCGCGGATCGAGCGCGAGAACGCCGAGCTCGTCGCCTTCCAGCGCGAGGGCGCGGGCCTGCCGCAGGGCCCTACCGGGTCCTGATCGCCTTCAGCCAGGGCTCGACCGTCTTCAGGAACTGGTTCGTCGCGGGGGCGGCGGTCAGCGGATCGAGATGGCTCGTCGTCGCCTTCGCGTCGACGATCTTCAGGCCGCTGCGCGGCACCTTCGAGGCCTTGGCGAAGTTCTTCGCGCCGTTGACGACGCCGTTCTTCGCGCCGGTCAGCGAGGTCTGGAACGCGTAGTAGGGGATGTTGACGTCCTTGAGGTGCGTGAGCCGCAGCCCGAGCAGCTTGGCGACCGCGTTCTGCTTCAGCGCGTTGGCGCCGTTCGTGTCGATCCCGAGCCGGCTGGGGAAGTACCAGTCGACGGCGTTCTGCGGCTCCTGGCCGAACGTCTTCGCGAGGTTCTGGATCGGCGTGACCTCGCCGTCCTTCCAGTCCGCGGGCGACACGCTGCGGTCCAGTTCGCCGGCGCGGACGTGGATCAGCGACAGTGCCGCCGGCGAGGTGCTCTCGTCAAAGGCGTAGCCGAACGTGCCGGCGTTCGTCGCCGGCACGTCCGGCTTGAAGGCCGCCGGCAGCAGCGGGAACGTCTGCAGCGTCGAGGGGGCGTGCGGCGCCTGCAGCGTCGCGATCGCGCCGAGCTCCGCGAACGGACCGCTGACCCACGGCAGGCCGAGCCCGAGCAGGTCGAGGAACGGGCCCTTGGTCTTCAGGTCGGCCAGGCGCTGCCTGGCCGCGGCGACGGTGTCGGTGTCGAAGCTGCCGAGCAGGCCGCCGTCGATCGCGACGATGCCCGCGATGTCCTTGTAGCCCGGATGCCCGTTGAAGTCCCAGACGGCGTAGGCCGCGGCGAGCGAGGCGCCGAGCGAGTGACCGCCGAGGATGACGGTGCGCCCGCCCTTCCTGGCCGCGAGGACGACGCGGCGCGTGTCGTTCAGCGCGACCTTCATGCCCCAGTCGCCGGCGAAGCCGAAGTCCTTGTTCTGCAGCGGCTGGTAGTGCGGCGTGATGCTGCTGTCGCCGATCCAGCCCAGGTAGTAGTCGAGCGCCTGCTGGACGGTGGCCTGGTGGGCGAGCAGCTTCTTGAACACCGACGTGTCCTCGAGCGCCTGCTCGCGGCGGTCCTGCGTCCAGACCTGCAGGCCGGGCACGCGCCTCACGAGCTCCTTGGCGACGAGCGTGAAGTCGCCGGCGCCGCCTGAGGTGCCGGGCACGAGCACGAGCACCTTCTTGGCGCTTGCCGGCCCGTACTTGGCGACGGTCACCTTGTCGTACTTGGCGGGGCCCGGCGCGGGCGCGCCCGGGATCGTGGTCACCGTCGCGGCGGACGCGGGGCCGGCGAGGACGAGGGCCGTAAGCACGGCCGCGGGGAGGAGGAGCAGTCTGGATCGCATGAGCGGGCGACCGTACCAAGCGCCGTGGCCCGCGGGCGCCGGTCATCGCGCCCGGAATCGCCCATCTAGCATGGGGGCGTGGCCGTCCTGATCTCTTCCGACCTGGCGAAGGACATCGCCGGGGCGCCGCTGCTGCGCGGCGTCTCCTTCAAGCTCGAGCGCCGTGACCGCATGACGATCGCCGGGCGCAACGGCGCGGGCAAGACGACGCTGCTGCGCATGCTCGCCGGGGAGACCGGGGTCGACGGCGGCGAGCTCGTCCTCGAGAAGGGCGTGCGCATCGCGCTGCACGATCAGCGCCCGCCGCGCGAGCGCGGGCTCTCGCTGCGCGACTACGTCCTCGGCGGCTGCCGCGAACCGCTCGAGCTCGAGGCCGAGCTGGCCCGTCTGGAGGCGGCGATGGCCGCGGGCGACGGTGCGGCGATCGAGCGCTACGCCGGCGTGCAGGCGCGCTTCGAGGTCGTCGGCGGCTACACGTGGCGCGAGGGCGTCACGAGTGTCGTGCACGGCCTGGGCTTCGTCGACGCCGACCTCGACCGGTCGCTGGCGACCTTCTCCGGCGGCGAGCTCACGCGCGGGTCGCTGGCGCGCGCGCTCGCCTCGCGCCCCGACCTGCTGCTGCTCGACGAGCCGACGAACCACCTCGACATCGAATCGCTCGAATGGCTCGAGCAGACCCTCGTCACGCTCGACGCCGCGATCGTGCTCGTCGCGCACGACCGCTGGTTCCTGGAGGCCGTCGGCACGTGCGTGCTGGAGCTCGAGGCCGGCCGCTCGCGCTTCTTCAGCGGCCCGTGGCACAAGTGGCGCCAGGAGCAGGCCGCACGCGAGATCGCGCTGGGCAAGGCGATCACGAAGCAGCAGGCGGAGATCGAGCGGATGGAGCGCTTCGTCGAGCGCTTCCGCTACAAGGCCTCGAAGGCCAAACAGGCCCAGTCGCGCGTGAAGAAGCTCGACAAGATCGAGCGCATCAGCCGCGACCCGAAGGACGGCCGCGGGCTCGGGTTCCAGTTCAAGGCCGTCGAGCGCTCCGGCCGCGTCGTCTTCGAGCTGGAGGACGGACGGGTCGAGGTGGGCGGGCCTGGCCATGGTCGAACCCTGCTGCACGACGCCCAGCTGTGGCTCGAGCGCGGCGAGCACGTCTCGCTCGTCGGCGCCAACGGCACCGGAAAGACGACGCTGATCCACTCGCTCGCGGGCGAGCGGCCGCTCGCCGGCGGGCGCCTGCGCACCGGCCACAACGTGAAGGTCGGCTACCTC
>DATCDC010000080.1:0-3630 GCA_036510915.1 Solirubrobacteraceae bacterium | reverse complement strand
CGGGCTCGGCGCCCGGCAGGTCGATCTTGTTGAGGCACGGGATCAGCTCGAGCCCGGACTCGATCGCGAGGTAGGTGTTGGCGAGCGTCTGCGCCTCCACGCCCTGTGAGGCGTCGACCACGAGCAGCGCCCCCTCGCAGGCCTCCAGCGAGCGCGAGACCTCGTAGGTGAAGTCGACGTGCCCGGGCGTGTCGATGAGGTGCAGCTGGTAGGTCACCCCGTCGCGCGCGGTGTAGAAGACGCGCACCGCCTGGGCCTTGATCGTGATCCCCCGCTCGCGCTCGAGATCCATCGAGTCGAGCACCTGGGCGCGCATGTCGCGGGCGTGGACCGTCTGCGTCAGCTCCAGGATGCGATCGGCCAGCGTCGACTTCCCGTGGTCGATGTGGGCGATGATGCAGAAGTTGCGGATGCGCGCCTGATCCATGCGGACCCAGAGGGTAGGGCGCAGGCCCGACCATGGGCCATCGGCCCGGCGCGGCGCGCGGCGCTGCGCCGGGCCTCAGGCGCCCGGCGCGGCCGCGGCCTGCTGCTCGGGCGGGGCGAGCGCCACCCCGTCGCGGCCCTCGGCCTTGGCGTGGTAGAGCGCGCGGTCGGCGCGCCCGACGAGCAGGTCGTCGTCCTCCTCGGGGCCCGAGACGGCGACGCCGATCGAGACGGTCACCCCCGCGTTCGCAGTCCGCACGGCGTCGCACATGCGGTGGGCGGCGCGCAGCGCCTCCTCGTCGTCGCGAACAGCGAGCAGGGCGGCGAACTCGTCGCCGCCCAGGCGGTAGAGCGAGTCGCCGCGGCGCAGCGTGCCCTGAAGGGCCGCGGCGACCTCGCGCAGGGCGCGGTCGCCCTCCTGATGCCCCGCCTGGTCGTTGAGCTCCTTGAAGCTGTCCACGTCGCACAGCGCGACGGCGGTGGCGATCGGCCGGCGGTGCGAGGCGCCGAGCGTCTCGTGGAAGGTCCCGCGGTGCCCCAGGCCGGTGAGCGGGTCGGTCGCGGCGCGGTGGCGCAGGTCGGCGACAGCGGCGGCGGTGCGCAGGCAGCTGGCCGACTGCGCGGCGACGAGCTCCAGGAGCTCGACGCGGTCGGTCGAGGTGGCGAGCTCGCGGGCGTCGGCGACGACGAGCAGGCCGAGCGCCTCCCCGCGTGAGAGCAGCGGCGCGACGACGACGGTCGCGGCGCCGGCGGCGTGCAGGGCCGCCAGGCCCGGCACGCCGCCGTGAACGCGGGCCCGGCCGGTCAGCGTCACGCAGGAGGCGCCGCCGGCGACGAGCGGCTCGAGCGTCGAGAGCTCGGCGGGCGGCATGGCGAGCAGCGCACGGGCCAGCGGCCCGGCCGCACACGGGACGACGAGCCCACCGTCGTCGGTGCGGCGCAGCAGCAGCGCGCTCTGCATCTCGGCGAGGTCCAGGGCGGCGAGGAGCGTCCCGCGCTCGATGCGCGCCGGGTCCTCGAGGCCTGCGAGCGCCGCGGCGTGCTGGGCCAGGCGGCTCGCCGGGGCATCGGCGGGCACGCCACCGAGCTCCTCGATGCGCCGGCCGAGCGCCTCGGCGGCGGCGCGGATGGCGTTCTGTTCGACCGGGTCCAGGCCGCTCGCTGCGCCGGCGCGCAGGACCCCGACCGGGAGTCCGCCGGCGAGCACCGGGACGCACAGCTCGGCGACGGCCCCGGAGGCCGCGAGCTCGTGCTGCTCGGCGCCCGAGCGCAGCGCGCGCCCGATCGCGCCGCTGGCGACGGGGACGCCGTCCAGGACGTGCGCGGCGCCGGCGGCGGCGAGGCTGCGCAGGCGGCCCGCGCGTTCCAGGTAGGCCGTGGCGTCGAGGCGGCCGGAGGCGGCCAGGGACGTGACGGCCGCGTCGCACGCCGCCGTCAGGTCCGTCGCCTCCGCCAGCGCGAAGTGGATCGTGCGGACGTCCACGCCCGCAACGGTATCGGCGCGGGCGGGTGACGTGGGGAAAACCGGTGCGACGCCCGCCGCGTCAGCGCCGCCGTCCGGCGCGTCGTTCATGCCGCTCGCCGCGCCACGATCGGGCGCGGGCGCGGGCCGTACGAGCTCGAGCAGGGCGGTCATGGGTTGCGATTCCCCCGCGCCGGCCCGGATCCTTCCCCTCTCGACGGATGTCGTAGGCGCTACGCGCGGCGCCGGCGCGAGGTCACGAACGCGCTGATCTGCTCGGCCTCGGGGATCCGCAGGAAGTGGATCGCGGTCATGTAGGCCAGGATGCCGGCAACCAGGGAGAGCCCGACGCCGAGCAGCCGCGCGACGGCGGTCGCATTGCCCACCGCCTGGTCGACCGGCCACCAGACCCCGTAGATGACGCCCGCCAGCAGCGCGGAGGCGAGCAGGATCTTGCCGGTGGCCAGGAACGTCGCGCGGCCCTCGAAGGAGCCGTCGAGCTCGCGCCGCAGGTACCAGCCCTGCGCGAAGGTCATGCCGGCGCTCGCCACGGCGGTGCCGATCACCGGGCCGGCGATGCCGAACGGCTTGTAGAGCAGGAGCGAGAGCGCGAGGTTGACGACGAGGTTCGCGGCCGCCAGCGCGGTCGGGATCCACGGACGCTGCAACGAGAAGAAGGTCCGCGTCAGGAGCAGGTTCACGCCGGCGAACGGCAGCGAGAAGGAGAACCACAGCAGCGCGGTCGAGACCTGGTCGGTCGACGCGGTGCCGAACCTGCCGTACTGGTAGATCAGCTCGACGATCGGCTTGGCGAGGACCATCGTCGCGACTGCCGCCGGGATCAGCAGCAGCAGGTTCTGGCGCGTCCCGGTCCCCACGAGCGAGCGCAGGCCGTTCGTGTCACGGCGCGCGACGAGGCGGCTCAGCGACGGGAACAGCACCGTCGCGAGCGCGACGCTGAAGATGCCCTGCGGGAGCATGTAGATCCGGAAGGCCGCATCGATCGCCCGCGGCGCGTCCTGGGAGATCAGCGCGCCGACGACGGAGTTGATCAGCAGGTCGACGTTGATGACGCCGAGCCCGATCGTCACGGGCAACATCAGGCGAAAGACGCGGATGACGTCCGGATTGCGCCAGTCGAGGTGGAACTGCAGCCGGAAGTCGATCTTCGCGAGCACCGGGACGACCATCAGCAGCTGGATCACCGTCCCGATCAGGACGCCGATCGCGTAGGCATAGATCTGGTTCTGGCCGTGGAACAGCGGGCGCAGCGCGATCAGCGCACCGATGATCACGATGTTCCAGACCAGCGGCGCGAGCGCCGGAATCGTGAAGTGGTGGTAGGAGTTGGCGATCCCGACCAGCAGGCCGTTGATGCCGAGCAGCACGACGACGGGGAACAGCACCTGCGACAGGCCGACGGTCAGGTCGACGAGCTGCTGGGTGAACTGGTCGCCGGGGACGAAGATCGGCATGATCACGCCGGCGCCGACGATGAACAGCGCCGTCAGCGCACCCAGGACGAGGAGGATGATCCAGAACAGCGTCGAGGCCAGCAGGATCGCCTCGCGCCGGCGTTTCTGCTCGAGGTACTCGGCGAAGATCGGCACGAATGCGGCGCTCAGCGCGGCGTCGGCGAACAGCCCGCGGACGAGGTTGGGGACCTGGAAGGCGATCGTGAACGCCGACGCGGGCCCGCTCGTCCCGAAGTAGCTCGCTGCGACGATCTCGCGTGCGAGGCC
>DATCDC010000079.1:0-24268 GCA_036510915.1 Solirubrobacteraceae bacterium | reverse complement strand
GCGCAGATCGACGAGCTCGGCGGCCCGAAGCACTTCAACCACTACCCGTGGGGCTGGACGTGGGCCGGCAACACGCCGTTCCGCCGCTGGAAGCGAGAGACATACCGCGGCGGCGCCTGCGACCCGTTCATCATCCAGTGGCCGAAGGGCATCGAGGCCCGCGGCGAGGTGCGCGAGCAGTACGCGCACCTCATCGACATGGTGCCGACGGTGCTCGACCTGCTCGGCATCGATCCGCCGGAGGAGATCCGGGGGGTGACGCAGGCCCCGCTGCACGGCGTGAGCTTCGCGCACACCCTCGACGACCCGCAGGCCGAGACCGCCCACCACACCCAGTACTTCGAGATGATCGGCCACCGCGCGATCGACCACGACGGCTGGCGTGCCGTGTGCCCCTGGCCCGGCCCGTCGTTCGCCGAGACCGACCACGCGTTCGGGGACCCGATCCCGGCCGACCAGCTCACCGCGCTGGATCGCGACGGCTGGGAGCTGTACCACGTGGCGGAGGACTTCGCCGAGAACCACGACGTGGCTGCGGACAACCCCGACAAGCTCCGCGAGATGATCGGTCGCTGGTACGCCGAGGCGGGCCGCTACCAAGTCTTCCCGATCGACGGCAGCGGGCTCCCCCGCATGCTCGTCGAGAAGCCGCTCGTCGCCGCCCCCACCGACCGGTTCGTCTTCTACCCCGGCACGCAGTCGGTCCCGTACTTCGCGGGACCGAAGGTGCTCAACCGCCCGCACAGCGTCACGGCCAAGGTGACGATCCCGGACGGTGGCGCCGAGGGTGTGCTGCTCAGTCAGGGCACCGCCGCGGGCGGCTACACCCTCTTCGTCAAGGACGGCCTGCTGCAGTACACCCACAACTGGGTGGGCCGGGAGCTGCTGCACGTCCACTCCGAGGAGAAGATCACGCCCGGAGACCACGAGCTGCGCTTCGAGTTCGAACCGCACGACCTGCCGGACCCGACCATCGGCCACGGCATGCCCGGCCGGTTCCAGCTCTACGTCGACGGGCAGCTCGTGGCCGACAAGGACTTCCCGTACACGACGCTGTTCATGTTCAACCCGGGCAGCCTCACCTGCGGCGCGGACCCGGGCTCAACGGTGGCTCCCGACTACGAGAGCCCGTTCCGGTTCACCGGGACGCTCGCGAGCGTCGTCATCGACGTCAGCGGCGACCTCATCCAGGACAGCGAGGCGGACCTGCGGATCCATCTGGGCCATCAGTAGAGCGCCCTGGCGGCGGCGACGTTTGCGATGCGCGCTGGGCTGGATCTCAGGCCGCGATCCGACCTAGGACTCGTGCGGCGCCCAGGAGGCGTCGTCGAGCGCGTAGCCCCCGGCGGGCCCGTGGACGCGCTCCTCGGGGGCCGGCCCGCGGGTGCTCACGAGGGTGCCGGTGACGTCGAGCGCGCGGCCCGTCAGGTCCGCGGGCCAGCGGCTCAGGCCGCCGATGTAGACGGGCCAGCCGTCGACCAGCACGCTCGCCCCGGCCGCCGCGTTCTGCGCGGTGCCGGTGAGGGTGACGCG
This sequence comes from Solirubrobacteraceae bacterium, assembly GCA_036510915.1. Lineage (GTDB taxonomy): Bacteria > Actinomycetota > Thermoleophilia > Solirubrobacterales > Solirubrobacteraceae > F1-60-MAGs163. The sequence goes on along the minus strand of DATCDC010000079.1, from coordinate 22,735 downwards.
CTGCCCGACCTGCGCCTCGAGCGCCGGATCGGTCATCGGCGCCGCGGCTTGGGCTTCGGCTTGGGCGGGGGCGGCTCCTTGTCGACCTCGGCGAGGTTGTCCACCACGCGGTCCGACCAGCCCGGCATCGCGCTGTAGGCCGCCCCCAAGATCGCGCTGCGCTCGTCGTGCGTGATCATGCGGCCCAGGCGCTTGATGTCGTCCGTGTCGAAGCCGTTGAGCCGGAGCGCGGCGTCGGCCCAGTCGCCCGCGGCGACGCGCGCCTTGAACGCCGCGATCTTCTCGTCGCGCGTGGGCAGGAGGAGCTTCTCCGGCTTGACGTTGGTCGACGCGACCCCGTAGACGGCGCGGTCGAAATCCGGGTAGGAGACGTGCTCCTCGCCGTTCTCCCAGTACTTGTGGGCGAAGCGGGCACGCGTGCTCTGGTAGATCTCCTCGGGCGTCTTCATGCCCGTGTAGGTGCCGTGGTTGGCGTGCCAGAACGTCTGGGTCGACTCGTCCCAGAACCCGAAGTCGAAGTTCGTGTAGTCGGGCGGGCGCGAGAGTGCGTAGATGTCGCCGATCTTGCTCATGTCCACCTCGCCGGTGTTCGGGTCCGGGCGGAACGCCTTAGGGTCGGGCTTGCCCCGCTTCTTGTCGTCCGGGTCGCGGTTGGACCAGAACAGCATGGCGTAGACGACGTAGCCCTGGATCGGGCTCCCCGGGGCGATCGTCCCGAGCGCCTCGTTCTTGGCCGCGGCGATCGCGCGGGCCTGCGCGAACGTGCCGTAGACCTTGTTGCTGGGCAGGTCCGTGGGCGCGACCAGCGGCCCCAGCCCCAGGTTGAGCGCCGTGATCCCGACGCAGCCGCGCAGGACGTTGTCGGCCTCCGACGAGCTCAGCGCGTGGAACTGGGCCTCCCACATCTTCGTGAACTGGTCGATCGAGTACCGGCGCTGGTCGGCGTCGGAGCCGTGCTTGGGCTTCTCCGCGCCGCTCGGCAGCGGCGTGTCCAGCCGGTAGCCGAGGCGATGCAGCGCGCGGCGCGGCGCCGGACCGCGCGCGCGCAGCGCGGCGCCGACGGCGCGGTTGCCCGCGCTGCGCTGCAGCCCCAGGACGCCGGCCGCCGAGTTGAGCGAGTCGGCGGCGACGACGCGCGCCGGGCCCTCCGGGGAGGCCGTGCGCGTCGCCTCGGCGGGGCCGCGTCCAGCGTCCTGCACGCGGGCGCCAGCGCTGCTCATCGCGCCAGCGTACCGGACGAACCGGTGCGTCGAGAAGGGCCCCGCCCGACCGTCGGCGACCTGAAAATGGTCAAGCCGCAGTCCGGCGATGCCCCCATCGTCGTGGAGCTCGGCGCTCTCCGACCAGGCAAGTTCGCACAAACTGCCAAGGTACGTAGCGCGCCCGAGAGGATTCGAACCTCTGACCTTCGGTTCCGTAGACCGACGCTCTATCCAGCTGAGCTACGGGCGCAGCGAGCGTCAGTGTAGCCGCCGCCCCGTCCGGCGGTCGGCTCGCTCAGTGGATGCCGACGAGGCCGGCGCAGACCCAGTTGCCGGCGCCCGCGCCGCCGTTCCACAGTGTCGCGGCGAGGCGGTCCTGCTCGGCCTTGGGGGCCTGGAAGGCGTTCGGCGTACTGCCGCCCAGCCCGCGCCAGGTGGACGGGAGGAACTGGTAGTAGCCGGATGCGCCCGCCGAGTTGGGCGGCAGGTTCTGTCCGCCGGACTCGCACTGCACGATCGGCCACGGGATCGCCCACGGCCCGCCGGGGCCGACCTGCGCGGCTGCCCGCTGGCGCTCTGCCAGCAGGCGCGTCAGCTCGCGCTCGGCGCGCCGGCGGCTGGAGACGGTGTTCTGCAGCGCGGCGAGGCGTGCGGCGCGCGCCTGGGCCAGCGCGGCCTCACGGGCGCGCAGCGCGACGCCGACCTGGGCGAGGGCGTCGCGCTCGCGCTGCACGGCCGCCGTCGCCGCCTGCTGGCGGGGGAGCAGCATGGCGAGCGCCGTCTCCTGCCCGTGCGTCGCGTTGCGCACCGAGCGCACGTTGCCGACGATCTGCGCGTTGCGGCGCTGGACGGTGCGCAAGAAGTCCGCGCGGTCGAGCAGGTCGGCGAAGCCGTGCGCGCCCAGCACGACGTCGATGAGATCGGGCTTGCCGGCCTGGTAGGCGCCGAGCAGGACGGAGGCGAGCACGGTGCGGTCGCGCTTGAGGCGCACGCGCAGCCGCATGAGGTGGCGCCGCGCGGCGAGCAGGTTCGTCTGCGTGCGTGCGAGGCGCGCCTGCCAGCTGCTCAGGTCGGCCTGGGCGCTCGAGAGCCGCTGCTGGAGCAGGGCGACGTCGCGCGCGGCGAGCCGCTCGAGCTGACCGAGGCGCGCCGCGGCCGACGAGAGCGAGCGCTCCTTGGCGCGCTGCTGCTGGACCTGCTGCTGCAGCGCGCCCGCTCCGCCGGCGCCCTGCGAGGGCAGGGGAGAGAGCCCCCAGAGCACGAGCGGGAGCGTCAGCGTCGCGAGCAGGATCGCGAGCAGGCGTGTGTGGCGGCGACGGCGGGCCATGGTCTGCCGCGCGGATTCCCCCCTCGCGGCAGTCCTCCACCGTAGAGCCCGGCGCTCGGAGATCGTGCACGGGATCGTGCGGCGGGGGCCGACCGCGTGCTCGTGACGGTCGACGTCGCGCGGGTGACGAGCTGGCCCGACGCGCGCTGCGCCCGGGCGCCGCAGGTCAGCGGGGCGCCGCTTCCCGACGGCCCGCCCCCGCCGCAGGCTCCGCCGGCGAAGGGGACGGGGCCGCGCATCGACGTGGCCCGCGCGGCGCGGCGCCTGCGCACGCTTCCGCACGTGCTGCTCGGCTTCCCCGGCGCCGACGGCTACCCGGTCACGCTCCCGGTGGAGGTCGGCGAGGACGACGCGAGCTGCATCCGCCTGCGTTGCGCCGCAGCCCTTCCGCCCGGCGGCCGGCGGGCCGGCGTGCTCGGCCACCGCTGCAACGCCAAGCTCATCGGGCTCGAGTCCCGGCAGCACACCGGCTGGCTTGAGGTCGGGGACGACGGCACGGCGCTCTACGCACCGCACACCGAGACGGGGTTCAGGGCGCCGGCGAACAAGACGCTGCTGCTGCTGGGCAACGGCTTCCTCGCGCGACAGGGCCTGAGGCGCGCCCGGCGCGAGGCTGCGGCCTGACGAGGCGGCGGCTCAGCCCGCCGTGACGGTCGCCTCGTGGCGCGCCAGGTGCCGCGTGAGGAAGAACAGCGTGTCCGTGCAGCTGCGCTCGAACCACTCGCCCTCGTAGACGTCGAAGTGCCCGGCGGGGTAGCGGCGGACCTCCGCGCGGCCCGGCGCGGTGAACGCCGCCTTCTGCGCGATGTCGGCCGGCGCCACGGCGTCGTGGTCGGCGAGCACGAACAGGATCGGGCAGCGGATCTCCGGCAGCCGCCTGGCGGGGCGGTTGCCGGCGACGAGCAGCAGTTCGCGCGCGCAGACCTCGTTGCGCCACGCCGGCCCCGCCACGGCGAGCATCCCCGGCTCGGCGTCGGGCGTGGTCATCACGCCCAGCTGCCCCGGGGCGGCCACGATCGGAACCGTGACGGGCGCCCGGCCGCGCAGCGCCGCGACCGTGTCGCGCGTGCCGGCCGCGCCGAGCTGCAGCGAGATGCGCGGGTCGGCGTCCTTCATCGTCCGGGCGAGCGCCACCGGGAGGTCGAGCGCCGGCGTCTGCGAGATGACTGCCGCGATCCGCGGGTCGTCCGCCGCAACGTCCAGCACGTGGCCGCCGGAGTACGAGGTGCCCCAGAGGATGATGCGCTCGGGGTCGACGCCGTCGAGCAGCCGCGCGAACATGACCGCCGAGCGGTAGTCCTCACGATGGCGCCGGAAGGAGACGAGCTGGCGCGGCTCGCCGGTCGACTCGCCGAACCCGCGGTAGTCGAAGGCGAGCACGTCCAGGCCCGCCGCGGAGAAGCGCTCGGCGTACGGCACGAGTCCGCTGTCCACCGTCCCGCCGAAGCCGTGGGCCATGACGACGCACGGGCGGCCGTGGTCGCCGTCGAACGCCGTGCCCTCGCCGGCGAAGTGCAGGCCGGCGAGCGTCTCGCTGTGGCTCGGGATCCCGGCCCGCTCAGGCATGGGCGCGTGCCTCCGCACGGGCGCGGCCGGCCGGGACGACCTCGCGCCCCATCTCACGGTCGTAGATGTAGAAGTCGAGCTGCATCGTGTGGCGCGGGCGGTCGGAGAAGTGGCCGGTGAAGCGCGCCTCGTCGGCGGCGATCTCGCGCTCCATCTCGGCGGTGTCCGGGAGCGCCCACTCGCCGCGCAGCCAGCGCGCGGCGAGCTTGGACTGGCATTCGGCGAACGGGAAGATCGTCGGGATCGCCTGCGCGAAGCCGATGAACGCGAGGTCGTCGATCCCCGGGCGGAACATCCGCTTCCAGAGCGGGAAGCGATTGCCGGGCGCGCTGAGGAAGTCCTCGTCGAAGAACGGGAAGCTCACCTTGTAGCCCGTGGCGTAGATGATCGCGTCGACCTCCTCGACGCTGCCGTCCTCGAACCGCACGCGGTCGCCCAGCAGCTCGGCGACGTTCGTGCGCGCGATCGCGTCGCCGGAGCCCAGCCGCAGCAGCAGCTCGCTGGAGACGGTGGGGTGGGCGGTCATGAACTTGTGGTTGGGCGTCGGCAGCCCGAAGTCCTCCATGCGGCCCGAGACGAGCCTGGGCAGCGGCTGGGCGAGCGCGCGCATGATCTTCGGCGGCATCCAGGGGATCGTCTTGACGACCTGGTCGGCCGGGCGCCCGAAGAGGTACTTCGGGATCACCCAGGCACCGCTGCGCGTGGAGATCAGCGTGCGCTCGGCGACGCCCTTGCGCGAGAGCTCGCTGACGATGTCGACGGCGCTGTTGCCGATGCCCACGACGAGCACGCGCCTGCCGACGAGGTCGATCGGATCGGTCGGGTCGATGTACTCGTGCGAGTGGATCTGCGGGCCGTCGAACGTCCCGGGGAACGGCGGGTCGGGGAAGAGCGGGTCCCAGTGGTGGCCGTTGCCGACCAGCAGCGCGTCGAAGCGGCCGGTCCCGCCGCCCGGCAGGGTCAGCTCCCAGCCGCCGCCGGGCAGGTGCTCGGCGTGCTCGACGCGCGTGCCGAAGCGGATCCGCTCGCGCAGCCCGAACGCGTCGGCGTAGGAGTGCAGGTACTCGAGGATCTGCGCGTGGTGGGGGAAGTCCGGGTAGCGCTCGGGCATCGGGAAGTCGCGGAACGAGATCGACGGTTTCGAGATGTCGATGTGCAGCGAGCGGTACGCCGACGACGCACCGTTCGGGTTGCGGAAGTACCAGTTTCCGCCGATGTCGTCACTGGCCTCGAAGCACGTGTACGGGATGCCGAAGTCCGAGAGCGCCTTGCCCGCCGTCAGGCCGCTGACGCCGGCGCCGATCACCGCAACGCTGGGGAGGGCGAGCATGACGCGACGCTATCAGCCGCGCGCCGACCTGCTGCGAAGGCCCGCACGTGTCGCGCGGGGTATGTGCGCTGCGCTCACCCGCTCAGGCTGACCGTTGGCGCCGTCTGCACGCCATGCGTGCATTCCGCGCCCATGACGACCGCGCCCGCTAACCCAGCTGCAGGTACAGGAACACGAGGCTGATCGTCATGACGACCGCCATGGTCACGAGCGACCAGTCGACGCTGCTCTCGTGCTTGTGGTCCGGCTGCATGACGACCTCCTGTCGCTGGGGCTGATGCACCTACCATACAGCATGTCCGGATAGATTGTCTAGATCGGATGTCCGGACATCGGCTAGGGTCGCTCGCATGGCTCAGGCACAGGCGGAGGGGGGGTCCGCTCGGCGCGCGCGGCAGGGGCCGGCGCAGCCCGGCGACATCGAGCAGGCGGTCTGCGACGCGGCCGAGCGTCTGCTCGGAACCGAGCGCCTCGCGGATCTGAGCGTCGCCCAGATCCTGCGCGAGGCGCAGGTCTCCCGCGCGAGCTTCTACTTCTACTTCGCCTCCAAGCACGCCGTGCTCGCGCGCTTGGCGGAGCGCATCGTCGAGGAGGTCTACGTCGCCACGCAGACCTGGCTGCACCGTGCCGAGGGCGAGCCGCCGCGCACGGCGCTCGACGCGGCGATGCGCTCGGCGCTCGAGCTCTGGCGCAGCCACGGTCCGGTCGTGCGGGCGATGGTCGAGACGTGGCACAGCGTCGCCGAGATCGGCGACGTGTGGGAGAAGCTCATCGGCCGCTTCACGGACGCCGCCGCCGAGCAGATCGAGCGCGAGCGCACGGCCGGCGTCGCCCCCGCCGATGGCCCGCCCGCACGGACCCTGGCGGCGACGCTCACGTGGATGACGGAGCGCAGCCTCTACCTTGCGATCAGCACCGGCGAGCCGGAGTTCGCCGACGACGACGAGCTCGTCGGGACGCTGACCGCGGTCTGGTGGCGCGCGATCTACGCGCCCGCGCCCTGATCGCGGCGCTGCCGTCAGGCCCCCGCGGGCGCCCCACGGGCCAGCCCCGCGATCCGCAGGGCGATCGCCGCGGCGCCCTACGCGGACGTTGGTCGGTCCCCGGCTACGGCAGCCCGCCAGGTGCCTGCGGCGGATACGTGATGTCCGACCTGCGCAACAACCGCGTCGCACTCGTGCGGATCCCCAAGGTGCCGACCTACGCGGACTGCAGCGGCGCGACGTCGACGACGGTGCACACCTCGGGGCGCGTGGATCTTCAGTTCTACGGTCTCGTGGTCTCCGGCGGGGCGAAGCAGATCGACCGGGTCGGCAGGTGCACGGTCGCCGAGAATCGGGCTAGTGCTCGGCGGGGGTGAGCTCGCCGGCGCGCGCGCCCGCGAGCAGCGCACGCGCGATCTGCGCGATGCGGTCGGCGGACGGCTCGCTGCCCGCGGCGATCGTGGCCCACTCGAGCGCGAGGCCCACGTCGGCGAGCGCCTCGCTGAAGCCCTCCAGATCCTCGGCCTCGTCGGGCAGGACCTCGTCGACGAGCGCCTGGATCCACACGATCGCGCGGTGGCGCACCGCGCCGTCGCCGAGCATCAGCCGCAGGGCGAGCTCCGGCTCGCGTGCGACGAACCCGCGCAGCGGGGCAGAGCCGGAGGTCGTGCTCACGAGGGCGTGGGCCAGCGCGGCGACCGCGTCCTCGGGATGCGCGCGGGCATGGGCGAGGCCGTCCTCGAAGAACTCGTCCGTGAGCCGCCCCAGGACCATGTCGAGCAGGTGCTCGCGCGTGTGGACCCACCGGTGCAGCGTCGCGCGGGACACACCCAGCCGGCCGGCGAGCGTGTTCATGTCGAGCCGCTCGCCGGCGAGGAACAGCTCCCGGGCGACGGCCACGGCGTCCGCCTCGGTGGCGCGGCGAAAGGCCGGCGCAGGCGTCGCGTCGGGCGGGCTCACGAGTTCCATCGACCGATCGTAGCGCCGATGAGTCATGGAAGGACAAATCTCTCGTATGCGACATACGGTTGCAAATGTCTCATCCGTCGTCTACGCTGCCCGTCTCTCGAGGAGCGCTGCATCCCCGCCCGCTGCACACAAGGAGCACCATGACCGACGCGACCCTGATCCCCGTCGACGAGATCGACATCGGCGACATGAGCCTCTGGGAGGAGGGCTTCCCGCACGCCGTCTTCGAGCGCCTGCGCACGGAGGACCCCGTCCACTGGAGCCCGATGGCGACGTGGGAGGGCGAGCCCGGGTTCTGGTCGATCACGCGCGCCGAGGACATCCACGAGATCAGCCGCGAGTGGGAGGCGTTCTCCTCGCAGCGCGGCGGCATCGTCGTCAGCGACACCGGGACGCCGCTCGAGCTGCAGACCCAGATGTTCATCGCGATGGATCCGCCGCGCCACGACCGCATCAAGGCGCTCTTCCAGCGCGGGTTCACGCCGAAGCGCATCGCCCAGCACGGCGAGGAGATCCGCGCGATCGTCACGCGCGTCCTGGACCGCCTGGAGGGTCGTGACGAGATCGACCTCGTCGCCGACATCGCGACGCCGGTCGTCAGCCGCGTGATCGGGAGCTTCGTCGGCACCGCGGAGGAGGACGACGCGGGCTGGTCGGAGTTCGCGCTGCGCGCCATGGCCTTCGGGGACGAGGATCTGCAGCCCGGCGGCCTGGAGACCGTGATGGAGCAGGTCCACAAGGTGTTCGAGGAGGGCGGCAAGCTCGTCGCCGAGCGCCGCGCGGCGCCGACCGACGACCTGACGAGCGTGCTCGTCACGGCCGAGATCGACGGCGAGGGCCTCAGCGACGAGGAGATCATCATGGGCTTCGCCCTGCTCCAGCTCGCGGGCAACGACAGCACGAAGGCCACGTTCTCCAACGGGATGGTCGCGCTGCTGCAGAACCGCGAGGAGTGGCAGAAGCTCGTCGACGACCCGTCCAAGGCCGAGGTCGCCGTCGAGGAGCTGCTGCGCTGGGCGCCGGCGTTCTCGCACTTCCGCCGCACGGCCACCCGCGATGTCGAGTTCCGCGGGAAGCAGATCCGCGAGGGGGACAAGGTCGTCCTGTGGTACCCGTCCTCCAACCGCGACGAGGCCGTCTACGAGTGCCCGCACAGGTTCGACGTCGAGCGGGGCGCCGAGCACCAGGCGTTCGGCGCCGGGGGCCGGCACTTCTGCCTCGGCACCGCGCTCGCGCGACTGGAGCTCAAGACGCTGCTCGAGGAGACCGCCACCCGCTTCCCCGAGATGGAGCTGATCGGCGAGCCGAGCTTCGTGCGCTCGCTGTTCCTCAACCAGCAGCGGGAGGTCCGGGTGCGCCTCAACGCCTCTGCGTGAGCGGCCGGTGGTCGAGCGGAGAGGGCGGGATTCGAACCCGCGAACGAGGAGTAACCCCGTTACTCGCTTAGCAGGCGAGTGCCTTCAGCCACTCGGCCACCTCTCCGGGAGCAGGCAGTGTAGCCCGGGATAGGCTGCAGCTGACATGACCCAGACGCTCCAGTCCACCCCGGCCGCCGACGGCTTCCGCATGCCCGGCGAGTTCGAATCGCACGATGGCACCTGGATGGTCTGGCCCGAGCGCCCCGACAACTGGCGTCTGGGGGCCAAACCCGCGCAGGAGGCCTACGCCGCGGTCGCCGCCGCGATCGCGGTCAGTGAGCCGGTCACGATGGCCGTCTCCCACCGTCAGTTCGAGCACGCGCGCAACGTCCTGCCGGCCGGCGTGCGCGTCGTCGAGATGACGACCGACGACGCCTGGGTGCGCGACACCGGCCCGACGTTCGTGATCGACGGCGCCGGCCGGCGCCGCGGCGTCGACTGGCACTTCAACGCCTGGGGCGGGCTGGAGGGCGGGCTCTACCCCGAGTGGCACGACGACGACCTCGTCGCGCGCAAGATCCTCGAGATCGAGGGCGACGACCGCTACCGCGCGCCGATCGTCCTCGAGGGCGGCTCGATCCACGTCGACGGCGAGGGCACCGTGCTGACGACCGAGGAGTGCCTGCTGAACCACAACCGCAACCCGGAGCTCTCGCGCGAGCAGATCGAGGACCACCTGCGCGCGCACCTGGGCGTCGAGAAGGTGCTGTGGCTCGGGCTCGGCACCTACCAGGACGAGACCGACGGCCACGTCGACAACATCGCGTGCTTCATCCGCCCAGGCGTCGTGGCGCTGCACTGGACCGACGACGCGGCCGACCCCCAGCACGCGATCTCCGCCGACGCCCTGGCGCGTCTGGAGCGGATGACCGACGCGCGCGGGCGCGCGCTCGAGATCCACAAGCTCCCGACGCCGGGCCCGATGTACATGACCGACGAGGAGGCTCGCGGCGTCGATGCGGCCGAGGGCTCGGCGGCGCGCGCCGGCGGTGCGCGGCTCGCGGGGTCCTACGCGAACTTCCTGATCGCCAACACACGCGTCGTGGTCCCGCAGTTCGACCTGCCGACGGACGCCGACGCACTGTCGATCCTCGGCGGGCTGTTCCCCGACCGTGACGTCATCGGCGTCCCCGGGCGCGAGATCCTGCTCGGCGGCGGCAACGTCCACTGCATCACGCAGCAGGTGCCGCGCGCCTGAGCCGGCCGCGCGCTACGAGCCTGCGCTGATCTGCTTCTCGATCGCCTCGCGCGCCTGCTTGATCTTCAGCGATTCGACGGCGCCGAGCAACACCAAGGCGGCGGCCGCCGCCTTGGTGTTGCCCGCGGTCGCCGCCGCGGAGATCGACTGCGGGCTGCGCGAAGCGTCGCCGACCGGCGTGCTGTCAGGATGCCTGCCCGACCCCCGGAGGGGTGGCAGAGTGGTCGAATGCACCGGTCTTGAAAACCGGAGACGGGGCAACTCGTCCGCGGGTTCGAATCCCGCCCCCTCCGCTGGCGGGTGCGCCCTACGCCGGGCCCGCCGGCCGCGTGCCGCTGCACATGATCCGCAGCCAGCCGACCTGGCCGTCGCGCTCGCGCAGGAAGGCCTGCTGCTCGAAGGTGAACGCGCCGTCCGGGCCGGTCCCGCGCACGCGCCAGCCGGCGCGGTCGGTGTCGGCGACGGTCGCGCCCGCGACGGCCTCGACGCCGGTGATGTCCTCGTCCGGGTCGGCGAGCCAGGTGCGCAGCACCTCCTCGACCTCCTCGGGGCCATCGGCCTCCCAGATGCGCTTGGGCGTCATCGCGCGGAAGTCGATCTCCGGGTGCAGGAGCCGGCGGGCGCCGGCGAAGTCCCGGGCGACGATCGCATCCACGAAGGCGCTGGTGACCGTGGACGATGTGGTGCTCATCCGCGCAGTGTCGCGCGCGACGGCCGGTGATGCAACGGGCGCGCCCGGCTACGCTCGCCCTCCCTTGGCGACGATCGCCGACCACATCAAGACGCTCGACGGGACGCTCGCGTACCTGCTCGTCTTCGCGATCGTGTTCGCCGAGGACGCGCTGTTCGTCGGCTTCGTGATCCCGGGGGAGACGGCGGCGATCCTCGGCGGCGTCGTCGCCCATCAGGGGCACGCCTCGCTTCCGGTGATGATCGCGGTCGTCGTGCTCGCGGCGATCCTGGGCGACTCCGTCGGCTACGAGATCGGCCACCGCTTCGGGCCGCGGCTGATCGAGACGCGCGCGCTGCGCCGCCACTCCCACCGTCTCGTCGACGCGCGCGAGTTCCTCGAGCGCCGCGGCGGCTGGGCCGTCTTCCTCGGCCGCTGGACCGCGTTCTTTCGCGCGGTGATGCCCGCGCTCGCCGGCCTCGCACACATGCCCTACCGCCGGTTCCTGGCGTTCAACGCGTCCGGCGGCCTGGTCTGGGGCGTCGCGGTGGTGCTGCTCGGCTACTTCGCCAGCGGCACGTACGAGAAGATCGCCAGCACCTTCGGGCGCGGCGCTGCGGTCGTCGCGGTGCTCGCGGTGCTCGCGTTGATCGGCGCGCGCGTCCTTCGCGAGCGCCGCCGCGAGAGCGCTGAGGAGGCGGCCGACCCGCGCGACCCGCTCGACGAGCTGGACGAACTCGAGGAGCCGCTCGACGCTCGCTGATCAGGCGCCGGCGCCGAGCACGGCGGGGGCGCCTGCGGCGACCAGCACGTCGGGGAGGGCGACGGTGCCGTCCTCGCGCTGGTGGTTCTCGAGCAGCGCGATGATCGTGCGCCCGACCGCGACCGCGGTCCCGTTCAGCGTCGCGAGCGTCTCCGCCCTCCCGCCGCCCGCGGGGCGCATGCGGATCTCCAGGCGCCGGGCCTGGTAGTCGGTGGTGTTCGAGGTGGAGGTCAGCTCGCGGTAGCGCTCCTGCCCGGGAAGCCACGCCTCGCAGTCGAACTTGCGCGCCGCGGAGTTGCCCAGGTCGCCGAGCGCGATGTCGACGACGCGGTAGGGGATCCCCAGCTCGCCGAGGATCTCCTCCTCGATCGCCAGCAGCCGCGCGTGCTCGTCCTTCGCCGCGGCGGGGTCGACGAAGCTGAACATCTCGACCTTGTCGAACTGGTGCACCCGGAAGATGCCGCGCGTGTCGCGCCCGCCGGCGCCGGCCTCGCGCCGGAAGCACGAGGAGAAGCCCGCGTAGCGCAGCGGCAGCTCGCCGTGGTCGATGATCTCGCCCGCATGGAGCGAGGCGAGCGCCACCTCGCTGGTGCCGACGAGGTAGAGGTCGTCCTCGGGCAGCCGGTAGATCTGCTCCTCGGTGTCCGGCAGGAAGCCGGTGCCGTAGAGGGCCTGCTCGCGCACGAGCACGGGCGGGACCACCGGCTCGAAGCCGTGGCCGCGCAGCTTCTCGAGCGCCCAGCGCACGAGCGCGAGCTCGAGCAGCACGAGGTCGCCCTTGAGGTAGGCGAAGCGCGCGCCCGACAGGCGCGCCGCGGCTTCCATGTCGATCATGGCCCCGGCGAGCTCGAGGTGGTCGCGCCCGGTGGCGGTCGCGTCGCCGACGTGCCTCAGCACCGTGTCCTGCGCCGGTGCTCCGGCCTCGGGCATGTTGGGCAGCTGGCTCATGACCGCCTGCAACTCGGCCTCGACGCCCGCGAGCTCCTCGCCCAGCGCCTTGACGCGGCCCGCGACCTCGCGCATACGGGCGATCGCGTCGTCCGCATCCGAGCCGGTGCGCCTGGCCTCGGCGATCGCGCCGTTGGCCTCGTTCTGCTCGGCGCGCAGGCCTTCGATCTGCGGCAGCAGCTCCCGGCGGCGGGCGTCGAGCGCGAGCGCGCGGTCGAGCTGCTCGGCGACCCCGCGGCGCTCCAGCGCGGCGCGTGCCTCCTCCGGGTCGCTGCGCAGCAGCTTCAGGTCGAGCATGGCCCCGCGGGGTGCGCTACTGGCCGACGCCGGCCGGGAGCGGTGGGCACTTCACGGCCGGGCCGGTCGGCGAGGCCGCGTGCGCGCCCTGCTTGCCGGAGTACTCGGCGACGAACGCGGCGACGTCCTGCGCCTGCTTCCCGACGACGATGTTCTCCGGCATGATCGCGCCGGAGTAGCCGCCGTTGCGCAGCGCGTAGAGCGCGTTGTCGTAACAGACCGTGCGCACGTTGAAGTTCACGCCGTCGACGCGCTCACGGTCGGAGACCTTCGTCGCCGAGCCCTGGGCGCCCGCGGGCTCGAAGGTGTGGCAGCCCGAGCAGCGCTGCGAGAAGAGCTTCGCGCCGTTCTGCACCGACGCCGTGGCCTTCGGGACGGACACGCCCTGCGAGCCGCATGCGCTCAGCAGGCCGGCGGCGGCGACGACGAGCAGGACGGGCAGGAGACGGCGCTTCATGACGGCGCGGATCATACGAGACCGGGTAGGTGGAGCGCGCGCCGAGTCCCGCCGGGCGGCGGGAGGACATGGATGCACCGCGCCGAAACCCACCCCGGTGGCCCGGCGTCGGCACGACTGGCGGTCGCAGAGGTGACAGGCGCGATCGTTTCACGACACGGCGGCAACCGGCCGGCGCCGGGCCCTCTTCTCCTGCGGCCCCCGTGAGGGCTCGAACCTCCCGGGCGATAGCGTGACCGCCGCGATGGACCCCGACCACTACCGCCAGATCGTCGGCCGCTTCGCCTCCGGCGTGGCGATCGTCACGTGCGAGGGCCCCGACGGGCCGGCCGGGCTGACGACGAACGCGGTCACGTCGCTGTCGCTCGACCCGCTGCTGCTGCTCGTCTGCTTCGACAACGGCTCGCGCACGCTGCCGGCGGTCCGCGCGAGCGGGCGCTTCGCGGTCAACGTCCTGCGCGAGGGTCAGCAGGAGCTCGCGGCCGTCTTCGCCTCCAAGCGGGTCGCGCAGGAGAAGTTCGAGGCCGTCACCCACACCGTCGCCCACGGCGTGCCGGTGCTCGACGACGCGCTCGCATGGCTGGCGTGCGACCTGCGCGAGCTGCTGCCGGGCGGCGACCACACGATCGGGATCGGCGCCGTCACCCACGGCGCGATGCACGCCGACGGAGGCCCGCTGATCTGGTTCGCCGGCGGCTTCCGCGGCCTCGGGCGCCCGTGACCGGCGCTACAGCCGCCGCGCCTCCAGCAGGCGGCGCAGGAAGCGCTGGGTCTCCTCGCGCTCGGGCGCGGTGAAGATCCGCTCGGGGTCACCGCGCTCGACGATCTGCCCGTCGTGCAGGAAGCACACCTCGTTGGCGACCTCGCGCGCGAAGCCCATCTCGTGCGTGGCGATCAGCATCGTCATGCCCTCGGCCTTGAGGTCGCGCACGAGGCTCAGGACCTCCCCGACGAGCTCGGGATCGAGCGCGCTCGTGATCTCGTCGAGCAGCAGGGCGCGCGGCCGCGTCGCCAGCGCGCGCACCAGGGCGACGCGCTGCTGCTGGCCGCCGGACAACCGGTCGGGGTAGTCGTCCTCGCGCCCGGCGAGGCCGAACCGTGCGAGCAGCTCGCGACCGTGCTCGCGTGCCGCGGCGCGGTCGACCCCGTGCGCGCGCTCCGGCGCCAGCGCGACGTTCTCGAGGATCGTCATGTGCGGGAAGAGGTTGAAGGACTGGAAGACCATCCCCAGGCGCCGGCGCACCTGGACCGGTTCGCACGAGGGGTCGGTGATGACCTCGCCGTCGAGGAAGACGTCGCCGTCGTCGATGTCGTCGAGCAGGTCGATGCAGCGCAGCAGCGTCGACTTCCCCGAGCCCGACGCGCCGATCAGCGCGACGGCCTCGTGCTCGTTCACGGCAAGGTCGATACCGCGCAGCACCTGCACGTCGCCGTAGGACTTCGTCACGCCGCGGACCTCCAGGACGGCGTCGCCCGGAACCTCGCTCACACCGGCACCGACCCGGACGTGACGCTGCGGCTGCGCGCCTGCATGCGGTCGAGGATCCGCGCGAGCGGCACGGTGACCGCGAGGTACAGCAGCGCCGCGGCGATCAGCGGCGTGTAGTTGAAGTTCTCCGCGGCGTTGATCTGCGCGACGCGGAAGGCCTCCAGCGGACCGAGCACGGACACCAGTGCGACGTCCTTCTGCAGGGAGATGAAGTCGTTCAGCAGCGGCGCGAGCACGCGCCGCACCGCCTGCGGAAGGACGACGCGGCGCATCGTCTGCGTCTGGGTCAGGCCGACCGCCAGCGCGGCGGCGCGCTGGCTGGGGTGGACCGAGTCGATGCCGGCGCGGTAGACCTCTGCGACGTAGGCCGAGTAGCTCATCGCCAGCGCGATGCCGCCGAGCACGACCGGGTCGGTCGGGAGCCCGGAGAGCTGCAGCGCCGGGATGCCGAAGCCGATCAGGTAGACCACGAGGATCGTCGGGACGCCGCGCAGGATGTCGACCCAGAGCGTCGAGAGCAGGCGCAGCGGGAACAGCGCGGGCGCCCGCGTCGTGCGGACCAGCGCGATCACGAGGCCGAGCACGAGCACGACGGCCTCGACGGCGATGAAGAGCTTCACGTCGATCCAGAACGCCGTGAGGATGTCCGGGAACGACGTCTTGAAGGCGCTCCAGGAGAAGAACGTCGACTTGACCGCGGGCCAGCCGCTGCTCGTCAGGACGATCGCCGCCAGGCCGCCGAGGACGACGACGCTCGAGACGACGGCGATCAGCGTCCCGCGGCGGGCCTTGCGCCGCCGCGCCTCCTCGCGGGCGGCGCGGCGATCGACGGGGATCGTGGTCACGCGGAGGGTCCCGCGCACATGGCTACTGCAGCCCGGGCGCGTTCGCCGAGCTGCTCATCCACTGCTTCGTGATCGCGTCGAGCTCGCCCGAGGAGCGCAGCTTCGACAGCGCCTGGTTGACGCAGGCGGTCAGCGCCGAGCCCTTCTTCAGGACGACGCCCCAGCGATCCCCGCCCGGCACGGCGAACTGCCCGACGACCTTGGCGCCGGAGAGCTCGGCGTCGCGGAGGTAGATCGCGGTCGGCAGGTCGACGACGATCGCGTCGACGCTCTTGTTCTTCAGCGCGCTGACCGTGTCGTTGGAGTCGTTGAAGACCGCCGGCTGCTGTGAGGGCTTGATGACGTCCTGGACGGCGCTGAGGCTCGTGGTGCCGACCTGCACGCCGAGCTTGGCGTCCTTGAGGTCGGCGAGGCTCGTCGCGTTCGCGACCTTCGAGCCCTTCAGCGCGAGCACGGCCTGCGGGGCCGTGTAGTACGGCGAGGAGAACGCGACCGCGGTGGCGCGCTTGGGCGTGATCGAGATCTGGTTGATGTCGAAGTCGAACGGCTTCTGCCCCGGCGCGTAGGAGGAGTTGAACGGCACGACGATCCACTTGACCTGCGCGGGCGTGAAGCCCAGCTGCTTGGCGATCGCGTAGCTGACGGCGCTCTCGAAGCCCTTCCCGTTGGCGGGCTTGTCATCGACGATGTAGGGCGGGTAGCCGGGCTTGTCGGTGCCCACCGTCAGCGTGCCCGACTTCACCAGCGCCAGCTGGTCCTTCGTGCAGCTCGCCGCGGTCGCGGCCGTGCTCGAGGACGTGCTCGTCGAGGTCGAGCTGCCGCACGCGGCGACTCCGAGCGACGCGGTCACGGCGAGCAGGGACAGCAGCAGACGGGTGGGGCGCACAGCGGTTCTCCTGAGGGGCACACAATTCCGGCGAAAGACGATCGTCTTTCACCCTGAGCGACGGCAAGCCTACAGGGATGCCGCGATCAAGCGGTCGCCAGCACGCGCAGTGCGAGGACGACGATCACCAGCGCGGCGAGCGCGATCACGCCGGTCTCGCGGCGGACGATCGCGTGCACGATCAGCTGCTGGTCGGACTCCGCGAGCCGGCCGACGGCCTGCGCGTCCTCGAGGTCGTTCGCGTCGAGGACGGTCTGGGCCGAGCCGATCCGCAGCTGCTCGGCGATGATCGAGACGGCGACCGGAAGGATCATGTAGAGCCACAGCAGGCCGCTGCCCGGGTGGTAGCCGGAGACGATCATCACCAGCGCCAGGCCGGCCATCGCCGTGGCGGCGAACTGCCCCGCGCGAGCGGTCAGCCAGAAGGCCCGGCTGGCCTCGTCGCGATGCCACGCCCACCCGCCGAGCGCCCCCGCGAGGAGGTTGATCGCCGCGACCACGATGGCCGTGATGTCCGCTGCTGTCGCCAATTCGAGCCCTTTGTCACGAAGTAGGTCGCACCCCCTGTTGGTGATACAACCTCATCCGTGCTGGCCACGTACGCACCTGCGCTCATCTTCGTCGCGATCGGCATCGGCATCGGTGTCCTGTTCGGCCACCTCAACACGGTCCTCGGTCCCAAGCGCGACATCGAGCACAAGCTCGACCCGTACGAGAGCGGCATGCCGTCGGAGATCCGGCAGGGCTTCCGCTTCGGGATCAGCTTCTACCTCATCGCGATGCTGTTCCTGCTGTTCGACATCGAGGTGCTGTTCCTCTACCCGATCGCCGTGCAGCTCCGCGCCTTCGGCACCTTCGCGCTGGTCGAGACGGTCGTCTTCATCGCACTGCTGGCCGTCGCGTTCATCTACGTGTGGAGACGAGGCGCGCTGACATGGAAGTAGTCCGCCAGAAGATCGAGACGCCGGAGGACTTCCGCGCCCGCCAGCTGCGGGCGCGCGACATGCTGCGCGGCGATCTCGAGGGCCAGGACCTCGAGCAGTACGTCCAGGAGCGCGTGCTGACGACGACGCTCGACAAGGCGGTCGACTGGGCGCGCGGCAACTCGCTGTTCCCGCTGACCTTCGGGCTGGCGTGCTGCGCGATCGAGATGATGTCGATCGTCGGGGCGCGGCTGGACATCGCCCGCTTCGGCTTCGAGGCCTTCCGCGCCTCGCCGCGTCAGGCCGACCTCATGATCCTCTCCGGTCGCGTCTCGATCAAGATGGCGCCGGTCGTGCGGCGCGTCTACGACCAGATGCTCGAGCCGAAGTTCGCGATCGCGATGGGCGCCTGCTCGAGCTCGATGGGGGTCTTCAACAACTACGCGATCGTCCCGGCCGACAAGTTCATGCCGGTCGACGTGCACGTCCCGGGCTGCCCGCCGCGGCCGGAGGCGCTGATGCACGGGATCATCAAGCTGCGCGCGATGGTCCAGGAGGACCCGAGCATGGGCTGGCGCAAGCGCTATGGCGGCGTCGGCACCGAGGAGGTCGTACCCCCCGCGGGCGAGCACGTCACCGGCGAGAACGTCTTCACGGGCGCGGGCACCGAGGCCTCGGATGCCTGACGCGACCGGCCTGGAGCTGCTCGCGCGCGTGCTCGGCGAGCGCACGCCCGGCAGCATCACGGGCACCGAGCACTTCCGCGGCAAGGGCGCCGTCGAGGTGGCTCCGGCGACCATCGTCGAGACGCTGCTCGCGCTGCGCGACGCGGGCTTCACGGCGCTGATGAGCGTCCACGGCGTCGACCACTACCCCGACGAGCCGCGCCTCGCTGTCCACTACGAGCTGCTCGACATGTCGAAGCTCGACCGCGTCACGGTCCGCCTGCGGGTGAGCACCGACGCGCCGCACGTCCCGTCGGTCACGCCGGACTGGCCGACGGCGAACCACCAGGAGCGCGAGGTCTACGACATGTTCGGCGTCGTCTTCGACGGCCACCCGGACATGCGGCGCATCCTCATGCCCGAGGACTACGAGGGCCACCCGCAGCGCCGCGACTTCCCGATCGGCGGCGAGCCGATCCTCTTCACGCACAACGAGGCCGCCGGCCCGCGGTGGTTCGAGTAGCCGTGGCGACCGACCACCACATCAGCGAGTACCGCGAGATGGAGGCGAGCTACACGCTCGCCGAGAAGACCGTGGTCGAGGGCGACCGCGAGCTCCTGACGCTCAACATCGGGCCCCATCACCCGGCCACGCACGGGGTGCTGCGCCTGCTCGTCACGCTCGACGGCGAGATCCTGCGCGACGTCAAGCCGATCATCGGCTACGTCCACACCGGCATCGAGAAGACGGCCGAGCAGAAGAGCTACTGGAAGGTCATCCCCGTCGTCGAGCGGATGGACTACCTCTCCTACTACTTCAACGCCTACGCGTTCTGCGGCGCGGTGGAGACGCTGCTCGAGCTCGAGGTCCCCAGGCGCGCGCAGTACCTGCGCGTCATCCACATGGAGCTCAACCGGATCATGAGCCACCTGGTGTGGCTCGGGACGAGCGCGCTGGACCTCGGTGCGATCTCGGTCTGGTGGTACTGCTTCCGCGAGCGCGAGCAGCTGCTCGACCTCTTCGAGATGTCCTCCGGCCAGCGCATGCACACGCGCTACTTCCAGATCGGCGGGGTCATCGAGGACATCCCCGAGGGCTGGGTCGAGATGGTCCGCCGCTTCACGAAGGTCATGCCGGGCCGCGCCGACACCTACGGCGACCTGCTGAACAAGAACGAGATCGTGCTGCACCGCCTGCGCGGCGTCTGCCCGCTGGCCGAGGAGGAGCTGCTGAAGCTCGGCGTCACCGGGCCGCTGCTGCGCGCCGCGGGCAACCCGTGGGACCTGCGCAAGGCGATGCCGTACTGCTCCTATGAGGACTTCGAGTTCAAGATCCCGGTCGGCACGCAGGGCGACAACTACGACCGCTACGCCGTGCGGCTCGCCGAGATCCACGAGAGCTGCAAGATCATCGACCAGGCGCTCGACGCGCTGCCCGAGGGCCCGTTCATCACCGAGGACCGCAAGGTCTCGCTGCCGCCGCGCCACGAGCTGGCGACGTCGATGGAGGCCCTGATCCACCACTTCAAGCTCGTCACCGAGGGCTTTCGCGTCCCGCCGGGCGAGGTGTACTTCCCGATCGAGTCGCCGCGCGGCGAGCTCGGCTGCTTCGTGCGCTCGGACGGCTCGAGCAAGCCGGCGCGCGTGCACATGCGCGACCCCAGCTTCGTCAACCTCCAGGCGACCGCACCGATGGTCGAGGGCACGCTGATCGCGGACATGATCGCCACGCTCGCGATGATCGACCCCGTCCTCGGGGGCGTCGACCGGTGACGATCGATCCCTCGCAGATCGCGCGCTACGACCACGGCTCGCGCATCCCCGGCTGGGACGACGCCGCCGACCTGGAGAAGGACCCGGCGGGCATCCCCGACGCGGCGAGCACGCCCGTCCCCGAGGACCTGCGCGTGGAGATCGAGGCCGCCATAGCCCCGTTCGGCCACGAGCACCGCCGGTCCGCGGCGATCCCGGCGCTGTACGCGGTGCAGAAGCGCTACGGCTGGTGCACGCCCGAGGGGATCGAGCAGGCGGCCTGCGTCCTGCAGGTCACGCCCGGCGAGCTGACAGCGGTCGCGACCTTCTACGACATGCTCGAGACGCGCCCCGTCGGGCGCAACACCGTCTACGTCTGCACGAACATCAGCTGCTCGCTGTGCGGTGCGGACGAGCTGCTCGCCGCGCTGAGCGCGGAGGTGGGCGACGACCCGGACTTCAACCTGCGCGGCTTCGAGTGCCTCGGGGCCTGCGACATCGCGCCGATGGCCTCCGTCAACGGCGACTACGTCGGCCCGATCACGCTGGACGAGGTCCCCGCGCTCGTCGCGCAGATCCGCGCCGGCGAGGAGCCGCTGCCGGCCAGGCAGCTCACCGCGCGGCGCAGCGCCGATCCGAAGGCCGCCGGGAGCGACGCATGACCGACATCCTGCTGTTCAAGGACATCGACGAGCCGGGCCTCAACACGATCGACGTGTACGAGCGCCGCGGCGGCTACCGGGCGCTGCGCAAGGCGCTGCAGACCCCGCAGGCCGACCTCGTCGACCAGCTCAAGGGCTCGGGCCTGCGCGGCCGCGGCGGTGCCGGGTTCTCGATGGGCATGAAGGCCTCGTTCCTGCCCCAGGGCGAGATGCAGAAGTACGTCGTGGTCAACGCGGACGAGTCCGAGCCGGGCACGTTCAAGGATCGCGAGCTGATGCAGAAGAACCCGCACCAGCTCATCGAGGGCATCGTCATCGCCGCCTACGTCGTCGGCGCGACGAAGAGCTTCATCTACATCCGCGGCGAGTACCAGCACCAGGCCGACGTGCTCGACGCCGCGATCGCCGAGGCCTACGAGCGCGGCTACCTCGGCGCCGATGTCCTGGGCTCCGGGGTCGACTGCGAGCTCACGCTGCACCGCGGCGCCGGCGCGTACATCTGCGGCGAGGAGACCGGGCTGCTCGACTCGCTCGAGGGCAAGCGCGGCAACCCGCGCCTGAAGCCGCCCTTCCCTGCCAACCAGGGCCTCTTCCAGGGCCCGACGCTGATCAACAACGTCGAGACGCTCTCGACCGTGCCGCACATCCTCGAGCTCGGCGCCGAGACCTATGCGGAGATCGGCGTCGCGAACTCCTCCGGCACGAAGCTCGTCTCGGTCAGCGGCAACGTCCAGCGGCCCGGCAACTACGAGATCGAGCTCGGCATGAAGAGCCGGGACATCATCTACGGCCTGGCCGGGGGCCCGCCCGAGGGCCGCGAGGTCAAGCTCTGGTTCCCCGGCGGCTCGAGCTCGCCGGTGCTGACGAAGGACGACCTCGACCTGACGTACGACTTCGACACGCTCGCGAAGTCCGGCACGATGCTCGGGTCCGGCGCGATCATCGTCGTCGATGACTCGCAGTCCGTCGTCGACGTCTGCGAGAAGCTCGCGAAGTTCTACGCGCACGAGTCCTGCGGCAAGTGCACGCCGTGTCGCGAGGGCACGAACTGGACCGTGAAGATGGTCGGGCGCATCAAGGACGGCACGGCGACCCCGATGGACCTCGACATCATGGCCTCGGTCCAGGACCGCATCATCGGCAACTGCCTGTGCGTGCTCGGCGACGCGATGGCGATGCCCGTCGGATCGATGATCGCGAAGTTCCGCGGCGAGTTCGAGGCCGAGATCGAGGCCGCGCGCGAGCGACGCGAGCGCGCGTTCATGGCCGAGGTCGCAGCGTAGGATGCCGCGCCCGCCGCAGGAGCTGGTGACGTTCACGCTTGACGGGCGCGAGGTCACGGCGCCCCAGAACATGATGCTCGCCGACGCCGCGCTGGAGTACGGCGACGTCGAGATCCCGGTCTTCTGTTACGAGAAGAAGCTCGGCCCGCCCGTCGGCGCGTGCCGCATGTGCCTCGTCGAGATCGAGGGCATCCCGAAGCTCCAGGCGGGCTGCTCGGTGCCGGTCAAGGACGGCATGGTCGTCCACACCAACACGCCGCGCGTGCAGGAGGCCCAGCAGGCCGTCCTCGAGTTCATCCTCATCAACCACCCGCTCGACTGCCCGGTCTGCGACAAGGGCGGCGAGTGCCCGCTGCAGGACAAGTCGTTCGGCTGGGGCGGGGGCATCAGCCGCTTCGTCGACCCCAAGCGCCACTTCGAGAAGCCGCTCGCGCTGTCGCCGCTGATCGCGATCGACCGCGAGCGCTGCATCCTGTGCTACCGCTGCGTGCGGTTCAGTCAGGAGGTCAGCGAGGATTACCAGCTGATCCTTCAGGAGCGTGGCGCGGGCACCTACGTCGCGACGTTCGACGGGCATCCGTACGTCGCGCCGTTCAGCGGCAACATCATCGAGCTGTGCCCCGTCGGCGCGCTCACCTCGCGCCCCTACCGGTTCCGCGCGCGGCCCTGGGACATCGAGCAGTCCGGCTCGGTCTGCACGCTCTGCCCGGCGCAGTGCAACGTCAGCTTCACCGTCCGCGACGAGCGCGTCCTGCGCGTGCTGCAGCGCGACCACGAGGGCGTCGACGACGGCTGGCTCTGCGACAAGGGCCGCTTCGCCTACCAGGCGATCCACGTCGACGAGCGCATCACGCAGCCGCTGCTGCGCGACGGCGGCGAGCTGCGCCCGGTCAGCTGGGAGCTGGCGCTGCAGACCGCCGCCGGCGCGCTGGCGAAGGCCGGCGCGCGGACCGGCGCCCTTGCGGGCGGGGAGACGACGAACGAGGAGGGCTGGCTGCTCCAGCAGCTCGTCCGCGGGACGCTCGGCTCCGCCGACATCGACTCGCGCGCCGGCGGGACGCTGCCGCTGGAACTGCATCGCGCGCTCGGCGCGCCGGCGCTG
>DATCDC010000078.1:0-5863 GCA_036510915.1 Solirubrobacteraceae bacterium | reverse complement strand
CATGTGGACGGCGAACAGCTCGTCGGAGACGTGGCTGACCGGCGAGGCGAGCGTCAGGACGATCAGTCCCAGGCCGCCGAGCTCGCAGGCCTGTCGCCACCCGGGCACCGCGCGGGTCGTGCCCTGCAGGTGGTGCACGCGCACGGCGTAGAGCACCGCGACGAGGATCGCCGGGAGCAGCTGCAGCGGGGCGAAGCGCCCGCCACCGAGGTGCGCGCCGATGAACACCGGGTCCACGCGGTCCAGGGTACGCCGCCGGCGCCCGCGGGCGCGCCTCACCCGGCGGCGATCATCGCCACGCCGCCCAGTGCCAGGGCGATGCCGACGCGCTGGATCGGCCGCACGCGCTCGCCCAGGATCACGCGCGCGAGGACGACCGTCGTCATCGGGAACAGCGCCCCCACCACGGAGACCGCACTGAGGGCGCCCTTCGTCAGCGCGATGCCGTAGAGCGCCGTCGCGGTGATGTCGAGCAGGCCGGCGCCGACGATGAGCCCGCGCGTCGGCCCCTGCGGCCGTGCCGGCCTGCGGACCATCAGGATGACGGCGAGGGCGAGCACCGGGATACCGCGGGCGGCGACGAGTCCCCAGACGATGCTGTGGTCGGCGACCGCGTCGAACAGGACGTAGTAGGAGCCGAAGCCGAGCGCCGCCAGGCCGGCCAGCAACAGCGGCAGCCGCCCGGCGCGCGAGGGATGCGCCTCGCCCTCGTGCTCGGCCTCCAGTGAGACGAGCACGATCCCGGCGAGGGCGGCCAGCAGGCCGGCGGCGAGCAGGCCGGAGACCGGGTCACCGTGTGCCACCCCGACGATCGCGGGCAGCGCCGCGCCGCATGCGCTGATCGGCGCGACCACGCTCATCTTCCCGAGCGACAGCGCCCAGAAGAACAGCCCCAGCCCCGTCACCCCGACGATGCCGGCCGCCGCGGCCTGCAGGAGCCAGCGCATCGCGGGCACCGGCTCGCCCGTGGCGAGGCCGATCGCGAGGATCACGACGAGCCCGACGCCCTCCACCCCGATCAGGACGACCGGCACCGAGACCTTGCGGCTCGCGATGCCCGAGAGGAAGTCCGTGGAGCCCCAGCAGACCGACGCCACCAGGGAGATCGCGATCGCGAACACACCCGGGGAGGCTATGCGCTCCGGGTCAGCCGGCGGCCACGACCTCCCGGTAGACGTCGGCGAGCCGTCGCTCGCGCTCACCGAGATCCCGGAACGTGCTGCACCTGGCCATGACCTCGTCGGATGGGAACAGGACGTCGTCGCAGCGCAGGGCGGCGGGAAGCAGCGCGCGGGCCGCGAGGTTCGGCGTCGCGTAACCGGCCGCGAGCGTTGTGCTCGCGGCCAAGCCCGGTTCGGCGAGTTCCCAGAGCAGCCGGCGCGCGGCGCCGGGTTCCTTCGCACCCACCGCCACCGCTCCGGTCGTGATCCACAGACCGGCCCCTTCGAGCGGCACGACGTAGCGCAGCCGCGCGTGCTCGCGCACGGCGACCGCCGCCGGCCCGCTCCACGCCTGGTGCGCGGCGACCTCGCCACGCAGCACGGGCCCGACGAAGTCGTCGCTGTCGTAGCGAGCGACCCGCGGGCGCTGGCGCAGAAGGAGGGCCCGCGCGTCTTCCAGCGCCCGCGTGCTCGCGTCGTTCGGGGAACGCCCCGCGGCGATGAGCGCGGCGCCGATGACCTCGCGGACCTCGGCGAGCATGCCGACCGTCGTCGCGGGGGGCGGATCGAGGAGGCCCCGCCACGAGGTCGCCTCGCCGAATTCCGCCCTGCAGAGGTACCCCGTCGTGCCGAAGGCGAACGGCAGCGACCACGCGCAGCCGGGGTCGTGCGGCGCGTCCCGGGCCCAGGCGCCGATCCGCGTCACCACGTCGGCCGGCGCCTCGAGGGGAAGCAGGCCGCCTCGCTCGACGAGACGCTCGACGAGGTAGTCGGATGGGAACACCACGTCGAACGCCGCACGCCCGAGCCGGGCCTCCAGGTCCTCGTTGGAGGCGATCACCGTGACGTCGACCTGCACGCCGGCGCGCCGGGCGGCCTCGGCGAGCGCCTCCGTCGCCGGCATCTGCGGCCAGCACAGCACGCGCAGCGTGGCCATCGTCACCCGATGTCCGGATGGTGCGGGCGCTGGACGTCCAGCACTGCGCGCAGGCGGTCCGGCCACGCGTCCGCGGCGCGCGCCTCGGCGGGCACGAAGACGTCGTCGACGGGCACGTCGAAGCCTCCGAGGCCGGCGACGATCGCGCGGTCGATAGCCGGCAGCGTCGAGACGTTGTAGCCGCCCTCGTGCACGACGACGAGCCCGACGCCGAGCCGGCGGGCGAGCCTCGCCGCCCGCTCTGCCATCCCGCGGAACCCGCTGAACGACAGCGCCTGATCGGAGAGCGGGTCGGCAGCATGGCCGTCCTGACCCGCCGAGACGAGCAGCAGGCCGGGGCGGAAGGCCTCGATCGCCGGCAGCGCGACACGGTCGAGCGCCTCCAGGTACTCCGCGTCGCCGGACCCGGGCGGCATGGGGATGTTCAGCGTGCGGCCGACGCCCGCGCCTGCGCCGACCTCGTCGAGCCACCCGGTTCCCGGATAGAGCGGCCATTGGTGCAGCGAGACGAAGAGGACCGACGGGTCGTCCCAGTGGATCTCCTGGGTGCCGTTCCCGTGGTGGACGTCCCAGTCGAGGATCGCGACCCGCTCGATCCCGTACTGCTCCTGCGCGTAGCGCGCGGCGATCGACACGTGGTTGACGAGGCAGAAGCCCATGGCCCTGTCGCGCCCGGTGTGGTGCCCAGGGGGCCGCGTCAGGGTGAACAGGCTGTCCGGCCGGTGGTAGGCCTCCATCGCGACGGCGTCGACGGCCCCCAAGGCCGCCCCCGCGGCGAGCATCGACGTGCGGAAGCTGCCCGGGCTGACGCGCGTGTCCGTGTCCAGCCACACGGGGGCGTCGCCGCCGGCGGCCTCGAGCAGCTCGATGAAGCCGGCGTCGTGGGCGCGCAGCGCGTCCTGCGTGCGCGCATATCGCGGATACAGCACGAACAGCCTCTGCCACTCGGGCGATGCGCGCAGGAGGTCGACGACGCCCGGCAGGCGCCGGATGTTCTCCGGGTGCTCCCCCGTGTCGTGATCAGCCTGTGACGGCAGCAGGACGACGCCGGTCAGCGGCTCCTCGCGCGCGTAGTAGGCATGCGGGACGCTCCCGAGCCCCTCGACCTGGGTGGGCTCGTCGCTCACGGCGTCGCTCCCACCTCGAGCAACCCGTCGGCCCCGGGGGCGATGGGAGCACCGCCGGCATCCCAGCCCGACCCGCCGCCGGCGAAGCGGATGCCGTGCTCCTCGCCTGCGCGATTGGCGACGAGGGCCGCGATCCCGTGCGAGGCCGCCAGGCCGGCGACCACACGGCGCATCCGCTCCCACAGCTGCGCCGGCGCGCTGAATCCGCCGAGGATCACCCGCGCCCCGGCAGCCGCGAGGTCCGCCCAGGAGGCGGGATCGCCGACATCCGCGCCGATCAGCACGCCCGTGGGGCCCCAGGGGAGCTCGATGACCCCGGGCGGCTCGTGTCCCGGGGAGAAGAGGAGCTGCTCGAATCGACCTGGGCTCGCCTCGAGCCGGCGCTGACGGTGGCGCAGCGGCGGGCCACCGCCGGCACGCCCGAGCATCCCGGTCGCGTAGAAGACGCCCTCGCCCTCCGACTCGTAGACCGACGCCGCCAGCCAGGCGCCGTCCCCCGCCGCCAGCGCGTCGCGGAAGGCGCGCGCGGGCGGTCGCTGCGCCTGCTCGTAGGCGCGCCGGTCGAGCACCGCCGGGAGGTAGGGCCCGAAGCTCAGCTGCGGGAGGCAGACGACATCGGCGCCCGCTGCCCGCGCGCGCCGCGCGGCCTCCGCGCCGCCGCCGCTCAGGAGGGCGACGCGCACGCGCGCGTCACTCCCACCAGACGTTCTGCACGTGCGTGGTGAGCACGTCGACGCCGCCCTCGGTGACGAGGACGTTGTGCTCGAATGCGCCGGTGCCGGAGCCGGGCCGCCCGACCTGCGCCTCCACGGCCATCACCATGCCGGCCTCGAGCACCGCCGTCTCCCCCGGGACGATCGACGGGTTCTCCCACGCGAGGCCGAGGCTGTGGCCGAAGGATGGATACGCCTGGCCGAGCATCGCGACACCCTCGGATTCCGCTGCGCCCGGCGCCTGGAACCCGTTGCCGGCGAGCCACTGCGCACCCAGGTCGAACAGGTCGCCGCACGCGACCCCGGGCCGCATCGCCGCGACGATGTGCTCGACGACCGCGACCGAGGCCTCCAGCACCTCGCGCTGCGCATCGGTCACCGTCCTGCCGGCGACCGTCGTGCGGACCATGTCGTAGAAGTAGCCGTTGACGGTCCCGTACATGTCCGGATGGATCATGTCGCCGGGCTCGAGTGGCCGCTTCCAGTTCCACGAGGGCATCCGGTCCCACAGGAAGTGGTCGACGTGTTCGCCGGAGACCACCGGGATGTCGAGTGGGAACGCGCCCTGCGGGATCCCGCGCTGGAGCGCCGCGAGCACACAGTCGGCCTCGGTCGCGCCGGGGACCGCGGCCTGGACGAACGCCTCGACCATCTCGCTGCCCACGCGCGTCGACTCGCGAACGAGCTCGATCTCCGCCGGGGACTTGATCCGCCGCAGCTCCTCGATGAGGTCGTCGGCCCAGGAGAAGCGCACGTCGGGGTGCGCCTCGCGGATCCGGTCCACGGCGATGTACGGCAGGCTCTCGCGCCCGATCAGCCCGACGTGCGCCCTGCTGAGCCCGCGCGCGCCGAGCGCCTGCGCAAGGCCGGCCCAGAGGTCGAGCGAGACCTGGACGTCGTCGATCTGGACGAGGTCCTCACGCCAGTCCGGGATCTCGACGACGAGCGTGCCGTCCTCGGAGGTCGGCATGACGAGTCCCGCATGCCCGCGACCCGACCACTTCCCGGGGCGATCCGGGATCTGCGGGAACGCGGAGTAGTGGTTCGTGAGGTACACGATGTCCGCGCCCCAGTCGGCGCCGTTGGCGCCGCGGCTGACGACGAGGACGCCGTCGAGCCCGCGCTCGGCCGCGGCGGCGCGCAGGCGTGCGCGGCGCTCGGCGTACTCGGCGGGCGACACCCCGCCGGGCACGCAGGTGTGATCGGTGGCTGCTTCCATGGGGGCTCCTCGTGTTCTCGGTGCTCGCGACCCGGCGGGGGTCAGCCCTCGCGGTCGACCTCTTCGGGCTCTTCGTACCAGCGCTTGCGATCGCCGACCCGGGCGCGCAGCTTCCATTTGCGGCTCTTGGGCGCCTGCTCCATCGCGTCCGCGACCGCATCGATCCGGCGGGCGAGCACGTGCAGCTCGTCCGGGCTGAGCGCCTGCCCGGGGAGGCCCTCGCGAAGGCGCCCCAGGTTCAGCTCGAAGGTGCGCTGCAGGCCCCAGTCGCTGCCGGTCAGCTCAGCGATCCGATCGACGTTCACCGCCTCCTCGTCGTGGGAGGTGACGTCGTGGCTGTGCAGGAGCGCGTACAGGTCGCCGCGATCCTTCGAGTTGAGGTGCACGATCTGGAGCTTCGTCATGAGCACCTCGGCCGCCGGCAGCGTCCCCGGGCGCTGTGTGAGCCGGTCGGTGAGCGGGAGCACATGGCACATCTCGAAGCTGTCGACGAACACGTCGATCTGGCGCCCGTGCTGGTCGTCGTGGAACAGCAGCCGCCGGTGACCGTTGAGGGCGTTGAACTGCTCCTCGGGTACGTAGCCCGCCTCGGCCAGCAGTCGCTCGACGTCGCGCGTGTGCCGCTTGGCCAGGACGAAGTCGAGATCCTGGACCTGACGGTCGTAGATCGGATGCAGTCGCTCGCCCGCGAGGATGCGGACGGCCAT
>DATCDC010000077.1:0-20728 GCA_036510915.1 Solirubrobacteraceae bacterium | reverse complement strand
CATGTGGACGGCGAACAGCTCGTCGGAGACGTGGCTGACCGGCGAGGCGAGCGTCAGGACGATCAGTCCCAGGCCGCCGAGCTCGCAGGCCTGTCGCCACCCGGGCACCGCGCGGGTCGTGCCCTGCAGGTGGTGCACGCGGACGGCGTAGAGCACCGCGACGAGGATCGCCGGAAGCAGCTGCAGCGGAGCGAACCGCCCGCCACCGAGGTGCGCGCCGATGAACACCGGGTCCACGCGGTCCAGGGTACGCCGCCGGCGCCTCAGCCGGCGGCGATCAGCACGACACCGCTGATCGCCAGGGCGACGCCGGCGACCTGCAGGCGGTGCAGGCGCTCGTGCAGGACGACGCGCGCGAGCACGACGGTGACGACCGGGAAGAGGGAGGCGATGACCGACACGACACTGAGCGCGCCCCGCGTGGTGGCGACGCCGTAGAGCCCGGTCGCCAGGACGTCGAGGCTGCCGGCCCCGAGCAGCATCCAGCGCAGGCGCCCGGTCGGCAGCGGCAGCCGCCGGTACACGATGATGCCGATCACGAACGGCAGCATCGCGCAGCGCGCCAGCAGCAGCAGCCAGAGCACGCTGGCGTCCGAGGCCTTGTCCGCGAGCGTCATGTACGTCCCGAACCCGAGCGCCGCGACCAGGGCGAGCAGCACACCGGTGCGGTTGGCGCGACGCTCGGTGGGGCTCTCCTCGGTGACCTCCAGCGAGGCGAGGATGATCCCGGCGAACGCGCACGCCAGGCCGGCGGCGACGACCGCGGAGATCGCGTCGCCGGTCGCGAGCCCGACGACGACCGGCAGCGCCACGCCGCAGGCGGAGATCGGCGCGACGACGCTCATCGTGCCGACCGCCAGCCCCCGGTAGAGCGCGCCGAGCCCGAACATGCCGGCGATCCCGGCGGCCATCGACTCGAGGACGATCTGCGTCGAGGGCAGCGGGTCACCGACGACGAGCAGCCCGATCACGACGAAGACGACGCCCGTCCCCTCGACGAACAGCAGCACCACCGGCACGGCGAGCCGCTTCGTCGCGATGCCGCCGACGAAGTCCCCGGCGCCCCACGAGACGGCGGCGAAGAGCGAGAGGGCGATCGCGAACATGGGCGTGCAGGTTCAGGTCGGGAGGGCCGCGAACGACGACGGGGCGAGCGCCGCTGCCGGCGCCCGCCCCGTGAAGGTCCTGCGCGGTCGGCGCCCTAGTCGCGGTTCCCGCGGCCGTAGAGGAACGCGAACAGCCTCCCGATGCGCCGCGAGTTCTTCTCGGTGTACGGGTACATGTGCACGTCGCGCTTGGGGTGCAGCTTGGAGACGAGGATCGCCTGCTGCTGCGTGTACTTGCGGATACCGCCCGCGCCGTGCCGTGAGCCGATGCCCGACGTCTTGGCGCCGCCCATCGGCAGCTCGAGTGCGGTGTAGTTGATCATCGCGTCGTTGACACAGACCGCTCCGGCGTGGATGCGGCGGGCGACCTGCTCACCGCGGTCGGCGTCCTTGGAGAACACCGACGCGCCGAGGCCGTACGGGCTGTCGTTCGCCAGGCGGATCGCCTCCTCGGCGTCCTCCACCTTCATGATCGGCAGTGTCGGCCCGAAGGTCTCCTCGGTCATCGCCTCCATCGTGTGGTCGACGTCGACGAGCACGGTCGGCTCGAAGAACATCCCCTGGCCCTCACGGCGCTTTCCGCCGACGAGGACCTTGGCGCCCTTGCCCACGGCGTCGGCGACGTGCTGCTCGACGATGTCGAGCTGCGGCGGGAAGGTCATCGCGCCGACCTCGGCGGTGCCGGGGCCGGTCGACTGGCCCTGGCGCAGGTCGCCCACCTTCCTGGTGACCTTCTGGACGAACTCGTCGTAGACCGGCGCCTCGACGTAGACGCGCTCGGTCGAGATGCACGTCTGACCGGAGTTCTGCATCGAGTAGAAGACGGCGGCGTTCGCGGCGCGCTCGAGGTCGGCGTCGCGCAGGACGATCATCGGGTCCTTGCCGCCGAGCTCCAGCGAGCACGGGATCAGGCGCTCGGCGGCCGTCACGGCGACCTTGCGGCCGGTGCGGGTCGAGCCGGTGAACATGATCATGTCCACCTCGTCGATCAGCGCGCGGCCGGTCTCGCCGCGGCCGGTGGCGACCTGGAAGACGTCGGCGGGCAGGCCGCACTCGTCCAGGCACTCGGCCATCAGCATCGAGGTGAGCGGCGTGATCTCGCTCGGCTTGAGGATCACGGAGTTGCCCGCGGCGAGCGCCGGGATGCAGTCGCCGAAGGAGTTCGTCAGCGGGTAGTTCCACGGCCCGATCACGCCGACCAGCCCGAGCGGCCGATGGCGCAGCACGAGCTTCTTGCCCTTGACGAGCATGTTCGAGCTCTTGACCTTCTCGTCGGCCAGGTAGCGCGGCGCGTTCTTGGCCCAGAAGCCGAACGCCGCGGCGCCGTACGAGATCTCCGCCAGCTGGGCGTCCTCGTAGGTCTTGCCGGTCTCCGAGACGATCGTGTCGATCACGCGCTCGCGGTGGTCGATGATCCACTTCTGGGCGCGCAGCAGGATGCGCCCGCGGCCCTCGAAGCCCATCGCCTCCCAGCCCGCCTGGGCCGCGCGGCCCTTCGCGGCGAGCGCGTGGACCTCCTCCGCGCTCAGGTCCGGGACGGTCGCGATGACCTGCCCCGTGGCGGGGTTCTCGACCGGGATCCCCGCGGTCGCTCCATTGGTGCTCGTGCCGGTGTCCCCGGCGACGGTCTGCTCGACGCTCGCCATGCTTCCCTCTCCTGCTGGCGGTGGATGTGACGCTCTGTCAGAGACTAACGGAACTACTCGACCTCGAGGACGGCGATTCCGACGGGCTCGACGGGCGCGTCGCGATGGTCGGTCGCGACCTTCTCGATCTTGTCGACGACGTCCATCCCGTCGGTGACCTTGCCGAAGACGGTGTGCTTGCCGTCGAGCCACGGACACGCCCGGGCGGTGACGATGAAGAACTGCGAGCCGTTCGTGTCCGGGCCGGCGTTCGCCATCGCCAGCGCGCCGCGCTCGACCTTGTGCTGGTTGAACTCGTCGTCGAACGTGTAGCCGGGGCCGCCGGTGCCGGTGCCCTCCGGGCAGCCTCCCTGGATCATGAAGTCGGGGATGATCCGGTGGAAGTTCAGGCCGTCGTAGAACCCGGCCTTGCCGAGCTTCACGAAGTTCGCCACCGTCTCGGGCGCGTCCTCGTCGTACAGCTCGAGCGTGATGTCGCCCTCGCTGGTCTTCATCGTGGCCTTGGACATGCCCGAGGTCTCCTGTCGTTCGCGGGTCGGGGGTGCGGCTGTGCGGGTCAGCCGAAGAGCTTGACTTCGGTCAGGCGGACGGTCGGGCCGGCGGTTGGCGGCACCGTGAACCAGAGCATGATCTGCTCGTACTTCTTGCCCTTGGCGTCGAGCTTCAGGGCGAGCGCCTGGTCGCCGGGCTTGTCGCCCGTGGCGGGCGCGATGACGGGCGGCTGGCCCGCTGCCGGGGTGACGTCGACCGACCCGGCGCCGCCGATGTCCGTCCAGGCGGGGTCGTCGAACGCCTGCGGCGGGTCGGCGGCGGTCGCGGCGAGCACCTGGAAGCTGAAGCCCGGCGTCTTGGTCAGGAGCGTGAGCTTCTTGACCGTCATCTTCTCGCCGAGGTCGATGAGGTAGCCGACCTTCATGTCGCCGTCCGCCGGGGTCGTGACGAACCAGGATGTCGCCGGGTTGCCGTCGATCGCGCGCTGCGGGTCGCCGGAGGCGGTCGCGCGCACGAGCGGGTCGTACAGCGAGCCCGCGCCGGCGGCGAGGACGATGCTCGTGTCGACCGGCTTGGGCGTCGTCGTGGTGGTCGTCGTGGTGGTGGTCGTCGGCGTCGTCGTCGTGGTCGGCGTGACGGGCGTGACCGGTGTCACGGGCGTGACCGGGGTGACCGGGGTGACCGGCGTCACCGGCGTGACCGGCGCGGGCGTCACCGGGGCGACGGGAGTCGTGTTCGTCACGGGGGGCGCGGTCGTCGTTGTCGGCGGCGCCGCGGCGGCCACCGTCTTGACCTTCGTCTCGGGCGCGGGCTGCTGGCCGTTGAGCGCGGCGTAGGCCGCGGCGACCGCGCCGCCGGCGAGCACGAGCGTCAGCGCCCCGGCGAGCGCGACGGCGCGCAGGCCCGGGATCCGGCGCGGCGGGGTGACGGCCGTGCCGCACTCCAGGCACCAGTCCTGCCCCTCCACCAGCGGCGTGCCGCAGGCGCGGCAGACCGGGCCTGCGGCGGGGACGTCCTCGGCCGCGGGCTCGAGGATGCCGTCGGCGGGGAGCGGCTCCTGCTCGTCCGGATTCATCGCGTCAACCTTGACAGACCCGCAGGCGGGCGACAAAGGGGAACCGCACGCCCAGTGGGTGGTTCCGCGGCGGCGTGGAATCACTCATCTACTCAGGCCACCGGCTGCAGATCGAGCGTCGCCCCGTTGACGCGCTCGCCGCTGACCTGCTCGATCACGCGCGGGGCCTCGGCCTCGGGCACGGAGACGAACGAGAAGCGCTCGAGCACCTTCACGTCGCGGATCGCCTCGCCGTCCAGACCGGCGGCGGCCGTGATCGCGTGAACGAGGTCGGCCGGCTCGATGCCGTCCGCGCGACCGGCGCCGACGACGAGCTTGGCCCACGTCTCCTCGGCCTCGGGCGGGCGCGTCACGTGCGGCTTCTCGTGGCGCTTGGGCTTCTCCTCGATCTTCGCCGGGATCGTCTTGGCGCCCGGCGACCAGGGCGTGATCGACGTGCCGATGTGCTTCTCGATCGCCTCGAGCTCGCGCTTCTGGCGCGCCTCGACGAAGGTGATCGCGCGCCCCGCGCGGCCGACGCGCCCGGTGCGCCCGATGCGGTGCACGTAGACGTCGGGCGACGGCGGGACGTCGAAGTTGATGACGTGCGTGACCGTCGAGATGTCCAGGCCACGGGCGGCGACGTCGGTGGCGACGAGGATCGGCACGCGGCCGCTCTTGAAGGCGAGCATCACGCCGTCGCGCTGGCCCTGGGAGAGGTCGCCGTGCAGCGCGCGCACGTTCATGCCCTTGTCGCGCAGCGTGCGATAGAGCTGGTCGCAGCGGATCTTCGTGCGCGCGAAGACGATCGCCTGGGTCGGGCGCTCGGCGTCGAGGACCTTGTAGAGCTGCTCGTTCTTGTCCTTCGCCGCGACCTCGACCTGGAACTGCTCGACGGTGTCGACGGTGAGGTTCTTGGACTCGACCTTGACGGTGACCGGGTCGTAGAGGTAGCGGTCGGCGAGCTTGCGGATCGGAGGCGGCATCGTCGCCGAGAAGAGCGCCGTCTGGCGACCGCTGGGCGTGATCGAGAGAATCCGCTCGACGTCCTCCAGGAAGCCGAGGTCGAGCATCTCGTCGGCCTCGTCGAGCACGACGAAGCGGCAGTCGTGCAGGATCAGCGACGCGCGCTGGATCAGGTCGAGCACGCGTCCGACCGTGCCGACGACGACGTGCCCGCCGGCGCGCAGCTGCGCCTGCTGCGTGCGGATCGGCGCGCCTCCGAAGACGGCGACCACGTCGACGCCCTTCGGCGCACCGTAGGTGCGGATCGCCTGGGTGACCTGGATGCACAGCTCGCGGGTCGGCGTGAGGACCAGCGCCTGCGCTCCATTGATCTCCGGATCGACGTATTCGATGATCGGAATCCCGAACGCGGCGGTCTTGCCGGAGCCCGTCTGGGCCTGGCCGATGATGTCGCGACCCTCGAGCAGCGGCGGGATGCCCTGCTCCTGGATCGGGCTCGGCGCCTCGTACCCCACGTCCTTGAGGGCCTGCAGGACGGGAGCGGAGAGGCCGAGATCGGCGAAAGACGTCACGTTTGCAGCCTAGTGGCCTGCGGTCACGCGCGCGGATCCAGCAACAGCTTTCCGGTCGTCCGCCGCTCGGCGAGATCGGTCTGGGCTCGCGCCGCCTGCGCGAGCGGATAGGTCGCGCCGAGCACCGCCCGCAGCTCGCCGCGCCGCGCGCGGGAGAAGAGATCGGCGAGCGGCGCGTCGAGCAGCTCGGCTGGGCGCTCGAGGCAGTGGCGGAACCAGAACCCGGCCACCGTGCGGCTGTGGCGCATGAGCGTGCGCGTGTTCGGCGCGTTCGTCGCGCCGCCGGAGACGCCGTAGGTCACCAGCCGCCCGAACGGGGCCAGCGCCTCCAGCGAGGCGTCGAAGACGGGGCCGCCGATCGCGTCGAGCACGACGTCGACGGGGGCGCCGCCGTTGGCCTCCAGGATGCGCCCGGTGAGGCCGTCCGCGTCGGTCTCGATCGCGACGTCCGCGCCCAGCTCGAGCGCGAGCGCGCGCTTGGCGTCCGTCGACGCGGTCGCGATCACGCGCCCCGCGCCCAGCGGGCGCGCGAGCTGCACCGCGAGCGAGCCGGTCCCGCCGGCCGCAGCGTGCACGACGACGCTCTCGCCCGCCGCCAGCCGCCCGGCGGTGCGGTGCAGGTGCCACGCCGTCAGGCCCTGCAGCAGCAGCGCCAGCGCCGTCCCGTCGTCGACGCCGTCCGGCACGGGGAAGGTGTGCGCCGCCGGCGCCAGCGCCAGTTCCGCGTAGCCGCCGCGCCCGCCGGTCAGCGCGACGACGCGCTCGCCGGTGTCGACGCGCACGCCGGCGACCTCCGAGCCCGGCACGAGCGGCAGCTCCGCTGCCGCGAGGTACTCGTTGCGCCGCTGGTGGGTGTCCGCGAAGTTCACGCCCGCCCGGGCGACCTCGATCAGCACCTCGCCGGGCCCGGGGACGGGCGCCGGGAGCTCGACGAGCTCCAGCACCTCCGGCCCTCCGAACTCGCGTTGCTGCACGGCCCGCATGAGGCGCCCAACGCTACTGTCCCTCGCCGCATGAGCCTCACCGTCGTCGGATCCATCGCCTATGACGCCGTCACCACGCCCTTCGGCGTGCGCGAGCGCATGCTCGGCGGCGCAGCCACCCACTTCGCCCTTGCGGCGTCGTTCTTCGACGAGGTCCGCGTCATCGGGCCCGTCGGCGACGACTTCGACGCGGAGTCCTGGGAGGTCCTGCGCACGCGCGGCACGCTGACCGACGACGTCGAGCGCGTCGCCGGCGGCAGGACCTTCTTCTGGAAGGGCGAGTACCACGACAACCTCAACAGCCGCGAGACGCATGTCACGGACCTGAACGTCTTCGAGACCTTCGAGCCCAAGCTCTCGGACGCCGCCACGGCGTGCGACGTGCTGTTCCTGGCGAACATCCAGCCCGACCTGCAGCGCGCCGTGCGCGAGCAGTGCGGCTCCGCGCGGTTCGTCGCGATGGACTCGATGGACCTGTGGATCAACATCGCGCGCCAGTCACTCGTGAAGACGATCGAGCAGGTCGACTGCGTGATCCTCAACGACGAGGAGCTCGAGCTGCTTGCCGAGCGCCCGAACTTCGTCAGCGCCGCCCGCGAGATCCTGACCTGGGGGCCCACCGCCGTCGTCGCCAAGCAGGGCAAGTACGGCGCGGCGCTCTTTACGCGCGAGGGCTACTTCGCGCTGCCGGCCTACCCGCTCGAGCACGTCATCGACCCGACGGGCGCGGGCGACACGTTCGCCGGGGGCTTCGTCGGCTCGATCGCGGCGCACCCCGACGAGCCCGTCGACCACGAAGCGCTGGTGCGGGCGATGGTCTACGGGACGGCGCTGGCGTCGTTCAACGTCGAGGCGTTCGGCACCGAGCGGATCGCCGAGCTCGAATCCGCCGCGATCACCGGCCGGGTCGCCGAGCTGCAGCAGATGACGACGTTCGAGCACCGCCCGATCGCGCTGCGCGGCTAGATGGCGTCGCCCTGAAAGGGGTCGATGTGCGCAGGTGACACCCCCCTGAAAGGGTTCGACGTGCGCAGGTGACATCCCCCTGAAAGCGTTCGATGTGCACAGCACATCGAAGATCGATCGGCCCCGCCGATCACGGTTCGATCGGCCCCGCGGATCACCTGGCGGCAGGCGCGCCACATCGGTGGTTTCCCGCAACGTCACGGGGTAGCATCGAACTTCTGACCACCTGGACCTTCATCTACCTCATGCTGATCCTGAAGATCCCCATCGGGGGGCTGCTCTGGATCGTGTGGTGGGCCGTGCACCAGACGCCGGACGAGGAGCCGCAGGTCGACGGTGGCGACGGCGGCTCGCGCCGCCCGCGCCATCCGCGCGGCCCGCTGCCGCGTGCGCCGCGCCGTGGATCCCACGGCGAGCGGCCCAGCCCGGCCCCGGCGCGGACCCGCACGGTGCTCGTGCGCGCGCGCCATCGCGCGTGAGCGCGATCGTGCCGCCCGGCCTGCGAGACTGCGGCCCATGAGCACGACCTCGGTCCTCTCGGACGGGACCATCCGCCGCCTGGTTGCGGAGGGCCACGTGCGCATCGATCCGTGGGACCCGAGCATGGTGCAGCCGGCCAGCGTCGACCTGCGGCTCGGGCGCTCGTTCCGGGTCTTCCACAACCACCGCGTCACGGCGATCGACCTGCGCGACCCGCCGCGCGATCTGACCGAGCAGGTGCTCGTCGAGCCGGACGAGCCGTTCGTCATCCATCCCGGCGAGTTCTGCCTCGGGCGCACCGAGGAGTGGGTCGAGCTGCCGGACGACATCGTCGCGCGGATCGAGGGGAAGTCCTCGCTCGGGCGCCTCGGGCTGATCGTCCATGCGACGGCGGGCTTCTGCGACCCGGGCTGGAAGGGCACGCTGACGCTCGAGCTGAACAACCTCACGCGCGTGCCGATCAAGCTCTGGCCCGGCCTGCCGATCGCCCAGCTGTCGTTCATGACGCTCGATCTCCCGGCCGAGCGCCCCTACGGTCACCCGGACCTCGGCAGCCACTACCACGGCCAGGTCGAGGCGACCGAGAGCCGCTTCGATGCTGCGGCGCGCCCGCAGGCCGACGCATCCGAGCGCGCCACGTTGCCGTCCGGCGACGCCGCCCTGTAGGTTCCGCGCCCATGGTCGACGCATTCTTCGTGCTGGCCGCCGAGGCCGCCCACCGCAGCGAGACGCCGTTCTACATCCTCGGCGTGCTGTTCGGCGTGTACGCCGTGATCATCGGGCTGGTCGGCATGCGCACGCCGAGCTTCGCCGAGAGCCGCGGAGCCGGCAGCGCGCTGATCGCGACCTCGGTCGTGTTCGCCCTCGCCTGCGGCACCCTGATCATCTACGTCCTCAACTGATGAGCGACGACGGCTACGCCGTCTCCTACAACGTCCTGGCCACCGGGACGCCCGTCCGCTCCTCCGACGGCGTGGTCGTCGGGACGGTGCGCGAGGTGCTCGCAAACGAGGCCGAGCAGATCTTCGACGGCATCGTGATCGACACCCCGAACGGGCAGCGGTGGGTCGACGCGCCCGAGATCGCGCGGCTCGCCGAGCGCGCGGTGACGCTCACGATCGACGCACAGGCCGCCGCGGCCCTGCCGGAGCGCGACAGCGCGGGCGGGCCGGTCTACGAGGCCCAGCCCGACGCCGGGCGCTTTCGCAAGCTCTGGCGCCGGCGCTGAGGCGCAGGCCCGCTGCGTCGCGGTCGTAGGATGAGGGCAGAGCGAGCAGCGATCCAGGAGAGCGTATGAGCACCGAGACCCAGAGCAGTGGCGACGGCGCGGTGGGCGGGGCGGCGGAGACGCTGACGGTCACCGACAACCGGACCGGCCGCACCTACGAGCTGCCGATCACCGACGGGACGATCCGCGGGATCGACCTGCGGTCGATCAGGATCGACGACGACGACTTCGGCCTGATGTCGTACGACCCGGCGTTCATGAACACCGCTTCGTGCCGATCGGCGATCACGTTCATCGACGGCGACAAGGGCATCCTCGAGTACCGCGGGTACCCGATCGAGCAGCTCGCCGAGCAGTCGACGTACCTCGAGGTCGCCTACCTGCTCGTCAACGGCGAGCTTCCCACGCAGGCCCAGCTCGACGAGTGGACGCACCAGATCACGATCCACACGTTCGTGCACGAGAACGTCAAGAGCTTCATGCAGGGCTTCCGCCACGACGCCCACCCGATGGGGATGCTGCTCGGCTCGGTCGGCGCGCTCTCGACCTTCTACCCGGACGCGAACGAGATCTCCGACCCGGAGAACCGCCTCGCCCAGACGATCCGGCTGATCGCCAAGATGCCGACGCTCGCCGCCTTCGCCTTCCGCCACAGCAACGGCCAGCCCTACGTCTACCCGGACAACGACCTCGCGTACGCGGGCAACTTCCTGAACATGATGTACAAGATGACCGAGCTGAAGTACCAGCCCGATCCGCGGCTGGAGCGGGCGCTCGACATCCTCTTCATCCTGCACGCCGACCACGAGCAGAACTGCTCGACGAGTGCCGTGCGCGGCGTCGCCTCCTCCCAGGTCGACCCGTACTCCGCGATCGCCGCCGGCATCGGCGCGCTCTACGGCCCGCTGCACGGCGGGGCCAACGAGGCGGTCCTGCGGATGCTGCGGCGCATCGGGACGACCGACGACGTCCCCGGGTTCATCGAGGGCGTGAAGGCGGGGAACGAGCGCCTGATGGGCTTCGGCCACCGCGTCTACAAGAACTACGATCCGCGCGCGCGGATCATCAAGTCCGCCGCCGACGACGTGTTCGAGGTCACCGGCAAGAGCCCGCTGCTCGACATCGCGACCGAGCTCGAGAAGATCGCGCTCGAGGACGACTACTTCGTCTCGCGCAAGCTCTACCCGAACGTCGACTTCTACTCCGGGCTGATCTACGAGGCGATGGGCCTCCCCGTCTCCATGTTCCCGGTCATGTTCGCGATCGGCCGCACGAGCGGCTGGATCGCTCAGTGGCTGGAGATGGTCGGCGACAAGGAGCAGAAGATCTCGCGGCCGCGGCAGATCTACACGGGCGGCCGCGAGCTCGACTACGTGCCGATCGATCGGCGCTAGACACCTCGCACCGGAATCCGGTGTCGATTGTGAACGTTCGGTTGCGGTGTGACGGCGGACACAGACGCGCGCCGGTATCCGCGTACCGTCAATGGGGATGCAGATCGTCCTCGACAACGGCACGAAGGTGCGCATCCGGCCGATCCGGCCGAGTGACAAGCCCCTGCTCGAGGCCGCGCTCGGCCGCCTCTCCGACGAGACGATCCACCGGCGCTTCCTCGCGCCCAAGCCGCGCTTCACCGGAACCGACCTGCGCTACCTGACCGAGGTCGACGGCCGCGACCACTACGCGCTCGTCGGCGTGCTCGCAGACCGGCCCGACGTGCTGGTCGGCGTCGGGCGCTGGATCCGCGACCCCGTCCGGACCGACCGAGCGGAGGTCGCCATCGTGATCGGTGACGAGTTCCAGGGCCATGGCCTGGGCACGGCGCTCGGCCTTGCCCTGGCCGACGCCGCCCGCGCGCGCGGCGTGCGCAGCTTCACCGCGACGATGCTCGCGGAGAACGCCCCGGCGCAGCGCCTCTTCGCCGTGATCTCCCACCGCCTGCGCGTCACGCACGAGGGCGCGACCGACGCGGTCGTCGGAGACCTCGCGGCGTAGCTCCCCCGCCGTTCCGGCGCGGCCGCCCCGTAGGCTGCGCGCGTGGCCGGCTACACGCTGACGATCCGCCGCGAGGGCGCCAGCGACAAGACGCGCTTCGACGCTCTCGACAAGGCGCTCGACGCGCTGGAGGAGCGCCTGCGCGAGGCCAGCCGCGCCCAGCGCGGCGAGACGCAGGGCGCGCTGTTCCGCGACTACGAGCCGG
Organism: Solirubrobacteraceae bacterium; assembly: GCA_036510915.1. Lineage (GTDB taxonomy): Bacteria > Actinomycetota > Thermoleophilia > Solirubrobacterales > Solirubrobacteraceae > F1-60-MAGs163. The sequence goes on along the minus strand of DATCDC010000077.1, from coordinate 9,035 downwards.
TCGAGATCGTCGCGGTGCGCGGCGAGATCGCCGGCGGCGGCGTGCGCGCCGGAGTCGACGTGCGCGCCGACGGCTCGACCGAGGCCTTCACCGGGCGCCTGCGCCGCGCGCTCGTCGCGCAGCGCAGCGGCGAGAGCGCCTACGACGCGCTGCGCCGGGTCGTCGCGACCGACGGCACCGCCTGAGGCCCGTCAGGCCCGAAGCTGCGCGGCGTACGGGCCGCGGCCCGTCAGGCATGCCGCACCGCAGCGCGCGCCGAGCCGCGCCGCCTCGAGCGGCTCCATCGCGGCGCCGAGCCCGTAGGTGAGCCCGGCGGCGAAGCTGTCCCCGGAGCCGTACGCGTCGACCTGCGGGCCCGGCGGCGCCTGGGGCTCCCAGGCGCCGCCCGCGCCGCCGCTCAGGTGCCAGTCCCCGCCGGCGGCCCCGCGCGTCCCGAACGTCATGCGCGGCGCCGGGTCGAGCGCCGAGGGGTCGAATGCCTCACCCGCGTCGTTGGCGCTGAAGACGATCGCGTCGACCTCGATCGCCGCCGCCCGCAGCACGTCGAGCGCGCGCGAGGTGACGACGAGGACCTTCGCCGCGCGCGCGGCGTGCAGCGCCTCGACGTCGCCGCCGGTGAAGTAGATCGCGTCGAGGTCGCCCAGATCGGCCCAGGGAAGCGGGTCGTCCGCGTGGGGGACGACCCGCGGGTCGAGGATCGTGATCGTGCGCTCGTGGTCGTCGTCGAGGTAGGTGAAGCCGCGGCGCGTGCGCTCGCCCGGGCGCACCGCCGCGTGCACGTCGACGCCCCGCTCGCGCAACTCGGCGACCGCCCGCGCGCCGTGCTCGTCGTCGCCGACCGCGGTCAGGAAGCGCGCGCCCCCGGCCAGCCGCGCGAGCTGGACGGCGGCGACGGCCCCGCCGCCCGCGGCCAGCGCGAAGGCCTCGCGCACGTGCAGGATCTCGCCGGGCCGTGGAAGCCGCGGGACGACGGCGAACTGGATCCACTCGATGTGGCCGACGACGCCGGCGCGCACCTGCGCGGTCACAGGTGCAGCGCCGCGCCGTTGTCGCGCAGCCAGCGGCGCGGGACGCGGTACGCCGGCCGGTGGTGCTCGAGCAGGTCCCAGAAGCGCCGCGAGTGGTCGAAGACGACGAGATGGCACGCCTCGTGCCAGACGACGTAGTCGAGCACCTCCTCGGGCCCGAGCAGCAGGCGCCAGTTGAATGCGAGCGCGCCCGTCGGCGAGCAGCTGCCCCAGCGTGTGCGCTGGTCGCGGATCGTGATCCGGCTGTACTCGGCACCGAGCGCCGCCGTCGCCGCGGAAACGCGCGGCCCGAGCTCGGCGCGCGCCGTGCGCCGGTACCAGCGTTCGATCGCCTGCGCCGCCCCATCGCCCACCGGCACGAGCAGCACACCGCCGCGGCGGTGTGCGCGCGTGCGGCCCGGCTCCTCGCGCAGCGTGAGCAGCTCGCCGAGCAGCGGCACGCCCCCCGGCGCGCGCTCGATCGCACCCCGCGCGACCTCCACCTCGGCGCGCCGGCGGTCGATCCACGGCCGCAGCTCCCGCACCGCCGCAGCCGCCTCGCGCTCCCGCGAGCGCTGCGGCAGCGTCACGATCACGCCACCGTCCGGCTCCACCCGAACCCGCACGCGCCGCGCCCGCGCCGAGCGCCGCACGGTGTACGCAAGGTCATCACCAGCCACGCCGCCGGAGGCTAGCGGCGCGCGGGGCGGAGCCCCGCGCGAAGCATCGGTGAGGTCAGGCCCAGGAGGGTCAGGCCGAACAAGCGAACGAGGAAACCGTCCACCAGCAACCTGAGCGAGGGATCGTGGATGCATGGCGCCGCGCGCGGGAGCGGGTGCTGTGCGAATGCACAGCACCCGACCGTGGGTGGCGCCAGGCGCCACGAGGCCCGCGAGCATCCGCCCACACGAAGGTCACAGCACGCGCAACGTCGCCAGCGACGTATCCCGCGCGACGATCGAGCCGCCTTCATCCCGCGCCGCGAGCAGATACGTGACCGCGTCCTCGCTGACGCGGAAGCCCTCGAGGATCAGCGGCACGCCGGGGGGATAGACCTCGACGGACTCCGCGGCCACGCTGCCGACGGCCTCGCGCAGCGGCACCTCGCGGCCGATCGACTTCGCGTGGCGCCGCGCGGCGTACGGGTGCATCACCGGCCGGTCGTCGATCGCGCGGAACGGGTTTGCCGGCGGCTTGCGGCGCGCGCCGCCCGGGCGCACGCGGGGACCGAGGATGTCGACGAGCGCGCCGACCGTCTCCTCGACGGCGCTCGACGCGAGCTGGAAGGTCGTGATCAGCGTGATGGAGTTCACGCCCGCCTTCTCGATGACGATCTGGCGGTCGACGAGGGCGTCGGCGATGTCGTAGCCGGAGAGCTCGTAGCGCGCGAGGCCGAGCGTCGTCTTGACGAGGTCGACCCCGGCGGCGTGGTCGGCGATCTCGGCGAGCCACACCGGATCGTCGAGCAGGTCGAGATCGGGCAGCCGGCGCCGCAGCTCGTCCTTGAGCTCGCGCGTGCGGCGGATCGCGGTGTCGAGCGCGCCCTCGCCCTCGGCGGCCAGCGTGCGCACCGCCGCGTCGGCGCTGGCGAGCAGGTGGTAGCTCGGCGAGGTCGTGACGTACTCGCGGTAAGCCTCCTCCATCAGCTCGGAGTCCACGCGCTCCTCCTGCCAGTGGATGAGCCCGGTCTGCTGGAGCCCGCCGGCGAGCTTGTGGGTCGACTGCACGGACACGTCGGCCCCGGCCGTCATCGCGCTCAGCGGCAGGTCGGGATGGAAGCGCAGGTGGCCGCCCCAGGCCTCGTCGACGACGACGATCGCGTGGTCGCTGGCCTCGTGGACCGCCGCGCTGATCGCCTTCGTGTTGGCCGCCAGCCCTTCGTAGGTCGGGCTCGTGAAGATGACGGCGAGCGCCTCGGGGTAGCGACGCAGGCCCTCGAGGATCTCCTCGACGCTCGGCGGGAGCAGCGCCTCGAAGCGCGGCTCGTAGGGCGTCGGCAGGAAGCGGAAGTCGAGCCCGAAGGCCTTCAGCCCGTTCGTCACCGAGTGATGGATGTTGCGCGCGACGAGCACGAGCGCGTCCGAGCGCTCGAGCGCGAGCATCCGCAGCACGATCCAGTTCGAGCCGCTCGTCCCGTGCACGGAGAACATCGTGCGATCGGCGCCCTGGGCCGCGGCGGCGAAGCGCTCGGCCTCGCCGAAGACACCGGTGTGGTCGACGAGGGTGCCGAAGAAGCCCGCCGAGATCGACACGTCCGAGGCGTAGAAGTCGACCACGCGCTCCTGGTGCTCGAGGATCGACGGCGTCGACCAGCGGTGGTAGCGCCCGACGTCGCGGTTCAGGGCGCCGACGATCGGGGAGGGTGTGGGCTCGGCCATCGACCTGGGATCATCCTCGCTTGTGACGACGTCCGTGGTGCACCTGCCCCCAGAGGTCCGCTCGCCGTTCGACGTGTACGTCAACGGCGTGCCCCAGCAGGCCGGCGCGGACTACCAGGTGCGCGACGGCGCGCTCGTCTTCCGCCGCGAGCTGCGCAAGGACAGGGTCAGCGGCTGGCGCTGGGCGCTGGGCGCCTGGGGCGTCGGCACCTACCGCAAGGACGACTCGGTCGACGTCCACTGGACGCGCCCCGACGGGACGACCGCGGTCGCCGAGCGGCTCGACATCGAGCAGGCAGGCTAGAGCGTCGGGACGGGCACGGCGTCCTGCACCCAGGGCCGCGCGAGCTTCAGCGCGCTGAGGATCGCGCGCGTCGCGGGCGAGCGGTTCAGCGTGTAGAAGTGGATCCCGGGCGCGCCGCCGGCCAGCAGGTCGCGGCACTGGAGCGTCGCGTAGGCGACGCCGAACTCCGCGACCGCCTCGGTGTCCTCACCCCGCAGGTCGAGCTCTCGGCGCACGCTGTCGGGAATGGCGGCGCCGCACAGCGAGGTGATCCGCTGGAGCTGGGCGACGTTCGTGATCGGCAGGATGCCCGGGATGATCGGCACCTCGATGCCGATCGCCCGCGCGCGCGCGACGAAGTCGAAGTACGCGGCGTTGTCGAAGAAGAGCTGCGTGATGAGGAAGTCCACGCCGGCGTCGACCTTGGCCTTCAGGTGGCGCAGGTCGTCCTCGGGGCTCGTGGCGTGGATGTGCGTCTCGGGGAACGCGGCCGCGCCGATCGAGAACGGATAGTCGCCGCGGATCAGCTCGACGAGCTCGCGCGAGTACTCCAGGCCGCCCTCGGTCTTCGTCCACTGCTCCTGGCCGGCCGGCGGGTCGCCGCGCAGCGCGAGCACGTTGTCGAAGCCCTGCTCGGCCATCGCGTCCAGCGTGCCGCGCAGCTCGTCGGTCGTCGCGCTGACGCAGGTGAAGTGCGCCATCGCCTCGATCCCGAACTCGCGCCGGATCCGCGAGACGATCTCGATCGTCTTCCCCGTCGTCGAACCCCCGGCGCCGTAGGTGACCGAGACGTACGCCGGGTCGAGCCCGCGCAGCTGGGCGACCGCCGCGTAGAGGTTCTTCTCCCCCTCCGGCGTCTTCGGCGGGAAGAACTCGAACGAGAAGACGGGGTCGTCGCTCTCGCGCAGGATCTCGTCGATGCGCATGCAGACAGGTTAGGAGGACGCCGGCTGCCAGCGGTCGGGTTCGCCGTCCTCGACGGTGCGCTCGGCGCGCCCGGTCGCCTCGAGGTGCTCGAGGTAGCAGAGCGTCTCCGACAGCCACCAGTTCGCGTTGGCCGGCGTGATCGCGTCGCCGTAGATGATCGGGATCGCGGCGAACGCGGTGATCGGCCCGTGGTCGCCGAGCACCGTCAGGCACGCCTCGAGGCGCTCGGCGACGAGCAGCCGATTGGCCGTGATGTGGGCCTGGACGTCGGTGAACGTGCGCCCGTGCCCGGACAGGCACAGGCGCATGTCGAGGTCCTCGACCACGCCGAGCGAGTGGAGGAACTCGCCGGCGGGATCCGGCGTCCAGCCGTGGTCGAAGTAGAGCGAGACGCGGCCGAGCAGGTGGTCGCCCGAGATCAGGATGCGGCGCTCCTCCTGGTAGAGGCAGACGTGCGAGGGCGCGTGCCCGGGCGTCTCGACGACCTTCCACGTGCCCAGGTCGGTCTGCACCTCGACGCCGGGGAGCAGGTCGCGGCTGGGCTCGACGATGCCGGCGATCCCGTAGCCCTGGCCCTTGCGCGCCGCCTGGTAGGCCCGCAGCGGCGCCTCGGGCACGCCGCTCTGGCGTGCGATCTCGATGCGGCGCTCGAGCGCGGCGTCCGGGTCCTGCGCGGCGCGCGTCATGTGCTCGTGGTTGGGATGCATCCACAGCTCGCAGCCGGTGCGCTCGACGATCGTCGCCGCCTGGCCGTAATGGTCGGAGTGGGCGTGCGTGCAGACGAGCAGCCGCACGTTCTCGAGCCGCAGGTTGACCTGCGCCAGCGCGCGCTCGAGGTGCGCGAACGAGCCGGGCTCGTGCATCCCGGTGTCGACCAGCACGATCCCGTCGCCGGCGGCGAGCGCCCAGGCGTTGCAGTGCGGCACGCCGGGCCAGGGCAGCGGGAGGCGCAGGCGCCAGACGCCAGGGAGGACGCGTTCCCCCCGGCCGAGCTCCCGCTTGCGATTCGTGTCGGGCATCTGCGGCAGCCCAGCCTACGCGGTTGCCGTCGGCGCCGAGGATCGCGCGATAGCCTGGGCGGAGCAGCGCACAACGACCCAGGGAGCAGCGGGATGACGAACGTCGAGCAGGCCGATGGCATCGCCCACGAGGGCGCGATCGACGCGCAGGAGACGGCGCGCGTTGCGGCCGGGTACTTCGACGCGATCAACGCGCTGGACCTCGACGGCGCGGTCGCATTCTGGAAGCCGGGCGGCCGTGAGAACGTCCGCGGCCAGGTGGACACGACCGCGCCCGACGGGGTCGTCGCCTTCCTCGGCGGCATCTTCGCCTCGTTCCCCGACTTCCAGTTCAGCATCCTCGAGACGACCGTCCAGGACGACCGCGCCGCGGTGCGCTGGGAGGCGCACGCGACCTTCACCGGGGAGCCGTTCCAGGGCATCGCGGCCACGGGCGCGCGCATCCACCTGGAGGGCGTCGACGTCCTGATCGTGCGCGACGGCCTGATCGTCGAGAACAACGCGTTCGCCGACGGGATGACGCTCGCCCGCCAGCTGGGCCTCGTGCCGCCGGACGGCTCGTCGGCCGACCGCGGCATGAAGGGCGCGTTCAACGCCAGGACGAAACTGGTCGCGAGGCTCGGCTCGAGCCCCGCCGAGCAGATCGCCGAGGGCGTCTGGCTCGTGCGCGGCGGCTTCCCCGGCAAGACGATGAACGTCTACCTCGTGCGCGATGGCGACGGCGTCATGCTCTTCGACGCCGGTGTGAAGTCGATGGCCGGCGCGGTCTCCCTCGCGGGCGCGCAGCTCGGCGGGATCACGCGGGTCGTGCTCGGGCACGGCCACGCCGACCACCGCGGCGTCGCCCCCGCGCTCGGTGTGCCGGTCCTGTGCCATCCCGCGGAGAAGGCCGACGCCGAGGGCGACGGCGGCGCGCACTACTTCGACTTCTCGAAGCTCAACCCGATCGGGAAGCTGCTGCTGCCGCGGCTGCTGAAGAGCTGGGACGGCGGGCCGGTGACGATCGCGGACACCGTCGAGGAGGGCGACGAGATCGCCGGCTTCCGCGTCGTCCACCTCCCCGGCCACGCGCCGGGACTGATCGGCCTCTGGCGCGAGTCCGACCGCCTTGCGCTCGTCAGCGACTGCTTCTACACGCTCGACCCGCAGACGGGCATCAAGGGCCACCCGCGCGTCCCGATCTCGGCGTTCAACGAGGACACGGAGCAGGCGCGCGCCTCGATCCGCAAGCTCGCGGCGCTGGAGCCGGCGGCCGCCTGGCCCGGCCACGCGGACGGGCTGACCGGCGACGTGAAGGCCCAGCTGGAGACGGCGGCGGCGACCACGTAGTGGGCCGTCGCAGCCGCCAGCGCGGGCGCGTCGAGAAGCTCGAGGCACCGACCGAGGACCACCGCTCGCCCGGCGGCGACGTGCTGACGCTGCGCTGTGTGCTGACGCCCAGGACGCGCGCGCAGTACGCCCAGGTGCTGCACGGCGACACCCTCTCGCAGGAGGACGCCTGGAACCGCGCCGTCGAGTTCCTCTTCGAGCGGCTCGCGGTGCGCTGGACCATCAGCGACGTCGTGACCGAGGGCCAGCGCGACCTCCTGCTGCGGCTGCGCGCCGCGAGCACGGACGAGCGGCGGTTCGTGCGTGAGGCGCTGCGTGCGCACTGCGCCGAGTGGTTCCCCGACGTGGAGGCGCCGTGACGGCCGCCGACGGCGCCGCGCTGACCGCGGAGTTCATCGATGGGGCGGCGTTCGCCGACCTGCTCGTCGGCTACTGCCTGGAGGTCGAGGCCGGGCAGAAGGTGCTGCTGCGCTCCTCGACGCTCGCCACGCCGCTGCTGCTCGAGCTCCAGCGCGCGGTGCTCGAGCGCGAGGCGTGGCCGACGTTCGAGGTCGAGCTCCCCGGGCAGTCGCGCGGCTTCTACGCGCACGCCCGCGACGCGCAGCTCGACGACTACGACGACGTGGCGATGGCCCAGGCGAAGGCGATCGACGTCGTCCTGGGCATCCAGGCCCCGCACGACCTGCGCGAGCTCGCCGAGATCGACCCCGCACTGATCACGCGCGCCGCGCGCGCACGGCGCCCCATCCGCGAGCGCACCCTGAAGAAGCGCTGGTGCTCGACGTTGTGGCCGACCGTCGCCGGCGCCGAGCAGGCGGGCATGCCGCTCGAGCGCTTCGCCGCCGTCGTGCGCCGGGCGACGTTCCTCGACCAGGACGATCCGGTGCACGCGTGGCGCGGGCTGAGCGCCTTCCAGGAGACGCTGATCGCACGGCTGCGCGGCGCCCGCGAGCTGCGCATCGAGGCGGACGGCACCGACCTGACCCTGAGCGTCAGGGGCCGCACATGGGTGAACTCCGACGGGCGCCGGAACATGCCCAGCGGCGAGGTGTTCACGGGCCCGCTGGAGACGAGCGCCAACGGGCGGATCCGCTTCACGATCCGTTCATCCCCCGCCGGCGTCGACGTCGACGGCGTCGAGCTCGAACTGCGCGACGGCGAGGTCGTGTGGGCCACCGCCCGCTCCGGCGAGGACTACCTGCGCCACGCGCTCGCGACCGACGACGGCGCGCGGCGCCTCGGCGAGATCGGGATCGGCACGAACTTCGGTATCGAGCAGCCCGTCGGCGCGATCCTGTTCGACGAGAAGATCGGCGGCACGGTCCACCTCGCGCTCGGACGCTCCTATCCGGAGACGGGCGGGAAGAACCTCTCGGCGCTGCACTGGGACCTCATCTGCGACCTGCGCGCCGGCGGCGTGCTGAGCGTCGACGGCGAGCCGCTCGTCAGCGACGGGCGCTTCGTCGGGCTGCCGCCGTCCTGAGCGGGCTCGCGCCGCTTGACCACCCTCGCGCGACGTGGCAGCGTGCCGCGCATGCCCCATCCCTTCCGCGCCGCCGTCGAAGCCCGCGACCCCGACGCGATGGCCGCACTGATGGCGCAGGACATCCGCTTCTACAGCCCTGTCGCGTTCAAGCCGTTCGCGGGCCGCGACGCGGTCGCCGAGCTGTTCTGGAACCTGTTCGAGGTGTTCGAGGACTTCGAGTACACCGACGAGCTCGAGGGCGACGGGACGCACGCGCTGATCTTCAAGGCGAACGTCAACGGGAAGTCGGTCGAGGGCCTCGACCACCTGGTCATGGACGACGACGGGCTCGTGCGCGAGTTCACGGTGATGATCCGCCCGCTCTCGGGACTGGCCGCGATGGGCGAGGCGATGGCGCCGCGCGTCGGCCACCTCCCGAAGGACATGCCCTCCAAGGCGTGACGGATGGCACAGCCGCGGGCGGATGCCGTCGGCCTGCAGGCCGCGCTCGGCGTCCTGGGCACGGGCACGGCGATCCTGCTGTTCGTCGTGCTCGGGAACCCGTCGTCCGGCGGCCCGTTCTCGACCGAGCTGCTCCCCGGGTTCTGGCGCGCGATCGGGCCGTGG
>DATCDC010000076.1:0-26310 GCA_036510915.1 Solirubrobacteraceae bacterium | reverse complement strand
GGCAGCTACGGGCGGTCGGTCGTGAGCGGCGAGCCGATTCCCGACGCACGCCTCGAGGTGCTGCCGACGGCCGACCGCACGGTGCAGGAGCAGGACGCGGCCTGAGCTGCGCCTCCCACGCCCGCGCGCCCCGACTGGTGGTGCGCGCTGCTCAGTGCGTCGGCGGCGTGCCGGGCAGGTTTGAGATCGGCACCCAGTTGTCCTGGGCCGTGCGCATGCGCACGAGGGTCACGATCGCCGGGCCGCGGCTCACGATCCGCCCGCGCCGCATCCGCACCGCCTGGGCCGTGAGGCCATAGGAGACGCCCGGTGACAGCGGGCCGGAGCCGAAGCCGCGGCTGCGGCTGCAGGAGACCAGGTGCGGCCATCCCGCGGCGACGATCCGCACGTGGGTGGCATGGCCCGCGCAGCGCAGCCGGTCGACGAGGAAGTAGTAGCTGTACGCCGCGCCGCGGGTCAGGCGCAGCTCGGCCCAGTTGAAGGACGCCGACGGCCCCGTCGTGCGCGGCAGGCTCTGATGGACCACGGCCGGATTCGGATCCGCGGTCGGCAGGGCACCCGGCGTCGGCGCGGGCGTGCCGGGGCCCTGCGGCGCCGGCGATGCGCCGGCGGCGGTGGCCGCGAAGGTCGCGTCGCCGGCGCAGTCCCCGAGGAACCCGCCCACCGCGGTCGAGGCGACCTGGAAGCGCGCGGACAGGCTCGTCGCGTCGAGTTGCCCGGTGATCGTGAGGACGCGGACGACCGAGTACTCGTCGAGCACGTCGAGCGTCACGGCGAAGGCGCCCGACGGCGAGGTGGCGATGTCGTCGAGGCCGTAGGCGTGCGTGTCGAAGTCGACCGCGTTGACCGATCCGCCGCAGGCGAAGGGCACATTGAGCTTGATCCGCGTGATGTGCCCGGTCCTCGCGTCGGCCCGCATCGAGCCACCGCTGAGCGTCCACTGATGCTCAGGATCCGGCGGGACGACGGCCGGCTTCGGGATCGCCACGAACGGCATCGACGTCGGCGGGCAGCCCGAGTCGAACACCGACTGCAGGCCGCTGAGCGTGATCGTGCCGGAGATGACGTGCCGATCGGGCGTCACCGTCCCGTCGACCACGACGTGCACGCTCGCGCCATAGCCCTGATCGGCGCCGTCGGTCTCGACGTGCAGCGCGTTCGCGCTCACCGCGGTCGGCGTCGCGGGCAGCCCGACCTCCATCGCGTAGGTCGAGGGCCCGTTCGCGCAGGAGGCGACGAACGCCGTCAGCGACAGGCCGACGAGCTGGTCGCCGTCGAGCGCGAGGCTGCTGGCCTGGTTGTTGCCCAGGGAGACGGAGTAGCTGACCGGCGCCGCGAACGCCTCGGGGGCGATCACGAGCAGGGCGGCCACCGCAGCCAGGAGCGGGAGCACACGACGGGCGAGCATGCGGGCGCATCGACCCGCCCCCTCGCGACCTTGAGCGTTCCATTCGCGGGTCGGCGTTCGGCGTCGTCCACATGCGGTCGCAGGCCTTCGACGTCCCGCCGGGATCGAGCGTCGTGTCGATCTGGCCCTCGTGGTTCGCGGCACCCTTCGGCACGATTCCCTTCAGCGTGCGCCCCCGAGGTGCACCCGCCCGACGACGGCGTAGCCGCCGGAGTGACCGTCAGATCTCTGTGACGGGGATCGTTCCGGCGTCGCGGATCGCCTTCGCTCCGGCTGCGTCGAGTTCGCCGAGCGGGGTGTACGCGATGGCGTCCGGGTCGATGCCGGTCGCCTGTGCGTCGGCCGCGTTGAGGCGCTCGACGAGGTCCTTGGAGGCGAGGATGGCGCCGCCCTTCGCGACGGCTTCGATACGGGCGCCCTCGTTCATCTGATCGCCGAGCGCGGTGACCTCCAGCCGGCCGCCGGTCGCCACCTGGCCGACCATCAGCGTGGCGCCCCAGTGCAGGCCGACGTTGACCTTCACGGAGACCTCGTCGGGGCCCAGGGTCGCCGCGCCGTCGCGGATCGCCCGCGCAGCCTCGATCGCGGCCCGAGCCGCTCCGGACTCCGAGCCGCCGAAGTCCGCGGTGAGGAACAGGGCCGAACCGCCGTCCCCCGCATGCTTGCCGACGATGCCGTCGCGGGCGATCACGGACGAGTCGATGAGGTCGGTCAGCGAGCGGATGAGATCGAAGTAGCTTCGTGACGACAGCCGCCGCGAGAGGTCGCCCGACGCCTCGAGATCGGCGAAGAGGATGCCGGCCGGCCGCCGGTCCGGCTCGCTGACCCGGTCCATGCGCTCGAACAGCCGACGGTCCCCGCGGCCCAGCCGGGTCAGCAGGCCCTCCGGCAGCGCGGTCCGCACCAGGCGCGCCACGCCGAGGAAGTCCCCGTCATCGCCGGTCAGGCGCAGCTCGAGGAACGTCAGGTCGCGGAGGACCGACCGCCGGAAGCCGTGCTCGGGCGGAAACGACACGGTGTGCTGCCAGCCGCGGGGCACATGGGCGGCCGGACGCGTCCGGGCCGCGGACTCCGCCGCGGAGCCGAACACCTCGTCGAAGTCCGGATCGTCGGGCTGCAGGTAGCGGCGCATGATCGGGACGTTCAGTCGCCACCACGTCACACTCGTCTCCTCGTCGGTCCCCCAGGTCATGGGGTGGTCGAGGTGCCGGATGACGATTGACTCCCCGTAGTAGCGGCCGACCTCCCGAGGCGCGATTCCGGTCAGCCGCGCCAGCTCGCTCGAGATGAACACCGTTCGCCATCTCGCATCCATGATGTCCCCGGAGGCCCCAGCGCCCTCCATCGCCAGCGCGATCTCGCGGAGCTCGGGGTGCTCGGGAAGCGGCGGACCTGAGGGTGACGCGTCGCGCATCGGCGCAGGGTATCTGCGGCTCCCCGCCGCCGGCGACGAAGAGCAGCAGTGGGGCCGGCGCTCCCGCGGTGTGGGTCAGTGGTTGCGGAAGTCGATGACCAGGCGCGGTGGTGCTCTGAGCGTGCTGACGCGGAAGTCGACGTGGTCGTGCAGTCCGGCGGCCCAGGTGAGGATCCCCTCAAATCCGCCGGTGGTCACGAGTTCGACGAGTTCCGGCGTCGGAGGCGAGAATCGCCTGCGACCTCTGTAGGTCAGGGGCGCGGTGGACTTCGTCAGGTCGGCGTCGAGCGCGTTCTCCATCCGGATCCGAGCGACGTAAGCGCCGCTGACGGGGACGATCCGGCCCGATCCGTCCTGGCGCAGCGGCTTGGGGACGTAACGCACGTCGTAGCCGGGCAGGGCGTCGCGAAACTCGAAGACGACGCGGTCGAATCCCTCATGGCGCGCGGCTCGAACGGCCGTGAGCAGCGCCGTCCGCTTGTTCGTCGCATGGACGACGATCGGTGCCGTCCCCGCGCCGGGCATCGGATCGATCCCGGTCGAGCCGGTCGTCAGGGACCGCGTCGTCGGGGTGGTCGATGTCCCCGTCGAGAGTGAGGCGCCGGACCCGGCGTTCGAGCCGCCACAGCCCGTCGTGGCCACGACGGCCCCGGTCAGCACCACGAAGCCCAACAGGTATGGGAGGCGCAGGCGCCCAGCGGTCATCCCCCGACGGTACGCCCCGAGTCGAAAGAGGCCATCGGGCCAAACCACCGGGCCGCATGCCGCAGAAACCCGCCACATGCGCGAGACCCCGGGGCCGCGCGCGCTGCCCGGGTGTGAACCCGGGCAGCGGATCGGTTCGAGCGTTGCTGCGCTACTTGGCGTAGACGCGGTTGGCGACGGTCGCGTCGCTGAGCGTGTCGAAGGCGATGAGCTTGCCGTCTGCGTTGTAGGTCAGGACGTCCGCGCCCTCGGTCGTCTCCCCGTCGAGGTGCACGGTGGTGAGAACGATCACCTTGTCACCGTCGGCCAGGAAGTCGTGCGGCTCGGTGCGGAAGTCCTGGCTCAAGAACTTCCCCCACAGCTCCCCGACCGCCTGCTTGCCGTTGTGGGTCCCGGTCAGTGCGTTGTCGCCGCGCACCGTCCACGCGACCGAGTCGGCGATGTTCGCCATCGCACCCTCGGCATCACCACTGCTGAACGCCGCATATGCGGCCTGCGCGGTCTGCTTGTTGTCCTGGGCACCCATCGGGCGACCCCTTTCGTCGGAGGAACGTCGGACCGTCCGACCGTACCTGAGCACCGATGCGCCGCGTGTTAAGCAACCGGATAGCAGAGCGACGAACGCCACCTGGCTGCCACTCAGAAGGACGGGCACCAAACGAAGCTCTGTCGCTGGCGCCCACCCTGCCGGTATAGGGTCGGCCGTGAGGCGTGCAAAGGCGCGGCGCCGTCATCGGCCGGCGCTCGCTCGAGGGCCAGGACGCACCCATTACCGATCGCGCCTTCAGAAACGGAGCAGTCGTCATGGTCATCTTGCACGCTCGCGCGGCGACTGACTGGAACGGAACCTGGTTGGCGTTGAACGATCCCCTGACCAACGCCGGTGTTGTGATCCTGCGCCAGACGACGTCCAACCCCGCGCAGCTGATGCTCGAGAACGATGGCAGCTCGAACTCCTCGGCTGTCGACCTGCTCAAGCCGATGGCCGGCTGGACCGCGCCCGTCACCGAGACGGTCCCCTGTAGGACGATCATCGACTGCGCCGGCACGATGACGATCGCCAGGGCCGCAAAGCGGGGCAAGGGAGCATCGGTGCGCTCGGGCGACGAACCACGCGCTCGTTCAACGTGACGCTCCGACCGAGATAGGGCTCGACAGCAAACAGTGGCGTCCGCAGCATGTCGTGGCTGCGCAGTCGGCGAAGGCCCGGCGGATGCGCTCGGCTGGGTCGCTGTCGCTTGGGACGACGGAGCGACGGTCTTCTGGTCAGCGCCGCGCGGAGTCCGGCGACGTCAGCGCCTTCACGAAGTCCTCCAGCTGGCTCGTGGTCCAGCACTCGAAGGCCTCGCAGTACTGCTCGTAGGCCTTGATCACCGAGTCGCCGTAGTTCCAGTACAGGCGGGGCTCGGGGTTCAGCCAGTAGGTGCGGCCGGCCTTCTCGGCGATCCTTGCGAACGTCTCGGCGCCGGGGTCGCGGCCGTTCGTGCGCGCGTCGCCGAGCACGATCACCGTCGCGCGCGGGTGCAGCTCGTCCTCGATCTGCTCGCGCAGCTCGCGCCAGACACGGCCGTAGTCGGTGTAGCCGCTGATGTCGGCGACGCCGGCGTCGCGGCCGATCGCCTCGCTGACGGCCTTGAAGTCGCGCTCCTTGTGGAAGACGTCGGTCACCTCGCTGACGCGCTCGATGAAGACGAACGAGCGCATCTTGCGGAAGCTGTCGTGGAGCGCGTGCATGACGCTGAGGAAGAAGACCGACGCGCTGGTGACGCTCGTCGAGACGTCGCAGATGACGAACAGCTCCGGGCGCCGTGGGCGCACCGGGCGGTACTTCAGGACGACGGGCACGCCGCCGGTCTCCAGCGAGGCGCGCATCGTGCGGCGCACGTCGACGTGCGCATGGCGCCTCACGCCGCGGTGCTCCTGACCCTGTGTCTTGAGCCGGCGCTTGAGCTGCGTGACGACCTTGTGCACCGAGGCGAGGTCCTGCAGCGGGCCGGTCGGCAGCGCGCGGTCGAGCTCGTTCAGCGGCCGTGCGGGCGGGAGCGCCTCGGTGCGCTCGATCTGGCGGCGCTCGAGCTCCTGGCGCAGCAGCTGCTCGAAGCGGCGCAGGTTCTCGCGCGGCAGGCCCTCGCGGCGCGGATCCTCCTGGGGGAGGTCGGGCTGGGGCTCGCTGCGCAAGCCGAGCTGGCGCCGGATGCGCTGCACGTCGACGCCGATGACGCCCGAGCCCTCGCCCTGCTGGCCGAACGCGGCGATCGCCAGGCGCGCCAGGTCGCGCAGCCGCCCCTCGTCGCCGTCGGCGATCGCCTGCGCGATCTGCTGGCGCAGCGTCTCGAGGTTGAGCTCCGCGCCGGCCTCGTCCATCCCTCCGCCGTCCTCGCGGATGCCCTCGCGCAGGGCGGCGAGCTCGGTCGCGCGGAAGAAGAAGCGGTCGAAGACCAGGTCGAAGATGACGCGGTCCTCGGGCGACTTGGCGAGCGTCGCCGCGAGCGTCTCGCGGAAGGCGACCGGCTCGCTCCAGGGCACCTCGGGGAGTGCCTGGAAGGCGTCGAGCAGCTCGCTCGTGCCGACCGCGACGCCCTCGCCGCGCAGCTCCTCGCCGAACTCGAGGACGTGCGCGACCAGGCCCTCGGGGGCGTCGCCCGGGGCGGTGCCGCCGAACAGGGCCGCGCGCCGCGAGGCGCCGCGCGGAGGCTCAGCCGGCGGACGCGGCACCGAGGCTGTCCTCGGGAAGGCCGAGCTTGACGCCGACGCGCTCGGTCACGACGTCCAGATCGGTGCGGTGCTTGACGATGATCGACATCGTCTCCCGGAAGGTCTTCCCGTCGATGTCGGTCGCGCCGAGCAGGAGCAATGCGCGCGCCCAGTCGATCGACTCGGCGATCGACGGCGGCTTCTTGAGGTCCAGGTCGCGGACCATCGCGACGACTTCGACCAGCCGGCGGGCGATGTGCTCGTCGAGGTCGGGCGCGTGCAGGCGCACGATCTCGAGTTCGTGCTCGAGCGACGGGTAGTCGATCCACAGGTACAGGCAGCGGCGCTTGAGCGCCTCGGTGAGCTCGCGCGTGTTGTTCGAGGTCAGCAGCACGATCGGCATGGTCGTCGCCTCGATGCGGCCGAGCTCGGGGATCGTGATCTGGAAGTCCGAGAGCAGCTCGAGCAGCATCGCCTCGAACTCCTGGTCGGTCTTGTCGATCTCGTCGATCAGCAGCACGACCGGCTCCTTGGAGGCGATCGCCGTCATCAGCGGGCGCTCGAGCAGGAACTCGGGCCCGAAGATGTCGTCCTGCACCTCCGACCAGCCCGTGCCGTCGGCCTCGGACTGGATCCGCAGCAGCTGCTTGCGGTAGTTCCACTCGTACAGCGCCTTGGCCTCGTCGAGGCCCTCATAGCACTGCAGGCGCACGAGCTCGCGCCCGAACGTCTCGGCGAGCGACTTGGCCAGCTGCGTCTTGCCGACGCCGGCCGGGCCCTCGACGAGGATCGGCTTGCCGAGCTTGGCGGCGAGGAACGAGACGAGCGTCGTCGCCTCGTCCGGGAGGTAGCCGACGTCGCGCAGGCCCTGGGCGACGTCTGCGGCGGTGGCGTGGGTGGCGGGCATGGACGCAGAATCATAGGTCCCGGTGGATCGCCGCTCCGTGCGCCGTGATAGGACAGGACGGTGCCCGGTCCTCTGACGGCGATCCTCGCCGCGTTCACCGACTACCAGACGCAGGGCAACATCGCCCCATACGCCGCGCTGTTCGCCGCCGGGTTCGTGATCGCGGTCGTCGGGCACGTCGCCCGCGCGCGGGAGATCATCGTGCTCGGGATCTTCGTCGCGGGCATCGCGTCGGTGCTGCCGTTCCTCGTCTGGGGCAACGGCGGGTAGCGCCGGCCGCGGAGGTGAAAGGGCTTCTCAGGGCGCGTCGGGGTCGTCGAAGCTCAGCTGCCCCTCGAACTGGCCGTCGTCGCCGCGGCGCGGCGTGCGGCGCGCGCGCTGCGGGCGGCCCGCGACCGCGGTCGGCATCGTGATCGGCTCGCGCGGGGCGACCGAGGTCGGATCCCCCTCGACGGCCGTCGTGCGCGGGTCGTCCCCGTCGACGACCGGCTCGGGCCGCGCCCGCGAATGCATGCGCCACCCCGCGTAGGCGAGCAGCGCGCCGAGCAGGAACGCGATGAAGATGCCCCAGTTGACGCCGATCGTCGTCTTCAGCGCACCGGTGTCACTGCCCGCGGGCTTGTCGACCTGGCGATAGAAGACGAGGAACATCACCCACGCGCCGGCCGCGACGATGACGATCCCGTCGCCGAACGGCAGGTGGAACGCGCGGCGCTCGGCGCGCGCGAACAGCAGCAGCAGGACCGCGAGCGCGACGAGCAGGATCGACGCCTCGACGAAGCCCCAGGACTGGAAGGCGCTGAGCGAGTCCTCGACCTTCTGCGTGCCCCCGCGCGAGATCGCGAAGCCGGTCTGCTGGTACCAGGGCAGGAACATCGACAGCACCAACGCGATCGCCGCGACCGCCGCGAGCCGCTGCTCGGCGAACAGCTCGCCCCACGCGGCGCGCAGCCGCGCCGCGAACGTGCTCATGCCGCCGCGCCGGCCGCCGCGTGCATCCGGTCGAGCAGGATCTCGGCGTCGGCGTCCGAGACGATGCGCAGCTGCCCCTGGAAGGCGAGCTTCCAGTGCTCGGCAGGCCACTTGCGGATGTGCTCCAGCTTGTCCTTGACGTCCTCGGCCGGGACCCAGTGCTCCTCGTCGAGCACGACCTCGGGGCGGCACGGGAACCGCCACGGATAGGGGTCCGGGTTCCCCGGCTTTCCCGGCCAGATCGGCTCGCGGTCCTCGTACAGCTCGCCCGTCAGGATCACCGCGCCGCCGAACGCGCCGACCTTCGTGAGGTAGAAGACGATGCGGTCGCCGGGGTGCATGTCCTGCGCCTGCAGCCGGCGGCGCTCCTTCATGCCGATCACGCTGAAGCCATACACGCGTGTGGCCTCGAAGTTCTCGGGCGAGCCCGTCAGGATCCACGTTCTCGACGCGTCATCCGCCATGCTCCGCAGTGTACGGACGCTCTGCGACGATTCCCCGCCGTGCGCCATGCCTACGGATCGCATCGCGACCAGTACGCCGAGCTCACGCTCCCCGCGATCCCTGCCGAGGAGGGCCCGTTCCCCGTCGCCGTGCTCGTGCACGGCGGCGGCTGGTCGGCGGGCTACGACTGGACACTGATGGCGCGCCTGGCGCAGGATCTCGCCGCGCGCGGATGGGCGGCGTGGAACCTCGAGTTCCGCCGGGTCGGCCCGGCATCCGGCGGCGGCTGGCCGCATACCGGGGCGGACGTGCTCGCCGGCATCGACGCGCTCGCGGCGCTCGACGCACCGCTCGACCTCGCCCGGGTCGTCGTGATCGGCCATTCCTCCGGTGGACAGCTCGCGCTCTGGGCCGCCTCGCAGCGCAGCGGCGAGGGCGTGCCGGTCCGCGTCCGCGCGGTCGTCGGGCAGGCGCCCGTGTCCGATCTCGAGGCCCATCACAGCGGCGTCGTCGCCGCGTTCATCGGTGCGGACCCTGCGGCATACGCCGAGGCCTCGCCGCTGCGCCGACTTCCACTCGGCCTGCCGCAACTGCTGGTCCACGGTGAGGCGGACCCCGTCGTGCCCGCCGCGATGAGCCGCGCCTACACCGAGCGCGCCCGCGCGGCGGGCGATCACGTCACGCTCGTGCTGCGCTCCGCCGACGGGCACAACGTGCACCTCGACCCGGGGAGTGTCGCGTGGGCGGCGGTGGTGCAGTGGCTCGAGCCGTGGGGCCCGTAGCCGGGCGAGCTAGCTCAGCGGGATGTCGCGCACGGCGCGCTCATCGCCGCGCGCGTGCGGGAGCTGCTCGACGACCCAGTCGATCAGGGCGCGCAGCAGCAGCAGGATCTGCCGCAGGACCTCGGCGAGCTGGGCGCGCAGCTCGGGCGGGATGATCTGCGCGAGCGTCTGCAGCAGGTCGGTCAGCGCCGCCGCGTCCTCGCGCACCTGGTCACGCTCGCCCCGGGTGCGCCAGCCGGCCGGGGGTTCCTCGCCGGCGGCGGCGGCGCGCGCGGCGCCCGCCGCGTCGCCCGCGAGCTGCTCGGCGGCGGCGCGCGTCTCCTCCAGGCGGGCGCGCAGGTCGGCGAGCGCGTCGCCGTTGCGGGCGGGCTCAGTCATCGGCCGATGCGGGGGTGCGGGCGAAGGTCACGTGGAGCGCGCCGTCCGTGAACGTGGCGCCCTGCGGACGATAGTCGGCCAGCGCGGGCGGGAGCGCGATCGTGCGCTTGTAGGCCCCGACGCGCACGACGAGGTCGATGCCGACCTGCTTGACGTCGATCTCCTCGCGGCCGGCGAACGGCAGGTCGAGCTGCAGCCGCGCGGCGCTCGCTCCGACCTCGAGGTCGTGGACGGGCTGCTCGTGCAGCAGCGCCCCGGCGTCCGTTCCGGCGAACAGCTCGTCGCCCAGGCGGTCGAGCCCGTGCGCACCGGCGACGTCGTCGTCCAGCAGCGCCGCGCACAGCACGGGAATCGGGGCGAACGCGGCCTGCGCGGCGTCCGCGACGACCGCCTCCCGGCCGGCGCGGCGCGCGAGCGGCCCGGACGGCTGCTCGCCGAGCAGCCGGTTGACGACCACGGCGTCGAGCGCCAGGTCGTAGAGCGCGAGCCCGGTCGCCGCCCGCTGCGCGGCGGCCAGGGCGGGCCGGTCGGCCGTCAGGACGAGGCGCGTGCTCACGCGCTCGTGGTCGCGCAGCAGCTCGCTGGTGGCGATCAGCTCGCGGACGAGGCGCTGGGCCGCGCCCGCGCCGCCGGGCAGCTTCAGGTCGAGCGGAGCGAGCGGCCGCGCGGAGGCGGTCATCGCGCTGCGCTGGGGGAACGCCTTCTCCAGCCACCAGCGCGCGACGTCGGGCAGCGCGAGCATCCGCAGCGCGCGCGCGGCGCCGCCGCAGTCCACGACGATCGCCTCGTGGCCGGCGGCCTCGCAGCGGCGATGCAGCTCCAGCAGGCCGAAGAGCTCGTCCATCCCCGGGACCGCCACGAGCTCGACGGCGGCGATGCGGTCGACGCCGCGCCGGACGAGGGCGTCGCCGAGCCAGTCCTGCAGGGCGCTGCCGCGGCGCTCGAGCTCGTCCTGGGCGAGGACCTGGGCGGCGTCGAGCCCCGGAGCGATCGCGCGCGGCGCGGTCACCAGCGGCTCGCCGAGCACGTCGGCCATTCCCTGAGCGGGATCCAGCGAGAGCAGCAGCGTCCGGACGCCGCGCGCCGCGAGCCGCCGTGCGGTCGCGGCCGCAACGCTCGTCGTCCCCGCGCCGCCGGTGCCGATGTGGAGGATCGTCCGCGGCGCCATCGGCGGCGAGTCTAGGGCCGCCGCGGTCCTCAGCCCCAGGGCGTGGGCAGGCCCATGGCCCGCAGGCGCGAGTAGAGCTCGCGGTTGAGGCTCTGCGTGGCCAGGCAGTAGGGCGCCGGGTCCGGCCAGCGGTCGAAGCGCAGCAGGACGGCCGCCGGGCCGCGGCGCACACGCAGCTGCTGCACCTCGTTCTGGCGGTCGTGCTCCAGGCGGTCGCACAGCCCGCGGACGAAGTCGCGCAGGACCTTGTGGTAGCCGATGTCGGAGGCGACACCCGGCTGGTAGAGGGACCAGCTGCCCGTGTCGGCCTGGCGGACCTCGCGCGCGGCTTCGCGCTGCCCGTCGAGCCAGAGCCTGCGGCCCTGCGCGTCGTTCGCGAGCGCGGCGAAGTCGTGCAGGCCGATGATCGCCTGGAAGAACGCGTTGAAGATGCGCTGGCCCGGAGCGAACGAGTAGGCGAGGTAGTGCGCCCCGTCGCCGTCCTTCACGCGTACCCCCGAGGGCGGCGGGGTGCGGAAGATGCCGAGCGCGTCACGCGCGACGCCGAACCACTGCGGGTCCTTCAGCCGTACGGCCGCGCGAGCGAAGGCCTGGATCGCCGTGCCCTGCGCGAGCCCGCTGACCCACGGCGGGCGGCCCCCGCCGAACTGGAACTGGTACTCCCAGGCGATGCCGCCCGCGCGCTGCACCGCGTAGCTTCGGATCTCCGCGGCCATCTGCCCGACCTCGGTGTCGTACCCCTTGGCGAGGAACAGCTGGTTCATGCGCCCGAAGGTGCCGAGCCACTGGATCTGGACGCCCTGCCCCGGGTAGGCCTGCCAGACCAGGCGGCTGCCGCTGAAGCGCACGCGCCGGCCGTACGTCAGCGCGGGGCCCGACGCCCACCACTGGGCGTTGCGGCGAATCGTCTCCAGGACGACGGGGACGCGGGAGGCCGTCAGCAGGCCTTCGGAGGCCTGTGCTTCGGCGTTCGTGAGCACCGCGCCGAGCTCCGCGCGGCGGGTCCCCTTGAGCTTCTTGACGAGCTGACGCGCGTTCGCCCAGGTCGCCTCGTAGGCGGTCGCCCGGTCGGCGCTCAGCGCGCCCGACCGCTGCAGTCGCCGCAGCTCGGAGGGCACCGTCCTGGCGACCGCGCTCGCGTGCGACCCAGCGCCGTCGGCGCGTGCCGGCGGACGGGTCGTCGAGGCGCCGTCCGGGGGCGGCAGCTCGGACTCGGCGAGCGGCGGCAGGAAGCGGTCCGGGCGCAGCGCGACGTGCCCGTGCTGATCGAGCACGAGGATCTCGGGCACGGACGCGCGTGCGAGGCCCGTGGGGGCCACCGCGACGAGCGCCAGCGCGAGGAGGACGATCGGCGTCCGGCGCACCGACCGGATGCTACGGTCAGCGCCCGCCGCGCCGCGCAGCCTTCGTTGCACGCCCGCGGGCCCGCTCATGCGCCGACTTCTTCTCCGCTCGTCGCTCGTGCTCCCCGTCGTCGCGGCGCTCCTGCTCGCGGGCTGCGGCTCCAGCGGCTCCGGCCAGGACACCGGCACCCTCGTCAAGGACACGTTCGGCGCCGCAAAGCCCGTCAGCAGCGGCAATCTCGCCCTTGCGGTCGACGTCGCCGCGCCGGGGATCAGCGGGCTGCCCTCACCGCTGCACGTGCGGCTCGCGGGCCCGTTCGCCAAGACGACGGCGGCCGGTCCGCGCTTCGACTTCGAGCTGCGCCTGGGCACCGGCGCGAAGCCCGTGTCGCTCGGGCTCATCGCCTCCGGCGGCCAGACCTGGGTGCGCATCGGCGAGCACGCCTACACGCTGTCACCCGGCACCTTCCGGCGCCTGACGGGGACGAAGCAGGCGAAGGCCTCGGCGGGGATCACGCTGCAGTCGCTCGGCGTCGATCCGCGCACCTGGCTGCGCGACGTCCAGGACCAGGGGAACGAGACGCTGCGCGGCGAGCAGGTCGTCCATCTGACGGCGGGCGTCGACACGCCCCGGTTCCTCACCGACCTCAACAAGCTGCTCGGCCGCGCCGGGAGCATCGGCGCGGGCGCCGCCGGCCTGCCGAGCGGGATCAGCGCCGCCCGCCGCGCGCAGCTGGCGGCCTCGGTGAAGTCCGCGCACGTCGACATCTGGACCGGCACGAAGGATCACCAGCTGCGCCGCATCACCGTCACGGTCGCCGTCGACACCCCGCAGGACCACAACGGCACGGTGACGCTCGACCTGGCGCTGTCGGCGCTCAACGAGCCGCAGGCGATCGGCCCGCCGGCCAACCCGCGCCCCCTCTCGGACCTGACGGCGGCGCTCGCGGTCCTCACGCAACGCCGTGCGGCGGCTGCAGGATCAGGCACGTCCGCGGCGCCGGCCCCCGCTCCCGGTGAGACCTACTCGCAGTGCATCTCGCGTTCCGGCGGCGACGTCGCCGCCGCGCAGCAGTGCGCGAACCTCCTGAACTAGGGCGCTAGCCGCGGTCGGCGTCGGCGATCGCGCGCGGCACGTTCGGCAGGTCACAGACCTCGCACTCGCCGTTGACGAGGCGGTACATCCAGCAGCCGGTGCAGAACCCGGTGAGCGCGGCGAGCGATGCGAGTGCGGCCACGACGCCGACCAGCACCCACCCGACGACGCCGGCGCCGAGCACGAACAGGACCGTCGCGCTCATCAGGAAGCATGCGCCGACGACGTTCGCGAAGCGGGGCGGGCGGCTGTCCTCGAGTTGCCCCTCGCCGAAGCGCGGCTGGATGGCCTCGAAGTACAGGACGCACGGCAGGCACCAGCGGCGCCCCAGCGTGAGGCCGATGACGAGTTGCAGGCCCATCAGCGCGGCGAGCCACCACCAGCCGGTGAGCAGCGCGGCGATCGTGACGAGCGCGACGATCGTCTGGTTCGTGCGGGGGGCCCGCGCGTCGATCACGGTCGTGTCGCGGTAGGGGTCCGCGAGTCGCGTGTGTGCTGAGCCGCTCATCGGCGCAGCAGTCTAGAAGCACCGAGCCGCTGCGTATGCTGGCCGCTCGTGCCCGACGAGCCGATGCCCCAGAGGGACCGCCCCTTCCTGCTGACCGTCGGGGCGTGGCCGTACTTCCTGGTCCCGTTCATCCCGATCGCGATCGTGCTGGAGCTCGCGCACGCCAGCGCGGTGCTCATCTTCGCGACCTCCGCGCTCGGCGTGATCCCGACGGCGGCGCTGATGGGGGAGGCGACCGAGCAGCTCGCCGCGCGCAGCGGGCCCGGCATCGGCGGGCTCCTGAACGTGACCTTCGGCAACGCGCCGGAGCTCATCATCGCGCTGTTCGCCCTCGACAAGGGGCTGCACGAGGTCGTCAAGGCATCGCTCGTGGGCTCGATCGTCAGCAACATCCTGCTGGTCATGGGTGCGTCGATGTTCCTGGGCGGCCTGGGCCGCGACCGCCAGCGCTTCAACTCGGTCGCGGCGAGCGCGCAGTCCTCGATGCTCATGCTCGCGATCGTCGCCGTCGTGATGCCGGCGGTGTTCGAGCTCGTGCGCGGGTCGGGCCTCCCCGCGCCGACGGCCGAGCGGATCGACTACGACGCCAGCGTCGAGCATCTGTCGCTGATCACGGCGCTCGTGCTGATCGGCGTCTATGCCGGCGGCCTCGTGTTCTCGCTGCGCACGCACCGCGACCTCTTCAACCCGCCGCACGCACACGACGAGGACGAGGGCGAGCCATGGAGCGTGCGCAAGGCGGTCACGGCGCTGGCGATCGCGGGCGTCGCGGTCGCCGTCATGTCCGAGATCCTCGTCGGGTCGATCTCCGAGACCGCGCAGCAGGCCGGCATCAGCGAGTTCTTCATCGGCGCGATCGTCGTCGCCATCGTCGGCAACGCCGCCGAGCACTGGGTCGCCGTGCTCGTCGCGCGCAAGGACAAGATGGACCTCGCCGTCAACATCGCGATCGGCTCCAGCGCGCAGATCGCCCTCTTCGTCGCGCCCGTCCTCGTCCTTGCCTCGTATGTCATCGGCCCCTGGCCGCTGCCGCTCGTCTTCAACGGCTTCGAGGTCGCCGCCCTTGTCCTGGCGGCCCTGATCGCGAATCAGGTGACCCAGGATGGGGAGTCGACGTGGTTCGAGGGGCTTCAGCTCCTGGCGGTCTACGCCATCATCGCCGTCGCGTTCTTCGTGGCGTGACGCGCGCGGGTCTCGCGGGCGCCTGAGGCCACCCGTGGCGCGGTCACACGGGCGGAGCGCCCAACTCCGCCACCTGCCGTGCCACCTCGGCCTCGACGTCCAGCGGCTCCTTGCCCTGGCGTGCGCGCCTGGCGTTGCGGGCGATGACGAGGTCGCGGATCTCGCCCTCGAGCGCCGGGTCGATGACCGGGCTCAGGAGGGTCGCCAGCTCCGTCTCGACGTCGAGCGGCTCCTTGCCGTTGCGCACCCGGGCGCGGTTGCGGGCCTCCAGCAGCTGGCGCAGCTCCTCGGTGCGCTCGGCCGACGCCGCCGCGCTGCCGCCGCGCGGCTCGTTCAGCGGGCGGTCGGAGCCGTCGCGCAGCGACAGCCCGCCCCTGCCGATCTCCGAATAGGCCTTGCCGGCGCCCGCGAAGGTGACCAGCGCGATCACCGCGGCGCCCGCCACGACCACGAACAGCACGATCCCGAACGCTGCCTGCATCGACCGATGCACGATCGCAGATGGACCATTCGGCCGGTTTCGGGGTATCATTGACTGACGAGTCAATCTACGGCGCCGAGCCACTCGTTCGCGTACCTGCTCTCGCCGCTTCTTCCGCTCTTCCAAGGAGAAATTCAGTGGTCGACTTCACGCTCACCGACGAGCAGAAGGCCCTGCGCGAGATGGCGCATGACTTCGCTGAGAAGGAAATCCGTCCCGTCGCCTGGCAGTTCGACGAGCACGGCACGTGGCCCCAGGAGATCATCGAGAAGGCCTGGGAGCTCGGGCTCATGAACAACCACATCCCCGAGGAGTACGGCGGCCCGGGTGCCTCCTACCTCGAGGGCTGTCTCATCGAGGAGGAACTCGCCTGGGGCTGCTCGGGCATCGCAACCTCGATCGGCGCCAACGGCCTCGCCGGCGCGCCCGTCCTGGTCGGCGGCTCCGAAGAGACCAAGAAGAAGTACATGGGCATGCTCACCGACGCGCCCAAGCTCGCGTCGTTCTGCCTGACCGAGCCGAACGCGGGCTCGGACGTCTCCGGGATGCGCACCACGGCCGTGCGCAAGGGCGACAAGTACGTCCTCAACGGCTCGAAGTGCTTCATCACCAACGGCGGGTACGCCGACTGGTTCACCGTCTACGCCAAGACCGACAAGGACGCCGGCCATCGCGGCATCTCGGCCTTCGTCGTCGAGAAGGACGACACGGTGACGGTGGACAAGAAGGAGGACAAGATGGGCCAGCGGGCGTCGAACACCGCGACCATCACCTTCAACGACACCGAGGTCCCCGCCGAGAACCTGCTCGGCGAGGAGAACAAGGGCTTCAAGCTCGCCATGATGACCCTCGATCGCACGCGCCCGGGCGTCGCCGCCATGGCGACCGGCATCGCGCGCGCCGCGTTCGAGATGGCCACTGAGTACTCGAAGGAGCGCGTCCAGTTCGGCGTGCCGATCGCCATGCACCAGGCGATCCAGTTCCTGATCGCCGACATGGCGACGAAGATCCACCTCTCGCGCCTCGCGACGTGGAACTCGGCCGTCCTGCTCGACCAGGGCGCCCGCAACACGATCGAGTCCTCGCACGCCAAGCGCTTCGCCGCGGACACCGCGATGGAGGTCACCACCGAGGCCGTCCAGGTCTTCGGCGGCTACGGCTTCATCAAGGAGTACAAGGTCGAGAAGTTCATGCGCGACGCGAAGATCATGCAGCTGTACGAAGGCACGTCGCAGATCCAGCGGCTCGTCATCGCGCGCGAGACGCTGCTGCCGCGTCGCATCGAGGAGCCGGCGACGGTCTAGTACGCGCCGCGACACCCGTCGTGCCGAAGGCCGCCCTCCGGGGCGGCCTTCTTGTTCTTCCGCTTGGCGGTCCGTTAGGCTGGCCCACCGCAGGTCCCATTCGTTCAATGGCTCGGAGAGGGAGGTCCAGCATGTATGTTCGACGGGCGGCGCTGTGCGCCGCGGCGGTGGCGCTCATCCTGCCGGCGGCGGCGCACGCCGCCTCCAAGACGGTGACGATGGGCGAGCCGGCGGCGACGGCCAAGCAGTTCGAGAACAAGTACGGAACCGACGCCAACGCGTTCTTCCCGAGCGTCGTCACGGTCCGCGCAGGCGACAAGGTGCGGTTCGCCCCCACGGGCTTCCACACCGTCGACCTGCCGCCCAAGGGCGGCGCGGCGGTCGGCGTCGCGCAGGCCACCGGCGCGACGATCGCGGGCGCCCTCGATGCGGCAGGGCAGCCGTTCTGGTTCAACGGGAAGGACACGCTCGGCTTCCCGGCGGCGCTGCTCCAGAGCGGGTGGGGCACGTCGGTCGCCTACGACGGCACGAAGCGCGTCGACACCGGCCTGGCGCTGCAGGACAAGCCGAAGCCGATCACCGTGACGTTCGCGAAGCCAGGGACCTACACCTACTACTGCGACGTGCATGCGGGGATGAAGGGCACGGTGCGCGTGGTCGGTGCCAAGGCCCCGGCCCCGTCGGCGAAGGCCGACGCCGCCGCCGTCAAGCGGCAGGTCACCGCGGCCCTGAAGGCCGCGAAGGGCCTGGCCGCGCACAAGGCGCCGGCCGGCACGATCGACGTCGGCGCGTCGGGTGCCGGGGGCACGGAGTACTACGGGTTCTTCCCCGCGAAGACGACAGTTCCCGTCGGAACGTCGCTGACGTTCCGGATGTCGTCCGGCTACGACGTCCACTCGGCGACGACGGGGCCCGGCGATCCCGAGAAGGACCAGAACTCCTATCTCGGCAAGCTCGCGGCGGGCCTCAACAGCCCGGTCTTCGACCCCCAGGCCGCGGTCTACCCCAGCGATGCGCCCGGCACGACGGCATCGCTGACGCCGACGCTGCACGGGAACGGGTTCTGGAGCACGGGCGTCATGGACAGCGACAGCTCGACGCCGTTGCTCCCGGCCTCCGGGAAGGTGACGTTCGCCGCCGCGGGGACGTACACGTTCTACTGCCTGATCCACCCGTTCATGCACGCGACGGTGACCGTGAAGTAGTGGGCCGGCGAGGGCAACGTCGCCGCGGATCGGCATGATCCGCGGCACGTTGCGCCTCGACGGCATCCATCCCGGCGACCTGGTCCGCGTCTCCGTGCGCGGGCGCGTGTTCCATGCGCTCGTCAAGGGCACATCGCCCGGTGGGCTGACCGTCGACCCGATCGAGCGCAACATCACCTACCGCCACGTCAAGGCGCACGACGTGCTCGAGCACTGGGCCAAGCGCGGGCGCCCGCGCGCCGACGCGCACGAGGACCTCAACCCCGAGCAGCGCTCGCTCGACGACCTGCTGGACCGCTGACCGCCGCCGGGGCGGCGGCGGCATACTGCGCGGGTGCCCCACCGCGACACCGAACGGGCCGTCGCCGAGGCCGCGCCCCTGAGCGCGGCCCGCGAGGCCACCGGGGCGGCCGCCGGCGCCGGCTCCGCGGACCCGGTGGCGGGCGAACTGCGCCGCGCCGGCCTGCTGCCGCTGCTCGTCCTGCACCTGCTCGCCGCCGGGCCGTCGTACGGCAACCAGCTGATCGAGCAGATCGCCGAGCTCACCGGAGGGCTGCTGAGCGTGAACCCGAACACGATGTACCCGCTGCTGCGCGGGCTCGAGCAGCAGGGCCTCGCCGAGGGCGCCTGGGAGCACCCGGAGCGCCGCTCGCGGCGCTTCTACGCGATCACGCCGGCGGGGCAGGCCGAGCGCGAGCGCCTGCGCGGCGAGATCGCCCCGCGGCTGGACGCGATCGCCGCCTCGATCGAGCGGCTGCGCAGCGAGGTGGTGGCCCCGTGAGCCGAGCCCGTGCGAGCATCGACCTGCCCGAGGTGCGGATCTCCCAGGTCGAGGCGCTGTGGTACGACCGCGCGCGCTGGCAGGGGTTCGTCGACGGGCTGCACCATGTCGAGCTCGTCGAGGGCGCCTACCCCGAGTCCGGCGCGCGCGTCGTCTGGGCATCGCACCCCGGCGGCCGCGGCCGCGTGATCGAGCGCGTCATCTCCTACGAGCCGCGGGTGGGGCAGACGCTCGCGATGGAGGACGAGAGGACGACCGGCACCCAGAGCGTCGCGTTCAGCGCGCTGGAGGACGGCGCGCGGGTCGCGCTCGAGCTCGACTACGCGATCCGCAGCCCCACGCCGATGACCGCGCTGTCGGACTTCTTCTTCATCCGCCGCGCCCAGACCGACTCGCTGCGGCGCACGCTGCTGCGCTTCGCGCGTGAGCTCCACGACGAGCTGCACCCACCGCTGTAGGCGTCAGCTGCCGACCGTCTCCGGGAACGGCAGCGCGATCGGGTCGGTCGCGATGGTGCTGGCGCCGTGCTCGTCGAAGCGGTCCGGGCCCAGGAAGCTGGCGTCGGTGACCTCGCTCGTCCCGCGCAGTGCGAGGTCGGCGGCGACGCGCGCGACGGCCGGGCCCCACATCATCCCGTGGCCGCCCGGGGAGGCGACCGTGACGCCGGCGATCGGCTCGCGCCCGGCGTCCAGCGCGGGGCCGAGGATCGGCAGGTGGTCGGGCGTGTAGTCGATGGTCGCCGCCCAGACGCGGCGCAGGTCGAGCTCCTGGGTGACCGGCACGAGCTCGCCCAGGCGCGTGCGGATCGCGCGCAGGTTGTCCCAGTCGACCGAGCGCGCCTCGCCCGGCTCCTCCAACGGGTTGCTCATGCCGAAGAGGATCCCGCCCTCCTCCTGGCGCCAGTACAGGCCGGTCGCCAGTTCGAAGGCCATCGGCAGCGGCCCCTGGGCGAGCGCTGGGTGGGGGCTCGTCACGGCGATCTGG
The DNA here is from genome assembly GCA_036510915.1 of Solirubrobacteraceae bacterium. Lineage (GTDB taxonomy): Bacteria > Actinomycetota > Thermoleophilia > Solirubrobacterales > Solirubrobacteraceae > F1-60-MAGs163. Next base: position 6,554 of record DATCDC010000076.1, on the reverse strand, counting down.
TGGCGCGCGCCGCCGACCGGGGCGCCCGGCCCGCCGGTGAGCGCCGTCAGCGCGCTCTGGCCGACGCCGCCGGCGAGGATCACGCGCTCGGTCGCGATCGTGCCGCCGGCCGTCACCACGCCGGTGACCCGGCCGCCCTCGATCCGCAGGCCCGTGGCGGCGGTGCGCTCACGCAGATCCACGCCGGCGGCCTTCAGCGCGACGGTGTAGGCGAGCACGTTGCGCGGCGGGTCGATCGCGCCGTCCTCGGCGCACCAGGTCGCGCCGCTGATGCGCTCGGGGTCGAGCACCGGCAGCAGCGCGGCGGCCTCATCCCGGTCGACCCAGCGCGAGTCCAGGCCGCGCTCGTGCTGCATGGCCAGGCGCCCGTCGGCGGCGGCGCGGTCGGCCGCGTCGAAGGCGAGGATCAGGTAGCCGAGCGTGCGGAAGCCGCTGTCGATGCCGTAGCGCTCGTGCTGGCCGCGGTAGAACGCGGTGGTCCAGCGCGCGAGGTCGACCGCGGTGGCGGTGCCGCCCTGCGTGCGGACGATCCCGGCGGCGCGCGAGCTCGCGCCTGCGCCGGCGGTCCCGGCGTCCAGCACGACGACGCGCGCGGCGTCCTGCTCGGCGGCGAAGACCGACGCCCAGCCGCCGATCGTGCCGGCGCCGATGATCACGAGGTCTGCGGTGTCCTGCGGCATCCCGGCGTCCCTTCTCGGAGGTCGCGCCGCAACCTACCGGCACGTGCGACTGGGCACAAGATCAGGGCGGTCCCGGCGGCGGGTCGCCCGCGCGCGCGGGCCGGTACCCTTCGCGGGCCCCTCGGGTGCGCCCTCCAGCGAGCCGCCCGCACTTCCGCGCAAGGAGACCTCCCGACATGTTCGTGTTCAAGGCCGCCGTCGTGGGCGCCGGGACGATGGGTGGCCAGATCGCCCAGACGATCGCCGCCGCCGGCATCCCCGTCGTCATGAAGGACGTCCGCCAGGAGCTCGTCGACCACGGGCTGACCGAGGCGCGCAACGTCACGGCCGGGCAGGTCGGCGCGCTCGTCGAGAAGGGCAGGCTCACCGAGGAGCAGGCGGCCGCGCAGGTCGAGGCCGTCCTGAGCCTGATCGCGGGCACGACGACCTACGAGGGCTTCGGCGACGTCGACTTCGTGATCGAGGCCGTCCCGGAGCGGATGGAGATCAAGCAGGCGGTCTTCGCCGAGCTCGATGCCTGCACGCCGGGCCACGCGATCCTCGCATCGAACACGTCGTCGCTCTCGATCACCGAGATCGGCGAGGCGACGCTGCGCCCGGAGAAGGTCGTCGGCTTCCACTACTTCTACCCGGCGTCGGTGATGCCGCTGATCGAGGTCATCGAGGGCGACGACACCTCGCCCGAGACGCTCGGGGCCGCCGTGACGTTCGCACAGACGATCAAGAAGCAGCCGATCACCTGTGCCGAGGTGCCGGGCTTCGTCGTCAATCGCATCCTCAACTCGGGGATCGGTGAGGTCTGGCGCGAGCAGGAGGAGAAGGGCCTGTCGATCAAGCTCATCGACGAGGGCATCGGCGGCGCGAACGTGACGCCGATGGGCCCGTACTTCCTGATCAACCTGCTCGGCCTGGACACCGTCCTGCACGTCGCCGAGCACCTCAACGAGTCCTACGGGGACCGCTTCTACGTGCCCACGGGCATGCAGCGCCTGGTGGCCGAGGGCAAGCTCGGCGCCAAGACCGGCGGCGACGGCTTCTACTCGCCGGCCGGGGAGGCCAACCTCGGGGGCGACGCGGCCCCGGACGTCGACGAGCTCGTCAACCTGCTGACGCTGAAGACGTTCGTCGAAGCGTGCCTCGTGCTGGAGGAGGGCGTCGCCACCCATCGCGACATCGACTTCGGGATGATGGCCGGCGCCGGCCTGGACCCGCGGCGCGGGATCCTGCCGCCGTTCATGCGCGCCGACGTCGAGGGCCTGGACAGCCTTCTCCAGCGGCTCGAGGCGGCCGAGGAGCGCTACGGCGAGCGCTTCGCCCCGCCGACGATCCTGCGCCGTCTCGTGGCCCAGGGCCGCCTGGGCACGAAGAGCGGCCAGGGCTTCTACGCCTACCCGCAGCCCGACGCCGAGCAGCCCGCCGGCGAGGAGGCCGTCGTGAAGCTCGAGACGCGCGGCGACGTCGCGATCGCGTGGCTGGCCAACGGGCAGATGAACTCGATCGCCCCGCAGGTCATCAAGGACCTGCGCACGGTCTTCGAGGCCGCCGAGGCCGCCGGCGCGCGCGCGCTGGTCGTCGCCTCCTCGAACCCGATGCTCTTCAGCGCGGGCGCCGACATCAAGGCGTTCACGCAGCTCGACGAGGCCGGCGGGCGCGAGCTCGCCGCCGGCGCGCACGCGCTGCTGCGCGAGTTCGGGCGCTCGAGCGTCGTGACGATCGCGGCGGTCAACGGCCTGGCGTTCGGCGGCGGCTGCGAGCTGGCGATGGCCTGCGACGTGCGCCTCGCCGCGCAGTCGGCGATCTTCGGCCAGCCGGAGATCAAGCTCGGCATCATCCCCGGCTTCGGCGGCACCCAGCGGCTGCCGCGCCTGGTTGGGGAGAACAAGGCGCTCGAGATGAACCTCGTCGGCGATCCGATCTCGGCGAACGAGGCGTACGAGTACGGCCTCGTCAACCGCGTCGTCGTCGACCACGAGCTGCTCGACACCGCGCTCGCGTTCGCGCGCCGGCTCGCCGAGCAGGCGCCGCTGGCCGTCGAGGCGATCAAGCAGGTCTCGATGCAGGGCGACCTGGACGCGGGGATCGAGGCCGAGCAGGCAGCCTTCGCGCGCGTCTTCCAGTCCGACGACGGCAAGGAGGGCATCAGCGCCTTCCTCGGCAAGCGCAAGCCGCAGTGGACCGGGCACTAGCCTGAACCCGATGGCCGCGACGGTCGCATCCCGCACGTCCGAGCTCGCGCGCCTCATCCGGGGCGCGCGCTCGGTCGTCGCGCTGACGGGCGCCGGGATCTCCGTGCCGTCGGGGATCCCCGACTTCCGTACGCCGGGCACCGGCCTGTGGGCGAACGTCGACCCGATGGAGGTCGCGCACATCGACGCCTGGCGCGCGGACCCCGAGCGCTTCTGGCGCTTCTACGGCGAGCGCTTCCAGACGCTCGAGGACAAGGAGCCCAACGGCGCGCACGAGGCGCTCGTCGAGCTCGAGCGCCGCGGCATCCTCACGGCGGTCATCACCCAGAACATCGACATGCTCCACCGCAAGGCGGGCACGCGCGAGCTGGTCGAGGTGCACGGGACGATCGAGCACGCCTCGTGCCTGGTCTGCGGGGACACCTTCCCGCTGCACGAGACGCGCCGGCGCCTGATCGCCGACGACCGCGGAATCCCGCGCTGCGAGTGCGAGGCGCCGCTGAAGCCCGACGTCGTCCTGTTCGGCGAGTTCCTGCCGGAGGGCGCGCTGGAGCGGGCGCACGAGCTCGCCGCCGGAGCCGACGTGCTGCTGTGCATCGGCAGCTCGCTGGAGGTGCACCCGGTCGCGCAGCTGCCCGGCGTGACGCGCGCCAACGGCGGTGCGGTCGCGCTCGTCACGCAGGGGCCGACGCCGTTCGACGCGCGCGCGGCGGTGAAGCTCGACGGCGACGTCGTCGGCGAGCTGCAGGCGCTGGTCGCCGCGCTGTAGTGGCCCTTCTCGAAACATCTGACCGGAAACGGCGGACGGCGATCACCGTCATGCGGCGTCCTCGGCTCGGGCAATGCCACCGGTATTGCACCGATCCTGCGTCCTTTCCCGCCGCCGCCGCCGCAGCGCCGTTTCAGGCCCGACACTCCGAGAAGGGCCACTAGCCGAGCCGCACGCCGAAGCGCTCGATCAGCATCGGGATGCTGCCCGGGTCCATCTCTAGCTCGTAGCGCCCGAGCAGCTCGCTGAGGGTCTCCGGGTCCGCCGCTGCGACGCCGCCGAGGACGACGAGCTCGGCGAAGAAGCGCTCGAACCCGGCGGGGGAGATGATCTCGAGGATCCGGCAGGGCTCGTCGCCCGCGTTCCAGAACGTGTGCCACTCGCCGCGTGGCTTGAAGACGAGGTCGCCGGGCCCGGCCTCCAGCACGTCGTCGCCGAGCAGGGCGCCCATGCGTCCCTCGAGCACGTAGCTGTACTCGTCCTCGCGGTTGTGCCGGTGCAGGGGCGCCGCGAGGGCGCGCGGCGGCATCGGGTGCTCGACCAGCGCGAAGTCGCCGGCGCTCGTCGCGCCGTCGACCATGAACCGCACGCCGATGCTCCCGAGGAACCCCGCGTGGCCGTCGGCTGGGCCGAGGACCCGGGAGGCAGCTGTGACTGACATCGTCGATCTCACTTTCATAGGACAATGGTGTCGCGCAAACTAACGACCGCCGCCGGCTCCGTCAATATCATCGGACAGCAATGACCGACGAACAGCCGACACGCCCCTATCGGATGCGCCGCCGCGCCGAGCTGCAGCAGGAGACCCGCCGGCGCATCACCGAGAGCGCCGTCGCCCTGCACGGGACGCTCGGGCCCTCGCGCACCTCGCTCAGTGCCGTCGCCGACCACGCAGGGGTGCGCCGCTCGACGCTCTACCGTCACTTTCCCGACGAGGCCGCGCTGTTCGATGCGTGCTCGCAGCACTGGGCGCTGGAGCACCCGCTTCCCGACCTGCAGGCCTGGGCGGGGATCGCGGATCCCGACGAGCGCCTGCGCGTCGCGATCGACGAGCTGTACGCCTACTTCCGCGGGGCCGAGCCGATGCTGACCAACCTCCTGCGCGACGCGAGCATCTCGCCGCTGGTCGCCGAGCGCTTCGCGGGCTGGGGCGGCTGGTTGGGGGCCGCACGCGACATCCTGCTGCGCGGCCGCGGCGCGCGGGGGGGACGCCGGCGCCGAGCGCGGGCGGCGATCGGTCATGCGATCGCATTCGGTACGTGGACGTCGCTCGTCCGCGATCAGGGCCTCTCGGACACCGAGGCGGCGGCGCTGATGCGGGCGCTCGTGGCGGGATGCAGCTAGCGCAGACCCAGCTGGGTGCGGGCACGCAGCGCGGCCTCGATCTGCTCGAGCACGGCCTGCACCTGCGCGATCTGCGGCTCCTGCAGCCCGCCCTCGAGCGCGGCGTTCGCGACCTGCCCGACGCTCGTGCGCTGCTCGCGCAGCGCGGCGATCCGCTCGTCCATGTCGCCCTGCCCGCTCCACGGCTGCAGCTCGGCGATCGCGGCCTCGATCGCGACGCGCAGCTGGAAGGCGGCCTCGCGCCAGCGTCCGGCGTCCGCGTCGGCGCGCGCGCGCAGGGTGAGGTCCTCGCAGGCCAGTACGACGTCGCGCGCGCCGAGGATCGCCGCGAGGCGCTCCTGCGGGCGCAGAACGGTCTCGCGGTGCCCGCGCGCCCGCGCGGGGGCGACCTCGACGGCCCGCGCCCAGCGCCCGTCGGCGACCTGCTCGCCGCCGCCCACGCCGACGCGCACGACGAGCGCCTGCGCCCGGACGACCGGGCGGACCGCCGGATCCGCGGCCGCGATGCGGTGCGCGTGCAGAACGGTGTTGAGGACGTCGATCGCGCGGTCGGCCTCGGCGCCGAGGTCGGCGCTCGCGAGCCAGCGCTCGCCTGGCTCGCTCAGCGGGCGCGCGGCGATCAGCGTCGCGCGCGTCGTCGTGACCGGCGCCGGCCCGGGGGCGGGCGCGGCGGGGCGGGCGCCGCGACGCCGGCCGAGCAGTCGTCGCTGCGGCGCGCCGAGCGTGCGCAGCACGAGGATGTAGGCGGGTTCGCCGGCGTGCCCGCGCAGCACGTAGCGCCCATCGGCCGGCCCGAGGGCCCACGGGACCTCGAGCTGGACGAACCGGAAGAGCGGCGCGGTGGCGTCCGTGGCTACAACCCCGCTGGGTGGCGGGCGACGAATCCGGCGGTCGAGCGGCCGGTGCCGCTCCAGCGCGTGCCGGTCGACGGCAGGTTGCCGGTGTCGTAGCGCCAGCCGCCGATGACCATGAAGGTGTGCACCGCGTTGGCGTAGATCGTGATCCAGCGCCCCGGCCCGGGGTCGCCGTAGCCTTCGAGCTCGCCCGACGTCAGTGGCTGGTCGAGCAGCCCGGCCCCGTGCAGGACCCAGGAGACCGAGCCCGAGCAGTCGTAGCCCGCCGCCTGGAAGCTGTCGTGGCCGCCACCCCAGATGTAGGGGGTGTCGGCGATGATGTCGGCGGCGTCGACCGCGGCGGTGACGCGGGCGGGCGTCGGACCGCTGTGCTGCGAGCGCGCCGCGCGGTCGCGCGCCGCGGCGGCCACCTGGCCGGCGCCGATGATCGTCGGGTTCCGGATCCGCTCGAGGCCGTTGATGAGCCGGTCCCACTGGCTGGGCTTCAGCGCGCTCGTCTCGATCGCCGACTCGTGGAAGCCGACGTGGATGTGGTCGTAGTGGTCGGCGAGCGCGAGCGTGTTGTCCGTGCCGGGGTACTGCATCAGCGTGATGATCTGGTGGGGCTTCATCGTGCCCTGCAGCGTGATCAGCTCGCGCACGGCCTTGTCGGTGATCGAGCCGGGGCCCTGATGGCCGTTGATCGCGGCGATGTCGACGGCGTCACCGGTGCTGTGCTCGG
>DATCDC010000075.1:0-25698 GCA_036510915.1 Solirubrobacteraceae bacterium | reverse complement strand
GCTCGCGACCGACCGCGTCCTGCCCGGGTCGACGGCGCCGCGCATCGTCGAGGCGCGCGACAGCCTGGAGGCCGGCCTGCGCGCGGCGGTGATGGAGCGCCGCGACCCCGAGCTGCTGGCGGCCTGGTGTCGCACCGCGGCCGGCCAGGAGGACGAGCCCGCCGCTCAGGCGCTGCTCGAGCGCCTGAGCCCCGGGGATTCCCGCATCCCCGCGGCACGCGCGCGGCTCGCACGCCTGCGCAGCCTGTTCGCCACCTGAGGACCCCCAAGCGCCGAACGTCCCGCGCTGGTCCGTATAGGGGGTGCCCCGGGACATTCGGCGGTGGGTGTCCACTAGCCTCCTGCGCCCATGCCACGCGTTCTCGTCACCGGCGGTGCCGGCACCATCGGGCAGTCCGTCGTGCGGCGCCTGCTGCGCGACCCGCGCTTCGAGGTGCGCGTCTCGGACCAGCGCGCAGCGCCCGGCTGGATGCGCGAGGGCTGCGAGGTCCACACCGGCGATCTGCGCGACCGTGCGCAGGCGAGCGCGGCGACCGCCGGGTGCTCGCACGTCATCCACCTGGCGGCGATCGTCGGCGGCATCGCGAACTTCCACAAGCTGCCCTACACCCTGACCGACGTGAACTCGTCGCTCTACAACGGCGTCGTCGGCGCGGCGATCGAGCACGAGGTCGAGCGCTTCGTCTACGTTTCCTCCTCGATGGTCTTCGAGAACGCGACGCTCTTCCCGACGCCCGAGAGCCACGTCTGGGAGTGCCCGGTGCCGGTCTCCGCGTACGGCTTCAGCAAGCTCGCCGGCGAGTTCTGGGTCCGCGCCGCCCACCTGGAGCACCAGCTCCCGTACACGATCTGCCGCCCCTTCAACGCCTACGGGCCGGGCGAGATGCCCGAGGACGAGCCGGGCATCGCCCACGCCGTCCCGGACCTGATCAAGAAGTGCCTGGCGCTGCCCACCCCGGACGCCCCGCTGCCGATCTTCGGCGACGGCACGCACACCCGCACGCTGACGCACGTCGACGACATCGCCGACGGGATCGTCACGGCGATCGCCGCCCCCGAGGCGCTGAACGAGGACTTCAACGTCTCGGCCTCCGAGGAGCTGACGGTCGCCGAGATCGCGCGCGTGATCTGGGAGGCCTGCGGGCGCGCCCCGGAGGACTTCGCCCTCGAGCACCTGCCGAGCTTCGACGTCGACGTCGTGCGGCGCTGGCCGGACGTCTCGAAGGCCGAGCGCGTGCTCGGCTGGAAGGCGCAGATCGGCGTCCGCGAGGGCGTCGCGCAGACGGTCGAGTGGCTGCGCGGGCACGTGCCCGCGGCGTAGCACCCGGCCCGCCGCGCTACTGCGCGGCGCGCTCGGCGCGCTGGTGCTCGAGCACCGCGCGCATGCCCTCGACGAGCTGCGTGTCGGCGGTGAACCCGAGCTCGGCGCGGGCGCGCGAGACGTCGAGCGAGCTGCGGTCGAGCTCACCGAGCCGGGCCGGCTCGAAGTCGGGCTGGAAGTCGTGCTCGCCCACGCCGCCGGCCTCGCGCAGCGCGTCGATCACCTCGAGGACCGTCGACTCGCGCCCGGTGCCGACGTTGTAGGCCCCGTGCGCCTGCGGGTGCGCGGCGGCGGCGAGGTTCGCGGCGACGATGTCGCCGACGAACGTGTAGTCGCGGGTGGCGCGCCCGTCGCCGTAGACGATCGGCCGCGAGCCGTCGAGCAGGCGGCCGGCGAAGATCGCGATCACGCCCGCCTCGCCCGAGGGGTCCTGGCGCGGGCCGTAGACGTTGCCGTAGCGCAGCGTCGTCGTCGACATGCCGTAGAGCCGCGAGTACCAGCCGCAGTAGAGCTCGGCGCACTGCTTGCTCTGCCCGTAGGCGGCCATCGGGAACGGCTGCACCGTCTCGGGCGTCGGCATGACGTCGGTCTCGCCGTAGATCGCCCCGCCGGTCGACGTGTTGACCAGGCGGCGAACGTCGCTCGCGCGCGCCGCCTCCAGCACGTTGATCGTGCCGACGACGTTGATGCCGGCATCCCACGCCGGGTCCTCGATCGACTTGCGCACGTCGATCTGCGCGGCCATGTGGAAGACGGCCTCCGGCCGCTCGCTGGCGAAGACCTCGAGCACGCGACCCGCGTCGCGGATGTCGACCTCGTGCAGCGAGGCGCCGCGGCTCAGCGCGCGGTCGAGATTCGAGCGCCGGCCCGTCGAGAGATCGTCGATGACGGTCACCTCGTCGCCCCGGTCCAGCAGGGCGTCGACGAGGTTGGACCCGATGAAGCCGGCTCCGCCGGTGACGAGGGCGCGCATAGGAGACGGAAGGGTACGGCCTGCGGCCGTGTCAGCCCTGATAGACGGCTGCGAGGGCGCGCGCGACCGCGGCGGGCGATGCGAGCGCGGCGATCCGCTGCGCATTGCGCGCGCCGGCTGCGGCGTCCCCGTAGCGCCGGCGCACGAGCGCGGCGAGCGCGGCCGCGTCGCCGGGCGGCACGAGGTCCTCGGGGTCCAGGAGGTCGCCGAGCGCGCCGACCGCCGTGCCGACGACCGGCAGCCCGGCCGCCATCGCCTCGGCGGCGGACAGCCCGAACGTCTCGGCGAACCGCGAGGGGACGATCGCCAGCGCGGCGCGCTCGCGCAGGGCGGCGAGCTCGGCGTCGGGGACGCGGCCGGCGAAGCGCACCTGGCCGCCCAGGCGCGCGGCGAGCGCGCGCAGCGCCGCCTCGTCGGGCCCGTGGCCGGTGATCACCAGCGGCACGCCCGCGGCCGCGCACGCCTCGATCGCGACGTCGACGCCCTTGTCCGGGGCGAACCGCGCGGAGACGATCGCGTGCGTGCCGCGCGGCGGGTCGGCGCGCCGTGGCGGGAGCGTCACCGGGTTGGCGATCACCGCGACGTCGCGCCCGCCGAGCGGCGCGCCGAGCGCGTGCAGCCGCTCGAGCGTGAAGCGGCTGACCGTCACCAGCGCGTCCGCCTGCTCGACGAGCCGGCGCGACCACAGCGGCAGCGCCGCCCCGTAGACGAGCGCGTCGGGCAGCGAGCCGCGGCAGCGCAGCCGGACGCCCGGCCGCGTGTCGCGCCCGTGGCAGCGCGTGCAGTCCTCGCCCGCGGGGTCCAGGCACGTCCCGACCGCGCAGACGAGGCGGTACTGGTGCAGGTGCAGGACCGTCCGCGCGCCCGCGGCCCGCGCCGCGGCCAGCGCGCGCCAGCCGAAGGCCGGGTGCACGTTGTGCGCGTGCACGACGCGCGCGCCCGTGCGCCGCACCGCGGCGGCGACCTCCGCGGGGTCCAGCCCGCCGCGCAGCATGCCGGCCGCCGCCTGCGAGCGGCTCAGCGCGGCGCTGTCGCGCTCCAGCAGCTCGACCTCCTCGCCGAGCTCCTGCGGCAGGATCCGCAGCAGCTCCTGCACCACGCGCTCCTCGCCGCCCAGCGTCCGGTAACGGTTGTGCAGGAGGAGGATCACCCGCCGTCCAAGCTACCGTGATCCGCCGATGCCGCAGGCCCCGACGATCATCGTCCCGACGCGGGACCGCCCCGGCTACCTCGACGTCACCCTGGCGTCGGTCGCCCCCCAGGCCGCCGCGCTCGGGGCGGGGATCCTCGTCGTCGACGACGGCGCGGGCGCCGCCACGCGTGCCGTCGCCGAGCGCCACGGCGCGGCGTATGTCGCGCATGCGACCCCGCGCGGGCTCAACGCGGCCCGCAACACCGCGATCGCGAGCACCGACGCCGAGCTGCTCGTGTTCGTCGACGACGACGTCGCCGTGCGCCCCGGCTGGCTCGCCGCGCTCACCGGCGCCGCGGACCGGCTGCCCACCGAGGTCGGGGTGCTGACGGGGCCGATCGTCCCGCGCATCGAGGATCACCGCTTTCGCGCCTGCGGGCGGGAGGGCGGCCCGGTGACCGGCCAGGACTTCGGCTCCGACGAGGTCGACTGCCCGCACGCCTGGGGCGCGAACATGACGGTCCGCCGCACGGCGCTCCAGCGCGTCGGGACCTTCGACGAGACGCGCGAGCTGTACGGCGACGAGCAGGAGTGGCAGACGCGCTGGAAGGCCGCGGGCGGGCGGATCCGCTTCGTCCCCGCGGCGGCGCTCGACCATCGGCGCGCCGGCGCCGACGCCCGCCTGCGCGCGCTGTGCCGCGCCGCCAGGGGCCGCGGGCGCGCGAGCCGGCGCTTCGACGAGTTCAAGGGAGCGGCGCCGAGCCTGCGCGCCGAGCTGCGCACCCTCGCGGGCTGCGCGCTGCACGGCCCGCGCCGGGCCTGCGCGATGGGCCCGGTGATGACCGCGCATCAGCTCGGTCGCCTGGAGGCCCTCCTCGAGCCGCCCACCGCGCCGGGGCTGCGCCCGGGCGAGGACGCCTTCACCTCGGGCGCCGGCGGCGCCGTCGGCGGGGTCCGCGGCGCCCTGCTCCACGCGCGTGACCTGTGGCTCGACGCCGCCGAGACGCTGAGCGGGCGCCGCCGGCACCTGGCCCGGCGGGCGCGCGCGCAGCCGCCGCGCCGGCGCGTGCTCGTCCTCGCGATCGAGCGCACGGACGTGCCGTCGCTGCTCGCCGCGGCGCGCGCCGAGCTCGCGCGCTCGCGCCACGACGTGCGCCTGCGCGTCTGCGAGCCCGGAGCGCGCGGGAAGTTCGAGAACCTCAACGCGCTGCTCGCCGGCGAGGACCTCGGCGCCGACGACTGGGTGCTCGTCCTCGACGACGACGTCACGCTCCCCCGCGGCTTCCTGGACCGGTTCCTGTGCGTGGCGGAGGACGCCGGCCTGCAGCTCGCCCAGCCCGCCCACCGCCTGCACTCGCACGCCGCCTGGGCGGTGACCTACCGCGTGCCGCGCGCGCGCTGGCACGCGACGACGTTCGTGGAGATCGGCCCGCTGACCGCGTTCCGGCGCGAGACGTTCGGCGCGCTGCTGCCGTTCCCCGACCTGCGGATGGGCTGGGGCCTGGACGCCCACTGGGCGGCGCTCGCACGCGCGCACGGCTGGCGCCTGGGCGTCGTCGACGCCACACCGGTCGGCCACACGCTGCGCCCGCCCGCCGCCACCTACGCACGCGACGCGGCGCTCGCGGAGGCGCGCGCATTCCTCGCGGACCGCCCGCACCTGCGCCGTGACGAGGTCCGCACGCTCGAGGTCCACCGGTGAAGGTCGCGGTCGTCGCGGAGTTCTACCCGCGCGCCGACGACCCGGTGCTCGGCATCTGGGCCCACGAGCAGGCGCGCGCCGCGCAGGCGGCCGGCGCGGACGTGCGGGTCGTCGTCCTGCACCGCGTCGTCCCGCCCGCGGCGACTCCGCGCCGGCAGCTGCTGCCCGCCGCCGTGCACCTCGCGCGCCATCCGCGCCGCGCCCTGCTCGACGACATCCCGGTGCACTACGTGCGCTACGCCTCGCCGCCCAAGGCCCGCGCGTACGGCACCTGGGGCGCGTGGGCCGCGCCGGCGCTCGCGCTCGCCCTGCGGCGCCTGCATCGCGAGTTCCCGTTCGACCTCGTGCACGCCCACAACGCGGTGCCAGCCGCCGACGCCGTGCTGCGCACGCGGATCGACGCGCCGCTGGTGATCTCCGAGCACGGCGCCGACGTGCTGCACACCGCGCTGCGCCACGACGCCGGGCGCCGCGCGATCGAGCGCGCCTTCGGCGCCGCGCGCCTCGTGCTGGCCAACAGCGGCGGGATCGAGCAGGCGACCCACCGGCTCGGGGCGGCGCACACCCGCGTCGTGCACCTGGGCACGGACCTGCCGCCCGCGCCCGAGCCGCACGTCGGCGAGCCGACGCTCGTCACCGTCGCCCACCTCGTCCAGCGCAAGCGCCACGTGGACGTGATCCGCGCGCTCTGGGTCCTGCGCGAGCGCCACCCGCAGCTGCGCTACCTCGTCATCGGCGACGGGCCCGAGCGCTCCGCGCTGGCGCGGACCGCCGAGCAGCTCGGGCTCTCCGAGCGCGTCACGTTCGCCGGCCAGCTCCCGCACGCCGAGGCGCTCGCGCTGGCGCGCAGCTGCTCGCTGTTCGTGATGCCGAGCGTCGACGAGGCCTTCGGCGTGGCCTACGTCGAGGCGATGGCCGGGTGGCTGCCGGCGATCGGCGCGCTCGGCGAGCCGGGCCCCGCGGAGATCACGCGGCTGGGCGACGGGCTGCGCCTCGTCCCCCCCGGCGACGTCAGCCAGCTCGCCGGCGCGATCGACGCGCTGCTCTCCGAGCCGACGTTCCTGCACGAGCTCGGGCGGCGCGCGCGTGCGACCGTCGAGGAGTCGTTCACGTGGGAGGGCTGCGGCCGGGCGACCGTCGCCGCCTACGCGGAGACGCTGCGCGTGTGAGCGGCCGGGCGGACAAGCCCGTCCTGTTCGTGACGAACCACGTGCCGCCCGACCGCGTCGGCGCGTTCCGGGCCCTGCACGCCGCGGAGGGGATCGAACTGGCGCTGTTCGGCGGGCGCCTGCACCACGCGACCGCGGGCGTGGAGGACCCCGGCGTCCCGTTCCGGCGGATCCGCCAGCGCGAGGCCCATGCGCTCGCTGCGAGCGGGCGCCACCGCGCGGTCATCGCCTCGAGTGCCGGGCGCATCGCCGTCCCCGCCACGTTCGCGGGCGCGCGCCGCGCACGGATCCCCTTCGTCTACTGGACCGGGATCTGGGGGCAGATCCGGACCCCCGCGCACCTCGCGGCGATCCCGCTGACGCGCGCGGTCGAGCGCCGCGCGGACGCCGTCGTCACCTACGGCCCGCACGTCAGCGCGCACGTCGCCGGCCACGGCGCGCGCAACGTGTTCGTCGCGCCGCAGGCGGTCGACAACGCCTTCTGGGCCGCGTCCGCCGACCCGGCGGGGGCGCGCGCACGGGCCGGAGACCCCCGGTTCCTCGCGCTCTATGCCGGCCGCGCGACGCCGGCCGGCAAGGGCCTCGACGTGCTGCTCGAGGCCTGGCGGCGGACCGGCCTGGCGGCCCCGGAGGGAACGCTCGTGCTCGCCGGCGTCGAACCGGACGAGCTGCCGCCGACGCCCGGCGTGCTCGCGGTGGGGCGCCTGGACGCCGCGCAACTGCGCAACTTCTACGCCGCCGCCGACGTTCTCGTTGTGCCGTCGATCCCCACAGGCGACTTCCTGGAACCGTGGGCGCTCGTCGTCAACGAGGCCATGAACCAGCTGACCCCGATCATCGCCACCGATGCCGTCGGCGCCGCCGCCGGCGGCCTGGTGCGCGACGGGCGCAACGGGCTCGTCGTCCCGGCCGGCGACGCCGCGGCCCTCGCGAGCGCGATCGAGCGGCTGCACGCCAGGGCGGACCTGCGCGCGCGGCTCGCCCGCGAGGGCGCCGATGACGTCGCGACGTACGACTATTCGGCCTGGGTGCAGGGGTTCTCGCAGGCACTGGCAACCGTCTCGGCGGACCGGGGGGCCTGCTAGCGTGGCCCGCGTGCCGACGGCTCTGCTGCGCCGGGTGGTGCTGCCGACGGCGATGCTGCTGTTTCTGCTCGTCCCCTCGGTCGCGCACGCGAGCTATCAGGAACTCATCAAGGATGCGTGCCGTGACTCGAAGGTCAACGGGACGTACAGCCAGAAGGACTACCGCGACGCGCTCGCGAACCTCCCCTCCGATGCGCTGCAGTACACGGACTGCCGCGACGTCCTGCTGGCCGCCCAGCGCGCGGCCGCGGCCGCCCAGGGCGGTGGCGGCTCGACCGGTGGGGGCTCGGGCGGCGCGAGCGCGTTCGTCCCCGCCTCCGGCGGGGATCCGCTGGCGACCGCGACCCCGGCAGAGCGCGCGGCGGTGACGCAGGCGGTCCAGCAGGCAGCCAGGCAGTCGAGCGCACCCGTGACCGTCGGCGGCAAGGTCCTCGAGCCGAGCTCGCTCGGTGCCGGGCGGCCCGTCTCGGCCTCCATCTCCGATCTGCCGACCCCTCTGCTCATCGCCCTCGGCCTGCTGTCCGTCGCCGTCCTGGTCGCGATCGGCCTCCTCATCGTCCCGCGTGCCCGCGCCCGTCGCCAGCCCTGACCTGACGGCGGGCGTCGCGCTGCCCCCGGCGGTCGGGGGGCGCCCGCGCCCGCGCCTCTCGGCCCTCTCGGGCCCGCTGCTGACGGTCGCCTTCGCCGCCGCGCTGGTCGCGATCGCGCTGGGCGGCAACGGCGGCCTGCAGCTCGAGCAGATCACCCGCGTCGAGATCTGGGTGGACATCGGCGCCGGGCTGCTGTGCGCGGCCGGCGTCCTCGCGGCGCTCCCGGCGCGGCGCCCCTGGGGCTTCGCGACGCTCGCGCTGTTCGCGGCCTTCACGGTCCTGACGGGTCTCTCGATCGGCTGGGCGATCGTCCCCGCCGACGCCTGGATCGAGGTCAACCGCACGCTCTCCGGGTTCGCCGTGATGGCCAGCGGCGTGGCGCTCGTGCGCCTCGCGCCCGGGCGCTGGCGGGCCCTGCTCGGCGGCGTCCTGCTGGCATCCCTGACGATCAGCGGCTACGCGCTGCTGACGAAGGTCTTCCCGGCGACGCTCGCCCCGGACGAGACCTACGCGCGCCTGCGCGACCCGTTCGGGTACTGGAACGCCGTCGGCCTGATGGCCGCGCTCGGCGTCCCGCCCGCCGTCTGGCTCGGGGCCCGGCGCGACGGCCACGGCGGCCTGGCCGCGCTCGCCTACCCAGCGCTCGGCGTCCTGTTCGTCGCGATCCTGCTCGCCTACTCGCGCGGCTCGCTGCTCGCCGTCGCCCTCGGCATGGCCGTCTGGTTCGCGCTCGTCCCGCTGCGCCTGCGCGGCGCGACCGTGCTGCTGCCGACGATCGTCCTCTCCGCACTGCTCGGGTTCTGGGCCTTCCACCAGGACGGCCTCAGCAAGGATCGCATGGAGATCCTCGTGCGCACCGACGCCGGGCACGAGCTCGGGATCGGCCTGCTCGCGCTGCTCGTGCTGCTGCTGCTGACCGGCCTGGTGACGACGTTCATCCGCGACGGCCGCCTCTGGCCGGAGCGCACGCGGCGCGCGTGGGGGACCGCGATCCTGGTCGCGCTCGCGCTCGTGCCGTTCGTGTTCGCCGGTGCGCTGGCCTTCTCGCACCGCGGCTTCGGCGGCACGATCTCGCACTCCTGGAAGTCGCTCACGGACCCCAACGCGAACACGCCGCCGAACGACCCGAGCCGCCTGACGGCGATCGGGAGCGTGCGCTCGCGCTACTGGCGCGACGCGATCTCGATCTTCAGGGCGCGCCCGGTCACCGGCGTCGGCGCCGGCGGCTACGCGACCGCGCGGCTGCGCTTCCGCAAGGACGACCTCGACGTCCTGCACGCCCACGGCTACCTCGTCCAGACGGCGTCGGACCTGGGGATCATCGGCCTCGCCCTGACGCTCGCGCTGCTGGCCGCGTGGCTCGCCGCCGCGGCGCGCACGACCGGGCCGTGGCGCGGCCCCGGCGCACGGCCGCCGACGCCCGAGCGGGCCGGGCTGCTGACGCTCGCGGTGATCGTCGTCGTGTTCGGCGTGCACTCGCTGATCGACTGGACCTGGTTCATCCCGGGCACCTGCTTCACCGCGCTGCTGTGCGCGGGATGGGTCGCCGCGCGCGGCCCGACGACCGAGGTGCTCGGTGCCGGTGGGCCCTTCGGCGCGGCCGCGCGCCTGCGCGCGGGCATCCGCTCCCCCGTGCGCGTCGCCTGCGCGATCCTCGTGCTGCTCGTCGCCGGCACCGCCGCCTGGTCGGCCTCGCGCCCCCAGCGCGCGGCCGACCAGACCGACGCGGCGCTCAGCGCGCTCGCCGACGGGAACAAGGCCCTGGCGCTGAGCACCGCCGAGCAGGCGACCGGGACCGACCCGCTGTCCGTCGATGCGCTGTTCACGCTCTCCCAGGCCCAGACGGCGGCGGGCCGGCGCGCGGCCGCGCTCGCGACGCTGCAGCGCGCCGTGCAGCTGCAGCCGGCGAACGCCGGCACCTGGAACCAGCTCGCGCTCTACGACCTGGACTCGGGTCGCGGTCCCGCCGCCGCCCTGCGCGACGTCTCGCCGGCGCTGTTCCTCGACCCGCGCTCGGCGACGGCGCAGTCGATCTACCTCGAGGCCTACCGCCGCGAGCAGGCCGCGAAGCTCAAGGCGGCCAAGCGGACCACGAGCGCGAAGAAGGCGAAGGCCAAGGGCTAGCGGGCGACCGCGTGCAGCGCGCGGCGCGCGAGCGGCGGTCCGTCGAGCGCCCGCACGTCGACCTGCGCGAACCCCGCCGCCTTGAGCAGCTCGCGCAGGGTCCGGGCGGTGAAGAACCGCAGGTGGTCCGAGCGCGGGTCCAGCCGGCGCTCGAGCGGTCGCCCGGCCAGCGCCTCCAGCGCGACGGCGACGCGCGCCTGGTTGGGCGTCGTCACGAGCAGCGCCCCGCCCCAGCGCAGGACGCGCCGCAGCTCGGCCAGCAGCCCGACGACGTCGGCGACGTGCTCGAGCGTCTCGCCCGCCCAGACGACGTCGAAGGCGTCCTCCCCGAACGGGAGCGGCGCGCCCTCGGCGACCTGCAGCACGCGCGCGCCGGGCGCGCGCAGCGCCGCCCGGCGGACCGCCTCGGCCGCGACGTCGACCGCGGTGACCTCGGCGCCCGCGCCGGTCAGCGCCGCCGCGAACGTGCCGTCGCCACAGCCGAGATCCAGCACGCGGTCGCCCGCGCCGGCGTGGGCGAGCAGGAATGCGGACCGGGCGGCGAAGCGCTCGGGCTGCGCGCCCTCGGGCACGCTCGCCCAGAGCGCCTCGCGCCAGTCCTCCACGCGCTCAGGCCGCGGGCGGCGGCGCCAGCGCGGCGTCGATCTCGTCCAGCATCCGCTGCTCATTGGCGCTGATCAGCTCCTTGCCGCCGAAGCCGAGGAAGCCCCCCTCCTTGGCCGCCTCGGCGGCGCGCTGGGCGGCCGTCCTGAGCAGCGCGCGGAAGCCCTCGGCCTCCTCCGGCGTCGCCTTCGCGGAGACGATCCCGTTGACCCGCTTCAGCTCGTCGACGATCTCCTGCGGGCTCTTGGGCTTGTACCCCTTGACGGGGCTGTGGTGGTCGGCCGCCTCGGCCGCGAAGTCGGCGCGGATCGCGGCGACGAGCTCGGGCTGGTCGCCGCCGACCGGCTCGAGCACGGTCTTCATCGCGGCCATCGATTCCTTCGTCAGCTCGATCGGGCCGCCCGGGTCGGCGATCGAGATCGCCAGGCCGGCGACGAGCGGCGCGCGGACCAGCGCCGCCCAGTCCTCGGGGGAGAAGTCGTCCTTCGTGGCCATGTGTGTCGCCCTTCTGATCGTGGTGCGGGTGGGCCCGCGAGTCTTGCACGGCAGCGGCGATCCACGACCCGCGGATAGAGTCCGCGCATGGTCGCCCGTGCCCGGACAGTCGCCCTGCTCACCGCGACCCTCGGCTGCGCAGCAGCGGGCTCGACGCGTCGATGCGACAGCAGCGCCGTGAGGATCGACGCCGGGCGCAGGGCGTAGGGATCGATGAGCGAGCCCATGGCACCCGAGCCCGCGCCACTCGACAGCGAGGAGACCGAGCGCGTCCGCACGCGCGTGCGGTTGATGGTCGAGATCACCGCGCGCACCGGCAAGTGGCGCTCGGGCCTCGGGCTCGCGGCGCGGCGCCTGACGCCCTCGGAGGCCGCGATGATCGCCGACCTCGAGACCCACGGGCTCGACGTCCAGCAGCTGCGCGAGGTGCTCTACGGCGCGCACGTCCTGATCGACGACCCCGCGCTGTACGAGCGCTGGCGCTACCCCAAGAGCCACGAGCGGCTCTCCAGCCACCACAAGACGATCGACAAGACGAAGTACCCGGACATCGGCCTGCGCGGGCCGCTCGTGCGCGAGAAGCTGCACGGGCGCACCGCGGCCGGGACGTGGGTGCAGCTGGAGAAGACGCCCGCCGCGATGGGCAAGGGCTTCCACCTGCCGAGCATGACCGACGTGCGCCACCTGATGGACTACGTCGTCTACCGGATCACGAAGCGCAACGTCGGCCCCTGGGGCCTGTCGGGCATGACCGAGAAGCGCCCGATGTACCTCTCGCCCGACCTCGGCGTGACGATGCCGCTGCCGGCCGCCGCCGAGGCTGAGCTGACCGGCGCGCTCGAGCACATCGAGGACGACGACGACACGACGTCGGCCTCCGCGGACCTCGCCGCGCGCTTCCCGCCGCCCGACCGCGCCGACACGCTCGCCGAGCTCGTCTTCGTCCCGGGCGCCCGCGCGGGCCGCGGCCTGTTCGGCGCCTCCGACGTGTGGGTCACCGAGACGCCCTCGCCGCCGACGCGCGAGCTCCTGACCCGCGAACACCCGCCGCCGCGCTGGAAGCTCCCGCCGGCACCGCGCACGACGCGCGCCACCGTCAGGGCGGGAGAGCGTGAGATCGAGCTGGCGGTGCGCCAGGTCAACCCCGGAGAAGAGGACGAGACGTGAGCGACATCGGGCAGTCGGGCGACGCGCAGATCCCCGAGGGCCTGATCGAGGCGGTCGTGCACCTCGTCAGCACGGGGCCGGTCCCCCTGGGGGCCTACACGCTCGCAGAGATCGACGCCGTCAACGGGGTGATCGACTTCATCGAGCGCGAGCCGGCGCCCGAGCTCGTCGCCGAGGCGGTGCGCTCGCTCGCTGCCCGCAACCTGATCACCACCGCCACCGGCGACGACGAGGTCCAGGTGCGCGGCGACCTGGGCATCGCGCTCGCCTTCCAGGAGCGCTCGCGCAAGGTCCTCGACGCGCGCGTCACCGGCAGCGAGCCCGACCGCCCGTGGCGCTTCCTGTTGATGCCCCAACCGGAGGGTGTCACGCTCGAGGTGCTGATCGACGCGCTGGGCATCCACTTCTACGCGCTGCGCACGAGCGAGGACGCGCTCGCCCGCCTCTGGGCCCGCCTGCCGCACGGCGAGCGCGGCCCGGGCGACGCCGACGCGGACGCCGTGCTCGCGGCCAGCCCGGAGACCGCGCTGATCAGCGTCAGCGCCTGGCGCGACGACGGCACCCGCGAAACCCACGACGTCGTGCTCGCGCAGGACGGCGAGCGCTGCCACGTCTTCACCCGCGACGCCGCCGAGCCGGCCAGGCTCGTCGCCCAGGGGCTCGGCGACGACGAGTGGCGCGGCCTCGTCAGCGGGCTCGTCGGCGCCGCGGGCTGAATCACGCCCCCAGCTGCCCGCGCGCCGCCGGCTCCAGCAGGACGTCACCCCGAGGCCGACGAGCCTCAGCGCGCCCGTCGGTCCGCCGTGAACCCGAGGATCAGCTGGGCCGTCTCGAGCGGCACGTCGAGCTGCGGGCAGTGCCCGACGCCCTCGAGCTCGACCCAGTCCGCGTTGGGCAGCCAGTCCTCGCGGTAGCGCATCGCCGCCGTCGGCCAGGGCAGCAGCCGGTCATCGGTCCCCCACACGATCCGCACCGGGCAGGCGATCGCCGCGGCGTCGAGCCCCCAGCCGTCGCGCGCCGCGCCGGCGACGAGCGCGTCCAGGCCGGTGCAGCCGACCACGCCGCGCAGCTGGTGGGCGAGCAGGTCGAGCGGGATGTGCTCGTAGTTCGTCGTGATGTCCGCGCTCGCACGGCGGGCGCCGCCGGGCGCGGCGACGATCGCGTCCGCGTGCGGCGCCGCGCCCTCGAGC
Organism: Solirubrobacteraceae bacterium; assembly: GCA_036510915.1. Taxonomy (GTDB): domain Bacteria; phylum Actinomycetota; class Thermoleophilia; order Solirubrobacterales; family Solirubrobacteraceae; genus F1-60-MAGs163. The sequence goes on along the minus strand of DATCDC010000075.1, from coordinate 12,147 downwards.
AGCACGCGCATCCGCGTGAAGTGCTCCATCCGCGTGGCGGCGGGATCGCCTGCGGCCCAGCCGCCGGCCGGCGCCAGCGCCACGACGGTGCGCGCCCGGCCGCGCGCTGCGAGCTGCAGCGCGAGGTGCCCGCCGAGCGAGTTGCCGACGAGATGCGCGGTCTCGAAGCCGGCCTCGTCCATCGCCGCCTCGAGCGCGTCGGTCAGCACGGAGACGCTCGCCGGCCGGCCGAGCGGCGGCCCGCCCGCGTGCCCTGCCAGCGTCGGCGCGAGCACGTCGTGCTCGCGCTCCAGGGCCGGCAGCACGAGGTCCCAGGTGCGCCACGTGTCGGTGAAGCCGTGCAGGCAGACCAGCGGCGAGCCCGAGCCGCCGCGGTGCGCTGCACTGAACACGTCCGACACCGGCCGCAGGCTAGCGGCGACATGCGCATCGCGATCACCTGCTGACGGTGGGCGGACCCGCGGCGTCCTAGAACGCGCCGCGCCCGCGCAGGACCGCGGGGATCGTCTTCACGAGGATCGACAGGTCCAGGGAGACCGACCAGTGCTCGAGGTAGAGGAAGTCGAGCCGCACGAGATCGTCGAAGTCGAGCTCCGAGCGGCCGGAGACCTGCCATAGGCCGGTGATGCCCGGCAGGACGAGGTAGCGCTTGCGGTGCCACTCCTCGAGCTGGTCGTAGTCGCGCTGGGGCAGCGGCCTGGGCCCGACGAGCGACATGTCGCCGCGCAGGACGTTCCACAGCTGCGGCAGCTCGTCGAGTGAGAACTTGCGCAGCGCGCGCCCGACCGGCGTGATGCGCGGGTCATCGCGGATCTTGAAGAGCGCGCCGTCGGCCTCGTTGAGGTGCTCGATCTCGGCCTGGCGTTCGTCGGCGTCGGAGTACATCGTGCGGAACTTCAGGCAGGCGAACGGCTCGCCGCCGATGCCGGGCCGATGCGAGCGGTAGAGGATCGAGCCCTTCGAGGTCAGCCACACGGCCGCCGCGCAGCCCGCCAGCAGCGGGCTGAGGACGAGGAGCAGGAACACCGAGCCGACGAGGTCGAACGTGCGCTTGACCGCGAAGTCCAGCCCCTCGAACTGCGGCGAGCGCAGCTCGAACAGCGGCACGGCCTCCCCCGGGACGAAGTCCGCGCGGTGGACGAGGATCTCCATCGTCGACGGGGCGACGCGCACGCGCACACCACGCTGGTGGCAGGTGTCGACGACGTCGACCGCCCGCTGCTGGGGGAAGTCGGGGTCGGCGATGATGACCTCGTCGATCTCCTCGCGCTGGATGATCTCCGAGAGCTCGTCGAGCCGCCCGAGCGAGCGCAGCCCGTTGCTCGGGCGCGGGGTCAGGGAGATGAAGCCCACCACGGCGATCGGCGAGGGGCTCGCCGTGCTCCCCTTGAGCGCGTGCGCGACGGCCTCGATCTGCGCGCCCGAGCCGACGAGCACGGCCCGCCGGTGGTAGCCGGCCGCGCGGAGGATGGCGCCGCTGATCCGGTCATAGCCCCAGCGCAGCGCGCTGACGACGATCGTGGCGAAGAGCAGTGAGCCCCAGAAGATGTAGAAGCTCTGGAACTGCTGCCCGCTGACGACCGCGTAGACGAGCGCCACGAGCGCGACCTGGAAGAGCGAGGAGACGATCGCGCGCAGGCCGGGGCGCGAGGCGCGGTCCGCGTACAGGCCGGCGCGGGCGAACAGCAGCGCGGTGATGAGGAAGGCGAACGTCGCGAAGTGCCAGGCGGAGGAGGCCGTCTCGGACACGCCGGGGCGCCCGCGCACCTGCGCCTTGAGCTCCAGCGCGCCGAAGATCGCCAGGTAGATCCCGGCGGCGTCCAGCGCGACCAGCGAGACGACGCGGGCGCAGCGGCGCAGCGTGTCCATCCGCAGCAGAAAGGACAGCGCGGGCAGGCGCTTGCGCCGCATGTCGCGGCCGCCGGGCCCGACGGCCTCGAGGCCGGGGAGCGCGTCGACGGCCGTCGGCTGCTCCGGCGCCGGGGGGGCGCTCTGGATGCTGGACGGATCGGTCAACTGACGTACGCTCGCCATCTCCAGTCGTTCAAACGCGCGGGGGCGCGAAAAGGTGCGCTAACTCCCTGCGCCGAGGAGCGCATCGGCCCCGGATTCAGCGATCGTGCGCCGCAGGCCGTCCTCGAGCGAGATCGCCGGCTGCCACGCGAGGATCTCCTGTGCGCGCCTGATGTCCGGCCGGCGCTGCTTGGGATCGTCCGTCGGCAGCGCCTCGTAGACGATCTCCGAGCCCGACCCGGTGATCTCGATCACGGCCTCCGCGAGCTGCAGCAGCGTGAACTCGTCCGGGTTGCCGACGTTCACCGGCATGTGCTCGCCGGACTCGGCCAGCGCGATCATCCCGCGGATCAGATCGTCGACGTAGCAGAAGGACCGCGTCTGGCTGCCGTCGCCGAACACCGTGATCGGGCGGTCGGCGAGCGCCTGGCGCAGGAACGTCGGGATCGCGCGGCCGTCGTGCGCACGCATCCGGGGGCCGTAGGTGTTGAAGATCCGGATGATCGCCGTGTCGACGCCCTGCTGGCGGTGGTAGGCCATCGTCAGCGCCTCGGCGTAGCGCTTGGCCTCGTCGTAGACGCCGCGCGGGCCGATCGGGTTGACGTTGCCCCAGTACTCCTCGGTCTGGGGGTGCACGTCCGGGTCGCCGTAGACCTCGCTGGTGGAGGCGATCAGGAAGCGCGCGCGGTGCTGCTTGGCGAGGCCGAGCGTATGGTGCGTGCCGTACGAGCCGACCTTCAGCGTGTGCAGCGGCAGCCGCAGGTAGTCGATCGGGGAGGCCGGCGAGGCCAGGTGGAAGACGAAGTCCACCGGCTCGTCGATGAAGTACGGCTCGACGATGTCCGCCATCAGGAACGTGAACTCCGGCGCCCGGATGTGCTCGATGTTGTGCAGCGAGCCGGTCTCCAGGTTGTCCACGCAGATGACGCGGTGATCGCGGCGCAGCAGCTCGTCGCACAGGTGCGAGCCGAGGAACCCTGCGCCACCGGTGACGAGACAGGTGGCCATTGGTGTGAACACTAGGCGCTCGGGGGGCCGGATGCGGGGCGGAGCGGATCCTCGCTGGGAGCGCTCATTCGCCCCGGGGCGCCTTGCAGCGCTCCACTGAACGCGCGAGAGTGTCGATGTACGGGCAATGTCCCCCTCCCCTGGGAGCATGCGAAGCATCTTCAGCGCGCGTTCAACGCTTGCGGTCCGGCCGGTGGCGCTGTTTGCGTCGGCGGTCCTGTTCGTGCTCGCGGCGCCCGTCGCCCACGCCTGGAGCCCGCCGACCGCGATCTACGTCAACGGGGATTCGAAGGCGTACGCGGTCGCGGGTGACCCGACCGGCAACGCGTTCGCCGTCGTGGGCGGCGGGACGCTCGACGAGCCGCTGGTCCTGGTGGAGCGCGATGCGATCAGCGCATCGTCGTCACGGCCGTCCTTCGACTGGGGCGGGGCCCAGCCGCTGCCGCAGTTGCCTGCGCCCTGGACGGTCTCCGGCCTGAAGGTCGGCGCCGCCGCCGCGGCCGCCGCCGGTGACGGCGCCGGGCTGATCGCGATCCGCTGGGACACCGGGTCCTCCTCGCTCGTGAGCGCGCTCGTGCGCGACGACGCGGCCCTCGGCTTCGCGGCCCCCCCGGTCGCGCTCGTCGGCGCACGCTTCAGCCCGATGAGCCGGCCCGCGGCAGGGATCTCCGACGGCGGCCTCGCCGTCGTCGCGATCGGCACCACTGATCCGAGAACGAAGAAGCGGCGCGTGGCCATCGTGACGCGCCTCCCCGGCCTGCGCTTCGGCGTCCCGCGCTTCTTCGCCAGCCGCTCCCTGAGCCAGCCCTCGGTCGGGATCGGCACGGACGGCAGCCCCGTGGCCGCGTGGGTCACGGGTCACAAGGCGGTCGCGTCGCGGATCGCCGACAACGGCGTCCCGCAGCGCCCGCAGTTGCTCGGCGCCGCGCGCCCCGGCGCGCCGATCGCCGCGGCCGTCGGGCGCCTGGGCAACGGCATCGTCGCCTGGGAGGACGCCGACGGCAGCGTACGCGTCGTACGCCGCAGCAGTCCGGGCCGGCTCTCGCTGTCGCTGCCCCTCAGCGCGGGCGGCAACGAGGAGGTCCGCAACGTCGGCGCAGCCGTCGACGAGCGTGGGCGCGCGTTCGTCACCTGGCGGATCGGCGCCGGCGCCGCGACGCGCATCGTGGTCGCGCAGGCCGCCGTCGGCGCGGCGTTCAAGCTCGCGACGCTCGGTCAGGGCGCCGGCCTCGGCGCGCCGGCGATCACCGCGCGCCCCGGCGGCGGCGCGGCCGTGATCTGGTCGGCACCGAAGGGCTGGCAGGCCGCCAAGGCCCCCCGCAACGGCGTCTTCACGGCGACGTCCACCGTCTCGGCGCCGCTGCAGGGCGGCGACGGCGCGCTCGCCACCGGCGCGGCGATCGCCGGTCCCGGACCGAGCGTCGACATCATCTGGCGCCAGTTCGGCGTCGAGGCTCCGGCCGACGGGATCAACCTCTTCCAGAGCCAGGACGATCAGCCGTAGACCGGGTCACCGCGCCGCTCGTCGTAGGATGGCCGCATGCCCGCCCAGCCCTTCGTCGACAAGCTCAACGAGCAGACCGCGCACGAGTTCGCAGCCCACCAGCAGTACGTCGCGATCGCCGTCCACTACGACGCGCAGACCCTGCCCCGCCTGGCCGAGTTCTTCTACGCGCAGGCGCTCGAGGAGCGCAACCACGCGATGATGATGGTCGGCTACCTGCTCGATCAGGACGTCGCGCCCACGATCCCCGGCATCGACGCGCCGCAGAACACCTTCGCCGACATCGTCGAGCCGGTCCGGGTCGCGCTCGCGCAGGAGAAGCGCGTCACCTCGCAGATCAACGCGCTCGCCGCGATCGCCCGCGACAACAACGACTACGCCAGTGAGCAGTTCATGCAGTGGTTCATCAAGGAGCAGGTCGAGGAGGTCTCCTCGATGTCCGACCTGCTGAACATCGTCGAGCGCTGCCGCGACGAGCCGCTGCGTGCCGAGGACTGGCTCGCGCGTGAGAACGCCGGCGGCGGCGAGGGTGCCGACCCGACCGCCCCGGCGCCCGCGGGCGGCTCCGTCTGAGCGCCTGGCCCGCACCGCTGAACCCCGTGCTCGAGGGGCGCATCGTCCGCCTCGAGCCGCTCGCCCCCGCGCACGAGCAGCCGCTGCTGGCGGCCGCCGCCCCGCCGGAGATCTGGACCTGGCTACAGGCCCCGCCACCGAGCGCCTCGCGCGCGGCCTGGGCCGCGTTCTTCGCCGACGCGCTGGCGCAGGCCGCGGCGGGCACGCAGGCGCCGTTCGCGACGGTCGACGCGCGCACGGGCGCGGTGCTCGGCTCGACGCGCTTCCTCACGCTGCGCCCCGAGCACGGCGGGCTGGAGATCGGCTGGACCTGGCTGACGCCGGCCGCGTGGCGGACCGGCGCGAACGCCGAGGCCAAGCTCCTGCAGCTGACGCACGCCTTCGAGGTCCTCGGCTGCCAGCGGGTCGAGCTCAAGACCCACGAGCGCAACGAGCGCTCGCGCGGCGCGATGGAGCGCATGGGCGCGACCTTCGAGGGGGTGCTCCGCAAGTACCAGATCACGCCGGGGATCGGCCCCGGCTGGCGCAACAGCGCCCTCTACAGCGTCGTCGACGACGACTGGCCCGCGGTGAAGGCCGGGCTGCTGGCCCGGCTGCGAGCCCGCGCCTGACGGTTCACCGCTCGTCCGGCGGAGCGGGCGGTGTCCCCTCCACCCAGCGCCGCTCGTCGTCCTCGACCTCGAGCTTCCAGATCGGGGCGCTCGCCTTGATCGCGTCGATCATCTCGCGCGCGCCGGCGAACGCCTCGCCGCGATGCGGCGCGCTGGCGGCGACGATCACGCTCGGCTCCGACAGGGGCACGACGCCGACACGGTGCTCGGCGGCGGCGGCGCAGAGGCCGTGACGCTCGATCGCGGCGAGCGCGATCTCGCGCATCGCCTCGATCGCCATCTCGGCGTACGCCTCGTAGTGGAGCTCGTCGACCTCGCGCGTGAGGCCCTCGAAGACGACGACCGCGCCGGCGCGCGGGTCGCGCACGCGCGCGGCGAGCGCCTCGAGCGCGAGCGGCGCGGCCGTGACGGCGATGTGCGGGACGCGCGGCGCGGCTCCACCGGAGACGGGCGGGATCAGCGCGATCTCGTCGCCGGCGACGAGCACCTGCCCGGGCGGTGCGTACACGCGGTTGACGGCGAGCACGCAGTGCAGGTCGCCGGTGAGCGCCGCGATCGCCGGCGCCGCCAGCGCCTCGGCGACGCTCGCGCCCTCGGGCAGTTCGAGCTCGAGCACGTCGCTGCCCGCGCGCTCGCGCAGCATCGCGAAGAGGCGGACGCGGACGGTCACACGGCAACCGTAGCGGCGAGAGACCGGAACCGGATCGCGATGGCCGCGTTTGGTCATGGGCATAGGGTGCTGTCCTCAAGTCCGATCGCCAGGAGCCATTCCCGTGAGGCACGTCGCCAGGATCGCCGTCGTTCTCGTCAGCCTCGCGGCAGGGGCCGGTGCGCCCGCGGCGCTCGCCGCCGCGCCCGCCCAGATCGGCACCAACGGCGACCGGCCCGTCATCGCCGTCGACAGCGCCGGCGTCGGCCACATCGCCTGGGAGGACCGCGCAACGGGCGGCGTGCGGTCGTGCACGGTGCCCGCCGGCGCGGCGACGTGCACCGCGGCGCTGCTGCCCGCGCCGGAGCTGCAGGCCGGCGGCGTCGGCACGCTGAACATCTTCGCCCCGACGCCCTCGCACATCGTCATCTACGGCAACGCGACCCAGTGCAACGGGACGACCTCGCCGCTCAACTCGCTGATCGAGTACGAGTCCAATGACGGCGGCGCCTCGTTCACGAAGGCCTGCCGCACGCCGGTCGCGGGCGCCGGCGTCACGCCGACCGGCGGCAAGAACTTCCTCGACGGCGCCGGGCGCTTCATCTCCGGCGGCGGCGCCGCGAGCGGCCTGTACGTGCTCGGCGTCGACCCGGCCGGCGACATCACGGACAACCAGCAGGACCCCGCGCACCAGATCTTCGCGACGGAGAACTTCTACGACGTCGCCACCGCGGTCGGCGGGAGCGGGGCGTCGTCCTACCTCGTCGCGGCGGCGTACTCGCTGGACGGCACGCAGCCGGGCATCGTCTACTCGGTCTTCAACCAGGCGCCGGACACGTCGAGCACCGCGGACCTCGGCGACGCGACGAAGTGGACGACGGGCATCTCGCTGCCGAACACCGCGAAGACGATCGACCCGCCCAACCTCGTCTCCGGCCCGAGCGGCCTCTTCGTCGTCTACCAGGACCAGAGCGTCGTGGGGAACGAGAGGATCGGCGTGGACAAGTTCGATCCCGCGACGCGGCGCTTCGGCCCCGAGGTGCGCGTCACCCCAGGACCCGGCGAGACGAACCAGACGCTGGAGGACGCCTACGAGGACGCCTCCGGGCGCATCCACGTGATCTGGAACAGCTCCGCGGGCACCGACTCGGCGGTCTCGACGGACGGCGGCAGGAGCTTCCAGGTCCTGGGCATCGTGACGACCGACACGCCGATCGCGCGCGACGTCGCCGCCGGCGCGGACGGGCGCGGCTGGGTCGTCTACATCGGCGAGCCCCCCGCCAACGCCGTCCTGCTCGCACCGCTGCCCGTGCCGCCGAAGACCACGACCGTGCAGGCGCCCGGCGCGAGCATCACCTTCGGCGTGCCGCAGGGCTGCGTGCAGCCGAACTCCACCTTCAAGGTGACGCTGTCCTTCAAGCGCAAGAAGAAGAAGGGCAACCTCTTCGTCAAGGTCAGCCGCACGGACTTCTATATCGGCGCGAAGGTCGTGAAGATCGACACGGCGGCGCCGTTCGTGCAGACGCTGAAGGTCACCGCGAGCGCGAAGCGCGGGTCGACGATCGCGCTGCGCGCCCGCGCCTACATCAAGGTCCGGCACGGCAAGGTGCCGAAGAAGTCGATCCGCTCGTCGATCAAGGTCTGCGCGTAGAGCGCCCGCCTATCGCGCGCGCCGGGCGCTCGCCGACACCGCCGGCCCGCGCCGGCCGGTGGCGCTCACGCCGGCGACGCTGACGCGGATGCCGTCCTTGAAGCCGATGACCGGGACCGACAGCGTGTGCGTGCGCACCGGCAGGACCTTCTGCAGGTGGCGCCCGTCGGTCGCCACGATCGTGACGAGGGTGTGCAGCGCGCTGCGCGGCGCGGTGAAGCTGACGCTGAACGCCTTGGCCCCGGCGCTCACGCGCAGGCGGCTCGCGCGGGTCGGGGTGGCGGGGGCCGGCGCGACGTAGGACGCGACGATGGGTCGCCCGTGCGGCAGCCCGCCGTTGTCGATCAGCGCGACGATCGAGCGCTTGCCGGCGGCGCCGACCGCGGGCGTGAAGCGCAGCGTGCCCGACGAGCCCTTCGCCGCCCCGAGCCGGTGGAAGAGCTTCCCGGTCTGCTCGGCGAACGCGACGGTCACGTTCTTCGGCGCCTTCACGTGATAGGTCAGCGTGCGTGTGGCGCCGTGCCCGCCGACGCTCGCGCTGACCTTCGGCGGCGCCTCGCCGACGACGTACTTCAGCCCCGTGATCGCCACGGCCGAGCCGGGCGCCTGCGAGACCGTCCAGCGGCCGGCGGCCGGGTTCTTGACGCCGACGTGGGTCGTGTTCACCGTCGGGTCGCCGAACGCGACGACGCTCGTCCCCGCCGTGACCGTCGTCGACGGCACGACCTGCGTGCCGTTCGGGGCCGTCAGGACGACGTCGGGGGCGCCGCCGTCGCCGGTCACGTCGACCGCGACGGCCGGCGCGCCGGCGGGCACCTGAAACGCCTCGCCGGCCGCCGCGTGGGCGTGCGCGCCCGCAGCGCTGGTGCTGGCCACCCCGACGGCGTAGTCCGAGGTCACGTCGACGAACGCATGCGGGACGGGTGCCGGGGCGCCCCAGTCGTAGGTGATCGTGCCGACGAACGGCACGCCGGAGCCGAACGGGATGTACACGCCGAACCCCTTGGTGTTGATCGCGATGTCCTCCCCGGGGACGGTCACGTCGCCCCCGTCGAGCACGTTGCTCGGCAGCGCGCTCGAGAGCCCGAGCTTGGCGAGGTGGATCACGAGGTCGCTGCTGATCCGCCCGCCGAACGTGTTCGAGTGCGGGTCGATGACGGCGTGCAGCTTGCCCTTCTCCTCGACGACGCCGAGGTCGTAGCTCGACTCGGCGTCGAGCACCACGCTGCTCGGCAGCGTGTAGACGAGCTTGGCGTCCGCGACCTGGATCTTGTAGAGGAAGCCGGTCGCGGTCGCCGTGAGCGCCACGGGGTTGCCGAACGACGCGGTCAGGCCGCCGTCGAGCCTGAAGGCGTAGTCGCCCTCGGAGAGCGGCGTGATCCCGAACTCGATGCTGCCCGAGAGCGACAGCGGACTCAGCCCGAAGCCCAGGCCACCCTTGGTGAGGTAGAGCTGCGGCGGAGTGTCGTTGAGGTCCAGCGGGATGCCGGGATACGGGATGCCCACGACGAACGAGCCGCTCTTGTAGTTGCCGTCGTCGAACTCGATCGCGAGACTGAGGCTGAAGAGCGTGCCACCGGTCGGGACGTTCAGCGTGCCGCTCCCCTTCCAGACGTTCCCGCTGCGGGTGTAGCTGATGTCGAGGTCCTTGAGCTCCGCTGCGCCGAACGACGCGTCGCCGACCTTGAACTCCAGCGAGTCCAGGTTCAGGCCGCCGTCGAGGGTCGCCGACAGCGTCGCGCTGCCGGTGACGCCGCCGAAGACGCCGGGCAGCTTCAGCGACACCGGCACCTGCACGCCGCCGCTGATGAGCTTCACGTCGACGTCGCCGTCGATCGGGAAGCCGGCGACGTCCGGCGGCTTGAGCTCGTTGAAGTCGAACAGGTCGTATCCCGGCTGGGCGACCGGGATCTTCGCGTGCAGCTCGCCGTGCCAGAGCGTGACGTTGAGGCCCTGCCCCTTGAGGACGACCGAGACCGAGCCGGTCGTGTCGATCGTGTGGAGCTTCGGGTCGATCCCGATCTTCACGCCGGCGTCGGGGATGATCGAGATGCCGTTGACGTTCACCTCGCCGAGCGAGACGTCGAGGTTCGGGTCGTTCTTGTCGTGCGCGAAGCAGCCGGCGCCGACCCGGGCGGTGACGACGCCGAACTTCGCCTCCGAGCAGGTCGTCGTCGCCAGCTGGTCCCCGATCTGCGAGCCGAGCCCGCCGCCGGGAAGCTGACCCAGGCCGGGCTTGCCGGTCGCGCGCTGCGTGCCGAACACCGAGGTCGCCACCGTCCCGACGCCCTCGGCGCCGGCGGGATTCTGGATGTACGTCGCGAACCCGCCGCCGTCGGAGGTCGCGGCGAGCGCGAGGTCGCCGATCGTCCCGCCGGGCGGGGTCGGCGCGATCAGCTGCGCGGGAGTCCAGGTGACGCCGTCGGACGACGTGCGCAGCTCGACGCCCGCGGCGTCGACCCAGGCGGCCGCGAGGCCGCCCGCCGCGTCCTCGGCGATCGTCGCGTTCTGCACGTTGCCGGCGAGCTTCACCGGGTTCCCGCTCGGCTGGCCGGCGACGATCCTGCGCACGAGCACGTTGCCGCCGACGAGCTGGTCGCGGTAGAGGACGAAGACGCCGATCGGCCCGCCGGCGATCCGCGGTGAGGCACCGGGGAACGAGGCGGTCGACCATGTTGCGGGATCGTTGACGTTCCCCGAGCCCGACCACTCGCGCACGTAGGTCGTCGGCGTGAGGTCGTCGAAGACGGCGACCGGCAGCACCCCGTCATCGGCCAGCCCGCCGTCGTACGCCTGGTCGCCGGTGCCGAGCTGGGCCTTGGCACGTGTGAACTGGCCGGCGCCGGCGCCCTGGAAGAACGTCCCGCCGGTCTGCGTGCGCGAGATCGTCCCGATCGACGGGTTGTCCTCGCCGCCGTAGGCGATCGCTCCGCCTCCCATCTGGTTGTCGCCGATGATCGCCGGGCCGCTGAAGGTCTGCCCGCCGTCCTGCGAGGCCCAGAGGAAGACGTTGCTCTCGCCCGTCTTCCCGTCGGGCTGGGTGAAGGCGTCCGGGAAGCGGCGGTCGACGAGGTAGAGCTGATTGCCCTGGACGATCGGGATCGGGCCGTCGGTGTCGTGGTTGCCGCCGGGGAAGTTGCCCTCGAACGCGCCCGAGGCACCACCGGCGGGAGCGTTCGGGGCCAGCGCCGAGGTCGACGCGCACGCCTTCTGCCCGCGCGCCAGGCGGCAGTAGGCGACCTGGTCAGGGCTGTCGCCGCCGTCCTGGGCGAAGAGCACGTGGCCGGTGCCCGCGGCATCGACGAGGACGCTCGGCAGCTTGCCGCCGGCGCCCAGGGTGATCGGCGCGATCGGCGCGGGCGCGACGTTCGGGAGCTTCGTCGTGCCCTTGTAGCCCGGCGAGTGATAGCTCGGCACGCGCTTGGCGGCGGCGGGGGCCGCGGGAAGCAGCGCAAGCGCTCCGGCCGCGAGGATGACGGTGGCGGCGCGCATGGGCGCCAGCCTACGCACGAGGACGCACGCTGACCAGTGATCCGGTGCGCCTTTGGGCTGCGGCTCGATTCGCGCGGCCGCATGCGAGAGGATGCGCCGCATGCGCACCCTGGGAGTTCTGACCGTCGTCGTGACAGCGCTCCTACTGGGGGTCGCGGCGCAGACCGCGCCCGCGGCGACGCCGTTCACGGCGGGCACCGGCGAGACGCCGCGCGTCGCCGTCGCCCCGGACGGGCGCGCCCACGTCGTCTGGAGCATCCCAGGGACGGCCACGACGCCGGCGGCCGTGGGCTACTGCCGGATCCCGGCGGGGGTCGACGCCTGTGATGTGACGCGGACGCTGGCGTTCACCCCGGCGCTCGGGAGCCCCGCGGGCGGCGGCGTGGTGAACGTCTTCGCCGTGTCCTCGTCGAGGATCGTCATCGTCGCGTCGTGCTCGACGTGCATCGCGGCGTCATCGGGCAACCACGTCGTGAGCTTCACGAGCAACGATGGGGGCGCCACCGCGCCGGTCGAGGCGCCGCTCGGGCTGACGCCGACCGCCGCCGACATCGGCGCCGATGGCACGTGGGTCGACAGCACCCCCTCGGTCTTCGTAGCCCCAGCGGAGGGCTTCCAAGTCGGGGTGATGGACGGCGCGAGCTTC